>NZ_SPQP01000021.1 GCF_004571075.1 Blastococcus sp. TF02A-35
CCACGAAGGCCTCCTCTGGTGGCGGAGCGGTTCCTCGACAGCTCCACTCCACACCGGGAGGCCTTCGCCCATCTACAAGTCAGACACTGTGATCACAGGTCCTCGACCAACGTGCCTGGTCATCACACCTAGCCCTCGGCCGGGCGGATGAGGCCCTCCTGGGCCACCGTGGCCACGTGCGTGCCGTCGGCGGACCAGATCTTGCCGAAGCACAGCGCCCGCCCGGCGGACGCCGCCGGGCTGTCGGTCTCGTAGAGGAGCCAGTCGTCGGCCCGCACCGGCTGGTGGAACCAGACGGCGTGGTCGAGGCTCGCCCCGGCGAAGTCCGGCCAGCCGCCGCCGAGGCGGGCGAACCCCGCGGACAGCAGCGTCAGGTCGCTGACGAACGTCAGGGCCGCGGCGTGCACCGCCGGGTCCTCGCCGAGGTTCCCCGAGACCCGGAACCAGGTCCGGGTCTCGGTGTGCGGCGGGGACTTCGGCGGCGCCGAGAACGGGTCCTGCAGGAAGCGCTGCTCGACGACGTTGCCCATCGCCTGCATCCAGGCGGCCTTGTCCCCGTGCCGCGCGACGACGTCGGCGGTGCCGAGGGCGTCCTCGGGGGCGGGGACCACCGGCATCGGGGCGCTGTGCTCGGCGACCGCGCTCTCCCCCGCGTGGAAGTCGGCGGTCAGCGCGAAGATCGCGACCTCCTCGCCCTTGCGCTCCTGCCAGGCGACCACCCGGCGGGTCGTGAACGACCGCCCGTCGCGGATCCGGTCGACGGCGTAGCGGATCTCGGCGAACGGGTCCCCCGGGCGGAGGAAGTAGGCGTGCAGGGAGTGCACGCCGCGGTCGGCCGGGACGGTGCGGCCGGCGGCCACGAGCGCCTGCCCGGCGACCTGCCCGCCGAAGATCCGCTGCCGCTCGGTGCTCGGGGTCTTGCCGACGAAGACGTCGGTGTCGCGCTCCTCGAGGTCGAGCACGGCCAGCAGCGCGGCCGCCTGGCTGTCGCCCCGTCCCTGGCTCACGAGTCGGTACCCACCTCGTGCACGCGGATCAGGTTGGTCGAGCCCACGGTGTTCGGCGGGCTGCCGGCGACGACGACGACGCGGTCGCCGACCTTGAGCCGGCCGATGGACAGCAGCGAGAAGTCCACCTGCTCGACCATGTCGTCGGTGTGCTCGACGGCCGGCACCAGGAACGTCTCCACACCCCAGGACAGCGCCAGCTGGCTGCGCACCCGCGCGTCCACGGTGAAGGCCAGGAGCGGCTGGCGCGGGTGCAGCGCGGCCAGCCGGCGGGCGGTCTCGCCGGTCTGCGTGAAGGTCGCCAGCGCCTTGACGTCCAGCGACTCGCCGATGTCCCGCGCCGCCCGGACGATGGCGCCGGAGCGGGAGCGGGACCGGCGGGCCACCTCGGGCACCCACAGGTGGTCGCTCTCGACGGCGTCGATGATCCGCTCCATCGTGCGCACGGCGCCGATCGGGTACGCGCCGACCGACGTCTCCCCCGAGAGCATGACCGCGTCCGCGCCGTCGAGCACGGCGTTGGCGACGTCGGAGGCCTCGGCCCGCGTCGGGCGCGAGTTGGTGATCATCGACTCGAGCATCTGGGTGGCGACGATGACCGGCTTGTTGCGCTCGCGGGCGGCCTGGATGGCGCGCTTCTGCACCAGCGGCACCTGCTCCAGCGGCAGCTCGACGCCGAGGTCGCCGCGGGCGACCATGATGCCGTCGAACGCCTCGACGATCGCGTCGAGGTTGCGCACCGCCTCGGGCTTCTCCAGCTTCGCGATCACGGGGACGTAGATGTCCTCCTGCCGCATGATGTCGCGGACCAGCGCGACGTCGGTGGGCGAGCGCACGAAGGACAGCGCGATGAAGTCCACGCCCAGCTGCAGGGCGAAGCGGAGGTCCTCCTCGTCCTTGTCCGACAGCGCGGGGACGCTCACGGCGACGCCGGGCAGCGACAGGCCCTTGTTGTTGGAGACCTTCCCGCCCTCGACGACGAGGCAGAAGACGTCGGGCCCCTCTACCCGCACGACGCTCAGCGAGAGGTTGCCGTCGTCGACGAGCAGCCGGTCGCCGACCCGGACGTCGTTGGCAAGGTTCTTGTAGGTCGTGGAGACCCGCTCGGCGGTGCCGGCGACGTCCTCGACGGTGATGCAGATCTGGCTGCCGGTCGCCCAGACGACGGGGCCGTCGGCGAAGGTGCCGAGCCGGATCTTGGGGCCCTGGAGGTCGGCCAGGACGGCGACGGCGTGGCCGGTGGCGTCCGACGCCTCGCGGACCAGCCGGTAGGAGGAGGCGTGGTCGGCGTGGGCGCCGTGGCTGAAGTTCAGCCGGGCCACGTCCATGCCGGACTCGACGAGTGCGGTGATCTGCTCCGCGGAGCTCGTGGCCGGACCCAGGGTGCAGACGATCTTCGCGCGGCGGGACATGGCGATAACGCTAGTGCCACGACGAACCCGGTGGCGGAGCGACCCGGGGCCGGGTCCCACGTGTCGGTGTTACCGATCAGTAGACCCGGCCCCGGGGAGCGCGGTGTCAGCGCAGGGCGACGGCCGTGGGGGTGACCGGCCGGGGCAGCATGGAGCTGCCGGTCAGCCAGGTGTCCACGGAGGCGGCCGCCGCGCGGCCCTCGGCGATCGCCCACACGATCAGCGACTGCCCACGGCCCATGTCCCCGGCCACGAAGACGCCGGGCACCGTGGACATGAACTCGCCGTCGCGGGAGACGTTGCCGCGGCCGTCGACCTCGACCCCGAGGGTGTCGACCAGGCCCTCGGTCTGCGCACCGGTGAAGCCCATGGCCAGGAAGACGAGGTCCGCCGGCAGCTCGCGCTCGGTGCCCTCGACCTTCTGGAACCGGCCCTCGACCCGCTCGACCTCGTGCAGCAGCAGCGCCCGCACGTGGCCGTTCCCGTCGTCCAGGAAACGCTCGGTGTTGACCGAGTACAGGCGCTCGCCGCCCTCCTCGTGCGCGCTGGAGACGCGCATGATCATCGGGTAGGTCGGCCACGGGTTGCTGCCCTGGTCCCGGCGGTCCGGCGGCGCCGGCATGATCTCCAGCTGCGTGACCGAGGCCGCGCCCTGGCGGTGGGAGGTGCCGAGGCAGTCGGCACCGGTGTCACCGCCACCGATGATCACGACGTGCTTGCCGCGGGCGTTGATCGGCGGCTCGTCGAGCTCGCCGATCGCCTGGCGGTTGCCGTAGGGCAGGTACTCCATCGCCAGGTGGATGCCGGCCAGCTCGCGGCCCGGCGCCGGCAGGTCGCGGCCGATGGTCGCGCCACCGGCGAGGACCACGGCGTCGAAGTCGCCGCGCAGCTGCTCGACCGACAGGTCGGCCTCGGCGCTGCCCCCGACCTCGACCCCGGTGACGAACCGGGTGCCCTCGGCGCGCATCTGGTCCAGCCGCCGGTCCAGGACGGACTTCTCCATCTTGAACTCGGGGATGCCGTAGCGCAGGAGGCCACCGACGCGGTCGGCCCGCTCGAACACGGTGACGTCGTGCCCGGCCCGGGTCAGCTGCTGGGCGGCGGCCAGCCCGGCGGGGCCGGAGCCGACGACGGCGACCTTCTTGCCCGTGCGCTCGGCCGGGGTCTGCGGGGTGACCCAGCCCTCGTCCCAGGCCCGGTCGATGATCTCCCACTCGATCTGCTTGATCGTGACCGGCGACTCCTGCAGGTTCAGCACGCAGGAGCCCTCGCACGGCGCCGGGCAGAGCTTCCCGGTGAACTCCGGGAAGTTGTTCGTCGCGTGCAGCCGCTCGATGGCGTCCTGCCAGTCGTCACGGCGGGCGAGGTCGTTCCACTCCGGGATCAGGTTCGCCACCGGGCAGGCGTGGTGGCAGAACGGGATGCCGCAGTCCATGCAGCGGGCGGCCTGGGTGCGCACCTCCGCCGTCGGGAAGAGGGGGTCCTCGCCGTTCTCGCGCCGGCTGTAGACGTCCTTCCAGTCCATGAGACGGAGCTCGACCGGACGACGCGGCGGCAGGGCCCGCTCGTACTTCAGGAAACCGGTCTGGTCAGCCACGTGCGGCCTCCATCACTGCTCGATCCACATCGATACCGGCGGCCTCGGCGGCGCGCCGTGCCTCCAGCGCCCGCCGGTAGTCGCGCGGCATGATCACGCTGAACTGCTCGGACCAGCGGCCCCAGTCGGCCAGCAGCGCGGCCGCCACGGTCGACTCGGTGTCCGCTGCGTAGCGCACGAGGACCTCGCGCAGCCACTGCGACGACTCGCCGTCCAGCGGCTCGACGTCGACCATCTCGGTGTTGACCCGGTGCCGGGCCAGGTCCAGCACGTAGCCGACCCCGCCGGACATGCCCGCCGCGATGTTGCGGCCGGTCGGCCCGAGGATCACCGCCCGGCCACCGGTCATGTACTCGAGCGCGTGGTCGCCCACGCCCTCGACGACCGCCAGCGCGCCGGAGTTGCGGACGCAGAACCGCTCCCCCACCCGGCCGCGCAGGAAGATCTCGCCGCTGGTGGCGCCGTAGCCGATGACGTTGCCGGCGATGACGTTGTCCTCGGCCAGGAACGGCGCCTCGCGGGACGGCCGGACGATGATCCGCCCACCCGACAGGCCCTTGCCGACGTAGTCGTTGGCGTCACCGAACAGCCGCATGGTGATGCCGCGGGGCACGAAGGCGCCGAACGACTGGCCGGCCGACCCCCCGAAGGTGAGGTCGATCGTGCCGTCGGGCAGGCCCTCGCCGCCGAACCGGCGGGTGACCATCGAGCCCAGCATCGTGCCGACGGTGCGGTTGACGTTGCGGACCGGCAGCTCGAGGCTCACCGGCCGCGCGTCGAGCAGCGCGCCCTCGCACAGCTGGATGAGCGTCTGGTCCAGGGCGACGTCGAGACCGTGGTCCTGCCCGCGGACCCGGCGCAGCGGCGCGCCCTCGGGCAGCTCCGGCACGACCAGGACCGGCGAGAGGTCCAGGCCCTGGGCCTTCCAGTGCCCGACGGCCTTGCGGGTGTCCAGCAGCTCGGCGTGGCCGACGGCCTCGTCGATCGAGCGGAAGCCCAGCTCGGCCAGGTAGTGGCGCACCTGCTCGGCCAGGAACTCGAAGAAGGTGACGACGAACTCCGGGCGCCCCGTGAACCGCTTCCGCAGCTCCGGGTTCTGCGTGGCCACGCCCACCGGGCAGGTGTCGAGGTGGCAGACCCGCATCATCACGCAGCCGGAGACCACCAGGGGCGCGGTCGCGAAACCGAACTCCTCGGCACCGAGCAGCGCGGCGACGATGACGTCGCGGCCGGTCTTCATCTGCCCGTCGACCTGCACGGTGATGCGGTCCCGCAGGCCGTTGGCCAGCAGCGTCTGCTGGGTCTCGGCCAGCCCCAGCTCCCACGGGGAGCCGGCGTGCTTGAGCGAGGTCAGCGGCGCCGCACCGGTGCCGCCGTCGAACCCGGAGATCAGGACGACGTCGGCGTGCGCCTTGCTCACACCCGCCGCGACCGTGCCGACGCCGACCTCGGCGACCAGCTTGACGTGCACCCGCGCCTCGTTGTTCGCGTTCTTGAGGTCGTGGATGAGCTGCTTGAGGTCCTCGATCGAGTAGATGTCGTGGTGCGGCGGCGGGCTGATCAGGCCGACGCCCGGCGTCGAGTGCCGGGTGCGGGCCACCCACGGGTAGACCTTGCCGCCGGGCAGCTGCCCGCCCTCGCCGGGCTTCGCGCCCTGCGCCATCTTGATCTGGATGTCGTCGGCGTTGACCAGGTACTCGCTGGTGACGCCGAACCGGCCCGAGGCCACCTGCTTGATGGCCGAGCGGCGCAGGTCGCCGTTCGGGTCGGGCGTGAAGCGGTCGGGGTCCTCGCCGCCCTCACCGGTGTTGGACCGGCCGCCGAGCCGGTTCATCGCGATGGCGAGGGTCTCGTGGGCCTCCTGCGAGATGGAGCCGTAGCTCATCGCGCCGGTGTTGAACCGCTTGACGATCTCGCTGGCCGGCTCGACCTCCTCGAGCGGCACGGGCGGGCGCACGCCGGTCCTGAGCGTGAAGAGCCCGCGCAGCGTGGCGGCGTCCTCGGACAGCTTGTCGACCGACTGCGTGTACTTCTCGAAGACCTCGTACTGCCGCGAGCGGGTGGCGTGCTGGAGCAGGAACACCGTCTCGGGGTTGAACAGGTGCACCTCGCCCTCGCGGCGCCACTGGTACTCGCCACCGGTCTCCAGCCGGCGGTGCGCCCGCTCGGTCGGGTTCTCGGGGTACGCGCGGCGGTGGCGCAGGGCCACCTCCTCGGCGAGGACGTCGATGCCGACGCCGCCCAGGGGCGCGGAGGTCCCGGTGAAGTACTCGTCGACGACGTCCTTCGACAGCCCGACGGCCTCGAAGATCTGCGCCATCGTGTACGAGCCGACGGTGCTGATGCCCATCTTGCTCATGACCTTCAGGACGCCCTTGCCGAGCGCCTTGACCACGTTGCGGACGGCCTGCGCCGGCTCGATGCCGGTCAGCTCGCCGTCGCGGATCAGGTCCTCGATCGACTCGAACGCCAGGTACGGGTTGACCGCGGCCGCGCCGTAGCCGAGCAGCAGCGCGACGTGGTGCACCTCGCGGCAGTCGCCGGACTCGACGACGAGGCCGACCTCCATGCGGGTCTTCTCGCGCACCAGGTGGTGGTGCACCGCGGCGGTCATCAGCAGCGACGGGATCGGCGCGCGCTGCTCGTCGCAGTCGCGGTCGGACAGCACGATGATCCGGGCCCCGGCGGCGATGGCCTTGGAGACCTTGGTGCGCAGCTGCTCGATCGCCTCGGTCAGCGCGGTCCCGCCGCCGTTGACGTCGAAGTGCCCCGTGATCCGCACCGCGGCGAAACCGGGCAGGTCGCCGTCGTCGTCGATGTGCAGGATCTTGGCCAGCTCGTCGTTGTCGATGACCGGGAACGGCAGGTGCACCTGCCGGCAGGACGCCGGGGACGCCGTCAGCAGGTTCTGCTCCGGGCCGAAGGTGCGGCCCAGGCTGGTGACCAGCTCCTCGCGGATGGCGTCCAGCGGCGGGTTCGTGACCTGGGCGAACAGCTGCCCGAAGTAGTCGTAGAGCAGCCGCGAGCGGTCCGAGAGCGCCGCGATCGGCGTGTCGGTGCCCATCGAGCCGATCGGCTCGGCGGCCGTGGCCGCCATCGGCGTGACGAGCAGGCGCAGGTCCTCCTCGGTGTAGCCGAAGAGCAGCTGACGGCGGACGACGGACTCGTGGCTCGGCCGGGAGCGGCGGCGCTCCGGCAGCGAGGGCAGGTGCACCAGCCCGGCGTGCAGCCAGTCCTCGTACGGCTCGGCGGTGGCCAGGGCGCCCTTGACCTCCTCGTCGGACACGATCCGCCCGGAGGCGGTGTCGACGAGGAACATGCGGCCCGGCTGCAGCCGGCCCTTGGCGACGATGTCGGCCGCCGGGATGTCGAGCACGCCGACCTCGCTGGCCATGACCACCAGGTCGTCCTTGGTGTGCCACCAGCGGCCCGGGCGCAGGCCGTTGCGGTCCAGGACCGCGCCGATCAGGGTGCCGTCGGTGAAGCAGACCGCGGCCGGCCCGTCCCACGGCTCCATGATCGAGGAGTGGAACCGGTAGAAGGCCCGGCGGGCCGGGTCCATCTCGTCGTGGTTCTCCCACGCCTCCGGGATCATCATCAGCACGGCGTGCGGCAGCGAGCGGCCCGACAGGTGCAGCAGCTCGAGCACCTCGTCGAAGGTCGCCGAGTCGCTGAAGTCGCTGGCGGTGACCGGGAAGATCCGCTCCAGGCCGAGCTCGGACGCCGGGCCCGCCGGGCCGTCGAACATCTGGGTCTCGAGCTTGGCCTCGCGGGCCCGCATGCGGTTGCGGTTGCCCTTGATCGTGTTGATCTCGCCGTTGTGCGCGATGAAGCGGAACGGGTGGGCCAGCGGCCAGCTCGGGAAGGTGTTGGTGGAGAACCGGCTGTGCACCAGCGCGATCGCCGACTCGTAGCGCTCGTCGCGCAGGTCGGGGAAGAACAGCGGCAGCTGGTCGGTGGTCAGCATGCCCTTGTAGGTGATGGTGCGCGAGGACAGCGAGGCGATGTAGAGCGAGCTGCCGGCGTCGACGGCGGCCCGCTCGGCCCGCTTGCGCAGCACGAAGGAGCGCCGCTCCAGGCGCGTCACGCCGTGGCACTCGACGTTGCCGCCGAAGGCCGTCGCGTCGGCCCGGGCGCCCATGGTCTCGGCGACGAACAGCTGGGCGAAGTGCGGCATGACCGCGCGCGCCGTGGGGCCGAGGTCGGCGCCGTCGGGGTCGACCGGCACGTCGCGCCAGCCGAGGACGGTCAGGCCCTCCTCCTCCGCGAGGCGGGCGACGTCGGCCACCCGGCCGGCGCGCTCGTCGGCGTCGGCGGGCATGAAGGCGATGCCCACCGAGTACTCGCCCACCGGCGGCAGGTCGAAGTCGACGCTGGCCCGCAGCAGGGCGTCGGGGATCTGGGTGAGGATGCCGGCGCCGTCGCCGGAGTTGGGCTCGGCACCGGCGGCACCACGGTGGTCGAGGTTGTGCAGCGCGGTCAGGCCGGCCTGCACGATCGCGCGCGTGCGGCGGCCCCGGGCGTCGGCCACGAAGGCGACACCGCAGGCGTCCTTGTCGTTCGCCGGGTCGTACAGACCGTGCGCAGCAGGCACGGCCGAGAACGGGACAGCCGAACCGCTGGGGCGCGTGGCGCCGTCGGTGGCGGAGGCGGGAAGGTCGGTCACAGTCACTCCCGTCGTCGGCGCACCGTCGTCCCCTCGGGAGTGAGGGGCGGACGGAGGGCGAGGGCCCGGCCGGAGGTCGAAGGCGGCGGAGATGGCGGCACGTGCGGAGCGCCGGGGGTCGGCCGGACACAGATCCCCCGGGCCGAGCCTGGCGTGCGAGCCCGGCGGGGTGGTGTCACCGAGCCGTCGTCCGCGGGGCGACGCTGGCCCGGTTCCGACACTACGACCCGGCCAGGATCGCTGGCGAGTCAAGCGGAAGGGTACACAGCCGTAACACGTCTCTGACATGACGGAAGACACGCCACGCCAAGCTGGCGGGATCGCCGCGATCCCTGGCCGGAGCAGGGTTCTCGCAGGGGGTCAGGTCGGGGCCGGCGGCTCGTGATCGTTCTCACGCGCGGTGACGGGCGCCGCCGAGGAGCGGCGTGCGACGGCCTCGTCCCGGCGCTCCGCGGCGACGTCGGACCGGTCGACGACCTCGCGCGGCCGCCCGCGCTGCCAGAGGAAGTAGGCGACGGCCAGCAGCCCGACGACGATCGAGGTGAAGACGTTGAGCCGCACGCCGAAGAACGTCTCCGCCGGGTCGGTGCGCAGCAGCTCGATCCAGAGCCGGCCGGCGCAGTAGGACGCCACGTAGAGCGCGAAGGCACGGCCGTGGCCCAGCCGGAACCGCCGGTCGGCCCAGATGACCAGCGCTGCCGCCGCGAGGTTCCACAGCAGCTCGTAGAGGAACGTCGGGTGGTAGGTGCCCAGGAGCAGCGGCTGCCCGTCGGCGCCGGTGACCGCACGGCCGCCGTCCCACTCGTAAATCTTCAGCGCCCACGGCAGGTCGGTGGCCCCGCCGTACAGCTCGTTGTTGAACCAGTTCCCCAGCCGACCGACCGCCTGGGCGACCAGCAGGCCGGGAGCCAGGGCGTCGGCGAAGGCCGGCAGCGGGATGCCGAGGCGCCGGCAGGCGATCCACGCGCCGACGCCACCGAAGGCGATGGCGCCCCAGATGCCGAGGCCGCCCTCCCAGATGGCGAAGGCCCGGAGCGGGTCCCCGCCCTCGCCGAAGTACGGCCGCGGGCTGGAGACCACGTGGTAGATCCGGCCACCGATGATGCCGAAGGGCACCGCCCAGACGGCGATGTCGAGGACGTCGCCCGGGGCTCCGCCGCGGGCGACCCAGCGCCTCTCCGTGAGCACGATCGCGGCGATGATCCCGGCCACGATGCACAGCGCGTAGGCCCGCAGCGGGAACGGGCCGAGCTCCCAGACGCCCTGCGTGGGGCTGGGGATGGCGGCGAGCACGGTCATGCCCGGACCCCCGCCCGGCGGACGCCCTCGGCGAGGTCCGCGGTCAGCGCGCGGACGCCGTCGGCGCCGCGGCCCTCCAGCATCTCCCGCACGTAGGCCGAGCCGACGATGACGCCGTCGGCGAAGGAGGCCACCTCGGCGGCCTGGTCACCGTTCGACACCCCGAGGCCCACGCAGACGGGCAGGTCCGGCGCGGCAGCCCGGGCCCGGGCGACCAGCGTCTCCGCCGCGTCACCCACGGTGGCCCGCGTGCCGGTGACGCCCATGGTGGAGGCGGCGTACACGAACCCGCGGCAGGCAGCGGTGGTGCTGGCGACCCGGACGTCGGTGGACGACGGCGCGACGAGGAAGACCCGGTCCAGGCCCGCGGCCTCGCTCGCGGCGATCCACTCGGCGGCCTCGTCGGGGATCAGGTCGGGGGTGATGGCGCCCGCTCCCCCGGCGGCGGCGAGGTCGGTGGCGAACCGCTGCACCCCGTAGCGCTCGATCGGGTTCCAGTAGCTCATCACCATGGCCACGGCGCCGGCGTCGGCCACCGCCTCCACGGCGCGCAGCACGTCGCGGATGCCCACGCCCGCGCGGACGGCGCGGTCCACCGCCTCCTGGATCACCGGGCCGTCCATGCCCGGGTCGCTGTAGGGGACGCCGATCTCGACGATGTCGGCCCCGGCCTCGACCGCGGCCACCATGGCGGCGATCGAGGTGTCGACGTCGGGGTAGCCCACCGGCAGGTAGGCGACGAGCGCCGCCCGCCCCTCGGCCCTGGCCGCGCCGATGCGCTCGGCCGCCTTGCTGGTGGTCACGCCGTCTCCCCTGCGTCCGGGCCCGCCACGGCCTCGTCGTTGCTGACCGCGCCCTCGGTGGGCTGCTGGTCGGTGTCCAGGCCCGGGCCCGGGTCGACCTCCTCGCGGTCGCCCAGGCCGAACCAGCGGGACGCCGTCTCGACGTCCTTGTCGCCGCGGCCGGAGAGGTTCACCAGCAGCAGGGCGTCCGGGCCCAACTCCTGCCCCAGCTTCACGGCCCCCGCGAGGGCGTGGGCGGACTCGATCGCCGGGATGATGCCCTCGGTGCGGCAGAGGAGGGCGAAGGCCTCCATCGCCTCGGCGTCGGTGACCGCCCGGTACTCGGCCCGCCCGATGTCGTGCAGGTAGGAGTGCTCGGGGCCGACGCCCGGGTAGTCCAGACCGGCGCTGATCGAGTGCGACTCGATGGTCTGCCCGTTCTCGTCCTGCAGCAGGTAGGAGCGGGCGCCGTGCAGGACGCCCGGCGTGCCGCCGGTGATGGTGGCCGCGTGCCGGGGTGTGTCGACGCCGTCGCCGCCGGCCTCCAGGCCGAGCAGCCGCACGCCCTCGTCCGGGACGAAGGCGGTGAAGATGCCGATGGCGTTCGACCCGCCGCCGACGCAGGCGAGGACGGCGTCGGGCAGCCGGCCCTCCCGCTCGAGCACCTGGCCGCGGGCCTCGTCGCCGATGACCCGCTGGAAGTCGCGCACCATGGCCGGGAAGGGGTGCGGCCCGGCGACGGTGCCGAACACGTAGTTCGTCGTCTCGACGTTGGTCACCCAGTCGCGGAACGCCTCGTTGATCGCGTCCTTGAGCGTGCGGGAGCCGGTGGTGACCGGGATGACCTCCGCGCCGAGCAGCCGCATGCGGGCGACGTTGAGGGCCTGCCGGCGGGTGTCCTCCTCGCCCATGTACACGGTGCAGGACAGCCCCATCAGGGCAGCCGCGGTCGCGGTGGCCACGCCGTGCTGGCCGGCGCCGGTCTCGGCGATGACGCGGGTCTTGCCGATGCGCTTGGTGAGCAGCGCCTGCCCGAGCACGTTGTTGATCTTGTGCGAGCCGGTGTGGTTGAGGTCCTCGCGCTTGAGCAGCACCCGCGCGCCGCCGCAGTGCTCGGCGAACTTCGGCACCTCGGTCACCGGGCTGGGGCGGCCGGTGTAGTCGCGCTGCAGCCGGGCGAACTCGGAGAGGAACGCCGGGTCGACCCGCATCTCCTCGTAGGCGGCGGTCAGGTCGTCCAGCGCGGCGATCAGCGCCTCGGGGACGAAGCGGCCGCCGAAGACCCCGAAGTGCCCGGTCTCGTCCGGCCAGCCCGGGCGCGCCGGGAGCTGGAGTTCTCCGGTCTGCGGCGGGCTGGTGGTCGTCATGTGGCCTAGTGTCCCGCGTCCCGCCCCGCGAGCGGCGCAGGGGTCACCGCCACGTTCCCGGATCGGTGCGAGAACGGCGGCGGCCCGGGCACCGGCGGTTCCCTCGCTACGGTCGTGCCCGTGAGCGACGCGGGCCGGCGTGCGGTCCTGGAGACCTTCCAATGGGTCGGCGGGCACGCGGACATCTGGCGGGTGCTCTCCGACGGTCCCGCCTTCCAGGAGGTGGTCGCCGGGCTGGTCGCGCCGTGGGCCGGGGCCGGGGTCACGCACGTCGTGGGCATCGAGGCGCGCGGTTTCGTGGTCGGGGCACCGGTCGCCGTGGCGCTGCGGGCGGGCTTCGTCGGCGTCCGCAAGGGCGCGGCCGGGAGCCTGCCCGGGCCGACGCTGGACACGACCTCCGCTCCGGACTACCGGGGCGTCGCGCACGACCTCCGCATGCAGGAGGTCCTCCGCCCCGGTGCGCGGGTCCTCCTCGTCGACGACTGGGCCGAGCGCGGCAGCCAGGCGGAGGCGGCGGCGGGCCTCGTCCGACGGTCAGGAGCGGACTTCCTCGGCGTCTCCCTCGTCGTCGACGAGCTGACCGACGACGTGCGTGCGCGGCTCCGTCGTGTCACCGCCCTCGTCAGCAGGCAGGACCTGGACGGGGTCTGACTCCCGGCCCTGCCCCGAGTCACCGGGTGGTGCGCGGGGTGGCGGGGTGCGAGCCGGCCGTCACCAGGTCGGCCACCGCCTGGCGGGCGTCCCCCGCGGTCACCAGGCCCTCGCCGACCAGGACGGCGTCGGCACCGGCCGCGGCGTAGCTGATCAGGTCGTGCGGGCCGCGGACGCCGGACTCGGCGACCTTCACGACCTCCGAGGGCAGCCCGGGAGCGATCTTCTCGAAGGTGGACCGGTCCACCTGCAGCGTCGTCAGGTCGCGGGCGTTGACCCCGATCACCGACGCGCCGGCGTCCAGCGCCCGGTCGGCCTCGGCCTCGGTGTGCACCTCGACCAGCGCGGTCATGCCGAGGGACTCCACCCGCTCCAGCAGGCCGGTGAGCACGTTCTGCTCCAGGGCCGCGACGATCAGGAGCACGACGTCCGCGCCGTGGGCCCGGGCCTCGTGCACCTGGTAGCTGCTGACGATGAAGTCCTTGCAGAGCACCGGGACGTCGACGACGGCGCGCACCGCGGCCAGGTCGGCGTGCGAGCCGCCGAAGCGACGGCGCTCGGTCAGCACGGAGATCACCCGCGCGCCACCGGCGGCGTACTGGCGGGCCAGCTCGGCCGGGTCGGCGATGTCGGCCAGGTCGCCCTTGGAGGGGCTGCGGCGCTTGACCTCGGCGATCACCCCGACACCGGGGGCGCGCAGCGCAGCCAGGGCGTCCAGCGCCGGGCGGGCGGCCTGGGCGGCGGCCTTGACCTGCTCGAACGGCATGGCGGCCTCGCGCGCCGCGAGGTCCTCGCGGACGCCGGCGACGATCTCGTCGAGAACGTTCACGGCGTCCCTGCCTCTCGCACGTCGGTACCCGCCCCCGCGGATGGTCGACCCACTCTAGAAGGGCGCCGTGACCCTCCCGGTCCGGGGGCCGGCGCCCCGGCTCCCCGCGGTTCCGCTATACGTCCGGGCCGTTCCCCCGGGCCGACGGCGGCCCGGTGCGGTCCCCGGCGGGGTCGACGGTCGGGTCGTCCCCGCGGTCCAGCGCCTTCCACGCCTCCTGCGCGCGCTCCTCGTCCGTGCGGGCGACCGCCGGGGCCGCGGTGCGCTCGTAGCGACGGCCCATCGCCGGCCAGGCCCGGCCGCGGAGGGTGGCCAGCAGGCCGACCGCCACCCCGAGCAGTCCGGCCACCAGCGCGAGCACCGGCCAGGCCGGCGAGAGGTCGACGTCGACGGAGGTGACGCCGGTGCCGCCGATGCCGGGGAGGTCCTCGGCCGCGTCGGCCACGCCCCCACCGAGGACCCGCACGGCCGACCACAGGAGGGCACCGCCCGCCAGCGCGGTGAGCAGCCCGACGACCGCCCGCCCCACGCCCCGGACCGCGAGCAGCGCCACGGCGGCGGCCAGCAGCACCAGACCGGCCGCGGTCACCAGGGGGGCGGCGTCGCTGCCGGAGAGCTCCCCGGTGACCGGTGGCAGCGGCGCGCGTCGCGCGGCGGTCACCGCCGCCCAGCGCTGGGCGGCCGCCGACAGGGCGAGCGCGCCCGCGCCCGCCGCGCCCAGGACGGCGACGGTCAGCCCGCGCCGGTCGGCGCCCTGCTGCTCGCTCACGAGAGGTCCCGCAGGCTCTCCGCCGTCGCGATCGCCGACAGCACCGCCCGCGCCTTGTGCCGGGTCTCGGCCTCCTCGGTCGCGGCGTCGCTGTCGGCCACGACACCGGCGCCGGCCTGCACGTACGCCCGGCCCTGGTGCAGCACGGCGGTGCGGATGGCGATCGCCATGTCGAGGTCCCCGCTGGCGTCGACGTAGCCGACGGTGCCCGCGTAGAGGGCCCGCCGGGTCGGCTCGAGGGTCTCGATGATCGTCATCGCGCTCGGCTTGGGCGCACCCGAGACGGTGCCCGCCGGGAACGTCGCGTCGAACACGTCGAGGGCGTCGCAGCCGGCGCTGACCTCGCCGGCGACGGTGGAGACCAGGTGCATGACGTGGCTGTAGTGCTCGACCCGCATGAAGTCGGGCACCTCGACGCTGCCCGGCACGCAGACGCGGCCGAGGTCGTTGCGCGCCAGGTCCACCAGCATCACGTGCTCGGCCCGCTCCTTGGGGTCGGCGAGCAGCCCCTCGGCCAGCCGCACGTCCTCCTCCGGCGTGGCGCCGCGCGGGCGCGTACCGGCCGGCGGGTGCACCACGGCCGAGCTCCCGGTCACCGTCACGAGCGCCTCCGGCGAGGAGCCGACGACGTCGAACGGCGTCTCCCGCCCGGCGAAGCGCAGCAGGTACATGTACGGCGAGGGGTTGGTCGCCCGCAGCACCCGGTACAGGTCGAGCGCGTCGACGTCGGTGGCCAGCTCGAACCGCTGGGAGAGCACCACCTGGAACGCGTCACCGGCGCGGATGTGCTCGCGGACCCGCTCCACGCCGGCCTCGAACTCCCCCGGCGCCAGGTTGCTGCGCACCGGCGGGGCGTCCGCGCGCTCGAACACCGCCACGGTGGGCGCGGCGGCACCGGTGAGCGCCGCGGCCATCGCGTCGAGCCGGGCGACGGCGTCGTCGTAGCCGCCCCCGCCCCGGAGGGCGTTGGCGATGAGCAGCACCGAGCCGTCGCTGTGGTCCACCACGGCGAGGTCGGTCACCAGCATCATTGCCAGCTCGGGCATGCCGAGGTCGTCGGTGCTCGTCTCGGGCAGCCGCTCCAGCCGCCGGACGACGTCGTAGCCGAGGTAGCCCACGAGACCGCCGGTGAGCGGCGGCAGGCCCTCGGTGCGCGGGGAGCGCAGCCGGCGGGCCATGACCCGCACGGCGTCCAGCGGGTCCTCGGGCAGGTCGTCGGTGAGGCCCGGGAGGTTCTCCCCCAGCCACTGCGTGCGCCCCTCGCGCTCGGTCAGCACCCCGGCGCTGCGCACGCCGACGAAGCTGTACCGCGCCCAGCGCTTGCCCTGCTCGGCGGACTCGAGCAGCACGGTGCCCGGCCGGTTGCCGGCCAGCGCACGGTAGATGCCGACCGCGGTCTGGCCGTCGGCGAGCAGCCGCCGGGTCACCGGGAGGACGGGCGCGTCGAGGGCCGCGAACTCCTCGCGGCTCGGGGTGGTGACGCCGAACCTCACGACCGCACCCCCGGGACCGCCGGCAGCTCCCGGTAGAAGCAGCTCCGCTCGCCGGTGTGGCAGGCGGCGCCCTCCTGGTCGACCAGCACGAGCAGCGCGTCGCCGTCGCAGTCGACCCGGACCTCGCGCACCCACTGCCGGTTGCCCGAGGTCTCCCCCTTCACCCAGTACTCGTTGCGGCTGCGCGACCAGTAGGTGGCCCGGCCGGTGGTGAGGGTGCGGCGGAGCGCCTCGTCGTCCATCCAGGCCACCATCAGCACCTCGAGCGTGTCGTGCTGCTGGACGACGGCGGCGACCAGCCCGGACGGGTCGTGGCGCAGCAGCGCGGCGACCTGCGGGTCGAGTGCCGGGGCAGGGGGCGGGACGGCGGGCATACCGCCAGTCTGCCGTGTTGCCGGCTCAGCCCTGCGCGGCGGTGAACCAGCGGCGCCCCGAGCCGAACAGCAGCAGGCCCAGGGAGACCACCGGCAGCGCGGCGAAGAACAGCGCGAACACGGCCAGCACGCCGCCGACGTCCTCCACCCGGCCGAGGATCGCCTCGAGCCGGACGGCCCAGTAGATCGCGATCAGCACCTGGGCCGCGTGGGCGGCGACGAGCACCACCCAGGACAGCTGCGCGCGCCGGGCGAGGACCATGACCCCGCCGGCCACCAGCAGCACGACCGACAGGAGCTGCACGACGCCGAGGGTGCTGCCGAGCTCGGCGAACTCGTACGCCGGCGCGGGCGCGCCGGTGGGGTTCTCCTCGATGAGGCCCTCGAGGACCCCGGCGGTCAGCCACACGTACAGCGAGGCGACCAGCACCACCGAGGCCTGGATGAACGCCAGCACGGCGGCACCGACGACCGTCCCCGGGCGGCCGGGCGGGCGGGGCGCGCCGTAGGGGCCGGCACCGTAGGGGTTCGGCCCGTAGGGCATCGGGGCGTAGGGCATGGGGGCGTGGGGCATCGGCCCGTACGGCGGCGGCGCGTACGGCGGGCCGTAGGGCGGGCGCGGCCCGTAGCCGGGCGGCGGCGGGCCGTACCCGCGCGGCGGGCCGTACCCGGGCGGCGCCGCCCCGTGCCCCGGCGGCGGCGCCGTCGGCGGTGGGCCGGCGTACGGCGGGTCCGCCGGGGCCGAGGGGTCGGACCAGGGATCGCTCACAGGGCTTCCGCGAGCGACCGCCCGGCCACCCGTCCGCTGAACAGGCAGCCGCCGAGGAAGGTGCCCTCGAGCGAGCGGTAGCCGTGCACCCCGCCCCCGCCGAAGCCGGCCACCTCACCGGCGGCGTACAGCCCGGGGAACACCTCGCCCCCGGGGCGCAGCACCCGGCCGGACAGGTCGGTCTCCAGCCCACCGAGGGTCTTGCGGGTGATGATGTTGAGCCGGACGGCGATGAGCGGGCCGGCCTCGGGGTCGAGCAGCCGGTGCGGCGGGGCGACGCGGATGAGCTTGTCGCCGAGGTAGTTGCGGGCGCCGCGGATCGCGGTGAGCTGCAGGTCCTTGGTGAAGGCGTTGCCGACCTCGCGGTCGCGCGCCACGATCTCCCGCTCCACCTGCGCGAGGTCCAGCGCCGGGGTGCCGCCGGTGATCCGGTTCATGCCGGCCACGAGCTCGGGCAGCGTCGCCGCCACGACGAAGTCCTCACCGCGGTCGAGGAACGCCTGGACGGGCGCGGCGACCCCGGCCCGCGCCCGGTTGACCAGGAGCCTGATGTCCTTGCCGGTGAGGTCGGGGTTCTGCTCCGACCCCGAGAGGGCGAACTCCTTCTCCACGATCTTCTTCGTGGCGACGAACCAGGTGTGCTCGTGGCCGGTCTGCCCGATGTGCGCCAGGGTGCCGAGGGTGTCGAAGCCGGGGAACAACGGCACCGGCAGCCGCTGCCCGGTCGCGTCCAGCCACAGGGACGACGGCCCCGGGAGGATGCGGATGCCGTGCTGCGCCCACACCGGCGAGTGGTTGGCGACGCCCTCGGTGTAGTGCCACATGCGGTCGCTGTTGACCATGCTGGCCCCGGCCGCCACGGTCGCCTGCTGCATGCGGCCGTCGACGTGGGCGGGCACGCCGGAGAGCAGCCGCTGCGGTGCCGGGCCGAGACGGGCCGGCCAGTTCTGGCGGACCAGCTCGTGGTTGCCGCCGATGCCACCGGAGGTGACGACGATGGCCTGGGCGGTGAGCTCGAACTCGCCCACCTCGGTGCGCGAGCTGGCCTCGCCGCGGGCGACGTCGCTGGGCTCGAGGACGGCGCCGCGCACGCCGGTGACCGCGCCGTCGCTGACCACCAGCTCGGAGACCCGGTGCCGGAAGCGCAGCTGGACCAGGCCGCGCTCGGCGGCCTCGCGCACCCGGCGGGCGAAGGGCGCGACGATGCCGGGGCCGGTCCCCCACACGATGTGGAAGCGCGGCACGGAGTTGCCGTGGCCCGTGGCGGTGTACCCGCCGCGCTCGGCCCAGCCGACGATGGGGAAGAACCCGATGCCCTGGGACCGCAGCCACGACCGCTTCTCCCCCGCCGCGAACTGCAGGTAGGCCTCGGCCCACTGCCGCGGCCAGTGGTCGCTCTCCCGGTCGAAGCCGGCGGTGCCGAACCAGTCCTGGCGGGCGAGCTCCAGCGAGTCGCGCACCCGCAGGCGGCGCTGCTCGGGCGAGTCGACGAGGAAGAGCCCGCCGAAGGACCACCACGCCTGACCGCCCAGGGACTGCTCGGGCTCCTGGTCGACCAGGATCACCCGCTTGCCGGCGTCGGCCAGCTCGGCGGTGGCGACCAGACCGGCCAGCCCCGCACCCACAACGACGACGTCGGCCTCGAAGCCGGTGCTCGTGCTCACATCCGCCGACGCTAGCGGGCCTGGCCCGGGTCGCGCGTCCCCCCTCCCGGGCGAGTCCCCCGTCGCGCGGCGACCCAGGCCCGCGTGGACGGCAGGGCGCAGAGCACGGCCACCAGGGTGGGCACCAGGACCGACAGGGGGCCGAAGCCGTAGGGGCCGCCGCCGATGCCCCCGAGGAGCGTGCCGGCCCACATCAGCGCGGCGATCGCTGCGGCGGGCAGCCCGAGCACCAGCCAGGACCGGCCCGCCAGGAGCAGCCCGGCGCCGAGGGCAGCCAGACGACCAGTGTCAGCGGCACCCCGACGACCAGGGCCAGCACGTCGTCCTCGGTCGAGAACGCCAGCGCGAGGAACCCGACGACCGCCGGGACGACGGCACTCAGGATGCCGAGGACCGCGGCGACCACCGCGCTCGCGGGCGGACGGCGGCGGACCGCGGTCCGCGGGACCTCGAACGGCTGCACGCGCGCAGCCTAGGGGGTGAGACCTGCCGGTTCCGGTTCCCCGGCCGAGGAGCGGCGCCACGAGGCGTGCAGCCGGGCGTAGGGCCCTTCGGCGTCGACCAGCTCGGCGTGCGGGCCGCGCTGCACCACGTGGCCCGCGTCGACCACGAGCACCTCGTCGGCCCGCTCGGCGGTGGACAGCCGGTGGGCGATGGTCAGCGTGGTGCGGCCGGCGGTGAGCGTGTCGAGGGCCCGCGTGAGCCGCTGCTCCGTCGCCGGGTCGACCGCGCTGGTGGCCTCGTCCAGCACCAGCAGGTGCGGGTCGGCCACGTAGGCGCGGGCGACGGCGACCAGCTGCCGCTCCCCCGCCGACAGCGACTCGCCGCGCTGCCCGACCGGGGTGGCGACGCCGGCCGGCAGGCCCTCGACCCAGCCGCGCAGGCCGAGCTCGTCGAAGGCGGCGGCGACCTCGTCGTCGGTCATGCCGGGCCGGCCGTAGCGCACGTTCTCGGCGACGGAGGCGTCGAAGAGGAAGCCGTCCTGCGGGACCATCACCACGCGCGAGCGCAGCGAGGCGAACGCCACGTCGGTCAGCGGCACCCAGCCACCGGCGTCCGAGCCGAGCAGCACCCGGCCGCCCGTGGGGTCCATGAGCCGAGTGACCAGCTTGGCGAACGTCGTCTTGCCCGAGCCGGTCTCCCCGACGACGGCGACGCGGCGGCGGGGCTCGATGGTGAGGTCGACGCCGTCCAGCGCCGGCCGGGCACCGGGGGCGTACCGGAAGGCCACGTGCTCGAAGCGGACGCCGAGCGGGCCGTCGGGCAGCTGCCGGGCGCGGTCGGGCGTGGCGACCGCGGGGTCGCGGACGTCGGGCTCGGTGTCGAGCACGTCGAGGACGCGCCGGAAGCCGGCCACGGCGTTCTGCGCCTCGTTGAGCACCTCGCTGGCCGTCTGCACCGGAGCCACGAACAGCGTCACGAGGAAGAGGAAGGCCACGAGGGTGCCGGCGGTGATGTCGCCGGCCAGGCCGAGCAGCACCCCGACGACCACGACGGCGGCGTTGGCGAGGGCGGCCACGAACTCGCCGCTGACGAAGACCGCCGCGGTCACCTTCTGGGCGTCGACCTGGGCCCGGTAGTGCCGGGCGATCGCGGCGTCGATGCGCGCCGCGGTCCGCGCGCGGACGCCGTAGGCGCGCACGGTCGGCGCGCCGACGACGGACTCCGCGACGGCGGCCAGCACGTCGCCGACCCGGGTCCGGACCACCCCGTAGACGACGACCAGGCGGCGGGCGAAGGCGCGGACGGCGATGGCCAGCGGCACGAAGCAGACCAGCACGAGCAGGGTCAGCTGCCACGAGTAGACGGCCATGACGACGGTGGCGACCAGGAGCTGCCCCACGCTGACCAGGCCGAGGACGCCGCCCCACTGCATGAAGACCGACAGCTGGTCGACGTCGCTGGTGACCCGGGAGACCAGGGACCCGCGCCGCTCGCCCTGCTGGTGCAGCATCGACAGGTCGTGCACGTGCCGGAAGGCACGGACCCGGAGGTTGGCCAGCGCGGTCTCGGTGGTGCGGAACAGCCGGACGTTCATCCGGTACACGGCGACCGCCGTCACCACGACGACCACCGCGGACAGCAGGACGACGGTGCGGACCAGGTCCAGGTCGGGCCCGCCCGGGGCGCCCAGGCCCCGGTCGATGACCTGCTGGACCGAGATCGGGACGACGACGCGGCCGGTGGTGGCCAGCAGCGCGAGGGCGAAGGTCGCCGGCAGCCCGCGCCGGAACTCCGGCATCATCCGCAGCCCGCGCCGGAGCGTGGCGAGGCTGCCCTCGGTCCGGGCGGCGGTCGCGCTCAGCCCGCCGGTCATGCCGGCACCTCGGCCTGCTGGTAGGCGCGCACCAGGGCGGCGTAGCCCGGCACCCGGGCCAGCAGCTCGTCGTGGGTCCCCCGCGCCACGGCCCGCCCGTCCTCCAGCCAGACCACCTCGTCGGCCAGCGCGATCGTGGCCTGGCGGTAGGCCACCACCACGACCGTCGTCGGGGTGTCGCTGCCGCGCAGGGCGTCGAGGATCCGGGCCTCGACCGCGGGGTCCACGGCGCTGGTCGCGTCGTCCAGGACCAGCAGCCGGGGCCTGCGGACGACGGCGCGGGCCAGCGCCAGGCGCTGTCGCTGGCCACCGGAGAGCGAGGCCCCCCGCTCCCCCACCCGGGTGTCGAGGCCGTCGGGAAGCGCGGAGACGAAGCCGTCGGCGGCCGCGACCCGCAGCGCGGCCCACACGTCGTCGTCGCCGTAGGGGCCGCCGAGGGTGACGTTGTCGCGCACTGTGTCGTCGAAGAGGAAGGCGCTCTGCGCGACGAAGGCGGCCTGGCCGCTCACCTCGCCCTCGCGCAGCCGGCGCAGGTCGACGCCGTCGAGGAGCACCGCACCGTCGGTGGGGTCCACCAGCCGGACGAGCAGCCCGGCGAGGGTCGACTTCCCCGACCCGGTCGGGCCGACGACGGCCACGGTGCGGCCGGCCGGGACGTCGAAGGTGACCCCGTGCAGCGTGGCCTGCTCCGCCCCCTCGAAGGCGAACCCGACGTCCCGCAGCGCGACCGCGGCCCCGCCGGGCGTCCCCGCGGCGGCGTCGGGCCCGTGCGGGGTCTCGCCGGTCGCCTCGAGCACCGGGGTCACGCGGTCGAAGCCGGCCAGGGCGCGCGGCAGGTCGGCCAGGACCCAGCCGATGGCCCGGATCGGCAGCGCCAGCAGGGTGAACAGGTAGGCGACGGAGACCAGCTCGCCGGCGTCGGTGGCGCCGTCGGCGACGCGGCCGGCGCCGATGAGCAGGACGGCGAGCGTGCCCAGGTTGGGCAGCGCCTCCATCATCGGGTCGAAGAGCCCGCGCACCCGGCCCACCGCGACCAGGCCGTCGCGCAGCTCGTCGGCGCGGACGGCGAAGCGGGCGGTCTCGCCGTCCTCGCGGCCCAGCGTCTTGACGACGAGCCCGGCGTCGAAGCTCTCGTGCGCGATCTCGCTGACCTCGGCGCGCAGCTGCTGCGCCCGCTGCATGCGCGGGCTCATGACCTGCGAGTAGACGATGTTGGCGACGAAGACCAGCGGGAAGACGACCAGCCCGACCACCGCCAGGAGCGGGTCGGTGAGGACCAGCGCGACGCTGGTGATCGCGATCATGACCAGCGCGCCGCAGGCGAAGGGCAGCGGGGCGACGAAGAACCAGGCCGACTCGACGTCGGAGTTGGCGTTGGACAGCAGCTGACCGGTCGGGTGCCGCTGGTGCCAGGACAGCGGCAGCCGCAGGTACTGGCCGGTCACCCGGCGCCGGTACTCCGCCTGGAGCCGGTAGCTCATGACGCCGGCGAACAGCCGCCGCCCCAGGATGCCGACGATCTTCAGGACGGCGACGCCGATGATGGCCAGCGCGGCGAGGGTGAGCGCCGAGGCCGTGGTGACGCCGTCGTCGAACGAGGGCAGCAGCACCCGGTCGGTGACCTCGCCGATCACCCAGGCGCTGGCGACGGTCATGGCGCCGTAGAGGCTGCTGGCCAGCAGGGCCAGCGTGAACATGCCCGGCTGCTCCCGCACGGCCCGGCCGATGTGGCGCAACCCCCGCCGCACGACGGCGTCTCTGCGGCGGGACACGGCACTCCTCGGGCTCGGCGGCACGACCAGCATGCCAGGTTCCTTAGGCGTGCTAACTGGGCCCAACAGCCGCCCGCACCCGCTTGTTCCCCTTCCGCCGACCGGATGTGACGCGCGTCGCAACTCCCGGCCGCCCCGCTCGTTGGGTCGGCATGAGCAGAGGGTTCCTCGCCGTGGGCTGCGCCGCGCTCGTCGCCCTGACCATGGTTCCCGCGGGCACCGCCTCGGCCACCGGTGACCAGCGCCGTCCGGGGCAGGACCCGGCGGCCGGGTCGCTGCCGGCCGTCCCGAGCGGGGCGCGCCCCGGGCCCGACGTGCTGTACGCGCCGGCGCCGGCCGCCCCGCAGCTGGAGAACCGCGACCGGCGGTTCCGCGCCCAGCCGCTCCTGGTCTCCGGGCACGAGGCCTACGTCGGGGGCGAGTACCTGTACCAGGACCACCTCTTCGACGACTACGGCTCCGACACCGGCGGGCTCCCGCCCGGCTCCCTCGTCGAGCGCGTCGGCGACATCACCTACCCGACCGACCGGGCGCGGTACGGCGGCAACGCCGCCGACCTGGTGGAGTTCCGGATCGCGCCGGAGCGCGACCGGGTGTCCTACCGGTTCACCCTCAACACGCTGCTGCAGAAGGACTCGACGATCCTCGCCGTCGCGTTCGACACCGACCGCGACGCGGCCACCGGGACGGCCACCCTGCCGCGCGACCCCGGTGCGCCGTTCCCCGGGACCGACGAGGTGCTCACCGTCTGGGGCACCGGCGCCGAGCTCGCCTCCTTCGCCCCGGACGGCGGGCTGCGGGGCACCCGGAAGGTGGAGGTCCACACCGACCTGAGGGCCAACCAGGTGACGGTCACCGTGCCGCGCACGGTCAGCGACCCCCGCGGCACGTGGCGGGCGACCCTGGCGGCCGGCCTGTACGACCGGGCGACGGGCGGGTGGCTGCGCCCGCAGCCGGTCGCCGACGCCGACAGCCCCGGGGGCGCCGGAGCGCTGGACCCCGCGCCCAACGCGATCTTCAACCTGGGGTTCCGCCTCGACGAGCCGGTGACGGGCGCCAACACCCCGCCGGACACGGCGCAGGCCCCGGCCCTGACCGGGGACGAGCCGACCCGCTACGCCCGCGACATCGACTTCGCGGCGCTCGCCGCCGAGCGGGACCGCACGACCGTGCCGGCGACCGGCACGACGATCCGGATCTTCCCCAGCCGGCTGCCGCTGGCCGAGGGGCGCGACCTCGACGCCGCGTTCCCGCAGTACGGGGGCCAGCTGCAGCCCTACAGCCTCTACGTCCCCAGCGGCTACCGGCCCGGCACCCGGACCGGCCTCACGCTCGCCCTGCACTCCCTCGGCCAGCAGCACTGGCAGTACAACGGCTCGACCGGCGTCCAGCAGATCGGGGAGGCACGCCAGAACATCGTGGCCACCTCGCTGTCCCGCGGACCGGACGGCTGGTACCAGCACGAGGCCGAGTACGACGTCTTCGAGATGTGGAACGACGTCGCCCGGCACTTCACCCTCGACCCCGACCGGACGGCGATCAGCGGCTACTCGATGGGCGGCTACGCGACCTACCGGCTCGGCACGCTCTACCCCGACCTGTTCGGCCGCGCCTTCACCACGGTCGGCCCGCCCGGGGACGGCATCTGGCTCCCGCCCGCGCCGCCCACCGGCGGCGTGGAGACCCTGTCGAACCTCTGGCTGGAGAACGCGCGCAACCTGCCCTACCTCAACGTCGCGGCCGGCGGCGACCAGCTGGTCCCGATCGTCGGTCCCCGCGCGCAGAACGTCGGCGCCCCGGAGGTGGGCGTCCGCGGCTTCGAGCAGCTGGGCTACCGCTACCGCTTCGTCACCGTCCCGGGCGCCGACCACTTCGCCCTCGCGCTGCGCAGCTACGACATCCCGGTCGCGACGCAGTTCCTCGGGGAGTCGCGGGTCGACCGCGACCCGCACCACGTCTCCTTCGGCTACGTCCCGGCCGCCGACGACGCCGAGCTGGGCCTCGTGCACGACCACGCGTACTGGGTCTCCGGCGTGCGGCCCGGGTCCACCGCGCCCGGTGCCGGCTCGGGAGGCACGCTGCCGGCCAAGGCGCTGGTCGACGCGTTCAGCCACGGCTTCGGCCGCGGGGACGCGCCGAGCTCGCCGGGCACCGGCGCGGGCGTCGTCGGCGGCGTGCTGCCCTACACCGAGGTGAACCGCTCGTGGGGCGAGTCGCCGCGCATCCCGGTGGCCAACCGGCTCGACCTCCGGCTGACCAACGTCGGCAGGGCGTCGCTGGACCTGGCCCGCGCGCGGTTGGACCCGGGCCAGGAGCTCACCGTCGTCGCGACCGCCGACCGCGAGGGCCGGGTCCTCCTGGCCGGGCAGTTCCCGAGGGGCGCGACGGTCCTGCGCGACGGCCGCCCGGTGCGCGCGACGGTGGACCGAGCGGGGCTCACCCTGCCGGTGGTGCCCGGCGAGCACACCTACACGGTGCTGACCGGGAAGCGCGGGCGCTGAGGGCGCTCGGGTGTCGCCGCACGGCGGCGCTCGGTAGCTTCGCCGGGTGAGCGCCTCTCCGCGGTCCCTGCCCGAGCGCGAGCGCGCCGCGCTCGCCGACCTGCTCGAGGAGGTCGGGCCCGACGCGCCCACCTGCTGCGAGGGGTGGACGACCGCCCACCTGGCCGCGCACCTGGCCGTCCGCGACCGGCGGCCCGACGCGCTGCCGGGCTACGGCCTGGAGATGGTGCCGGGCGGGGAGCGGCTGGGCTGGTGGTCGCACAGGGTGGAGGACCGGCTGCGCACCTCCACCCCCTACCCCGAGGTGGTCGGCCAGGTCCGGTCCGGGCCGCCGGCCTGGGCGCCGATGGCGTGGCCCGCCCTCGCCCGGCTGCTCAACGTCTCCGAGTACGCGATCCACCACGAGGACGTGCGCCGGGCCCGGCCGGGGTGGGAGCCGCGGGAGCTCTCCTCCGCCGACCGCGACCAGATCTGGTCGGCGGCGACGGTCATGGCACGCCGGGTCTCCGGGCGGCGCGGGCTCGTCCTGCGGCGCAGCGACGTCCCCGGCGCGGAGAAGCGCCTGGGCGCCGGGGGCCGCACGGTCACCGGCGACCCGCTGGAGCTCCTGCTCTGGGCCTCCGGGCGCCGCGACGTCGCCCGGGTGACGACCGCCTGACGCCGACGGTCCCGGCCAGCCGACCGGGACGTGGGCGCGCTCCTCCCGCGACCGGTCCCCGGTGGACAGCCGGCCGCATGCCTGCCGCGTCGCGACCGGCACCCACCGCCCTGGGGGGACCCGTGGCGGAACCTGCTCGTCCCGGGGCGCCGACGGCGCTACGGTGCGGCCATGTCCCTCGCCGACCACCGGTCAGCCGCTCCCGGCACCACGCCCGCGGGCCCTGCGCCGGCCCCGCTGCCGGTCCCCGTGGAGCCCGCCGCGGCCGTGGTCCCACCGGCGGCGGCGACCGGTCCGGCAGAGGTGGCGGGCGTGGCGACCTACGCGTCCGCTCCGCCGCACTGGCCGGCGCCGCCCGCGCGCAGCGGCCGCACGACCGGGCAGCAGGCGCTGGCGGTGGCCTTCGCCCTGGCTTGGATCGCCTGCCCGGCCGTCGAGCCGATGCCGACCGGCGAGGTGCACTACGCGCTGTGGCAGCTGCCGATCGACCTCGCCGCGGTCGGCTCGATCGTCGCGGCGGTCGTCGCCCTGTGGCGCGGCAGCCGGTACGCCGCTCGCCTCGGGCTGGTGGCCGGCGCGCTGATGGCGGTCATGACCATCATCTGCCCGCTGGCCGGCCACACGCCCGTGGGCTGGTGGACCTGGGTGCAGGCCGGGCTCTCGCTGTTCGTGATGGCGAGCAGCGCCGCACTGCACCGCCGGACCGCCTGACGCTCAGCGTCGCGGGGTGTCCGCCCCCTGGCGGACGGGCACACCCGCGGCGGCCAGCCCGGCCTTGACGTCGCCCACCCGCAGCTGGCCGAAGTGGAAGACGCTCGCGGCCAGCACGGCGTCCGCGCCGGCCTCCACGGCGGGCGGGAAGTGCTCGACCGCCCCCGCTCCCCCGCTGGCGATCAGCGGGACGCGGACCTCCCGGCGGACCTGGCGGACCAGCTCGGTGTCGAACCCGGCGCGGGTCCCGTCGGCGTCCATCGAGTTGAGCAGGATCTCGCCGACCCCGAGCTCGGCGGCCTGCACGCACCACTCGACGGCGTCGCGGCCGGTCCCCCGGCGCCCGCCGTGGGTGGTGATCTCGAAGCCCGAGTCGGTGACTGCGCCGTCCCGGGTGCGGCGCGCGTCCAGCGACAGCACGAGCACCTGGCTGCCGAAGCGGTGCGCGATCTCGGCGATGAGCTCGGGCCGGGCGACGGCGGCGGTGTTCACCGCGACCTTGTCCGCCCCGGCGCGCAGCAGCTTGTCGACGTCGTCGACGCTGCGCACGCCACCGCCGACGGTGAGCGGGATGAACACGCTCTCCGCGGTGCGCCGGACGACGTCGTAGGTGGTCTCGCGGTCGCCGGAGCTGGCCGTGATGTCGAGGAAGGTCAGCTCGTCGGCGCCCTCGGCGTCGTAGACCCGGGCCATCTCCACCGGGTCGCCCGCGTCGCGCAGGTCGACGAAGTTGACGCCCTTCACCACGCGACCGGCGTCGAC
The DNA here is from genome assembly GCF_004571075.1 of Blastococcus sp. TF02A-35. Classification (GTDB taxonomy): domain Bacteria; phylum Actinomycetota; class Actinomycetes; order Mycobacteriales; family Geodermatophilaceae; genus Blastococcus. Next base: position 27,401 of record NZ_SPQP01000021.1, read on the forward strand.
GTCCAGGCACGGGATGACGCGCACGGAGAGGCTCACGCCGCCCCCTCCCGCACCGCGTCCGCCTCGATCTCGACCAGCATCTCGGGGTCGATCAGCGCGGCGACCTGCACCATCGTGGTCGCGGGGCGGACGTCGCCGAAGAACTCCCCGTGCACCCGGCCGATCTCCTCCCAGCGGGAGATGTCGGTGACGTAGATCCGGGTGCGGACGACGTCGTGCAGGGCGAAGCCGGCGCGCTCGAGGGACCGCTCCACCGTCTCCAGCACCAGCCGGGTCTGCGCGGCGGCGTCCCCGGGGTGGGCGACCGCGCCGTCGACGACCGCGGTCGTGCCGCTCACCCAGGCGGTGTCGCCCCGGACGAGGACCCGGCTGTAGCCGACGAGGGCCTCCCACGGTGCCCCGCTGCCCAGCCGGATGACGGTCACGCCAGTTCCTCGGTCACCCGCAGCGCCTCGGGGAGGGTGAACGCGCCCGCGTAGAGCGCCTTGCCGACGATGGAGCCCTCGACGCCGATCGCGGTCAGCCCGGCCAGGGCGCGGATGTCGTCGAGGGAGCTGACGCCGCCCGAGGCGATCACCGGCCGCGGGGTGGCGGCGCAGACCTCGCGGAGGAGGTCGAGGTTCGGGCCGCGCAGCGTGCCGTCCTTGGTGATGTCGGTGACCACGTAGCGCGAGCAGCCCTCGGCGTCCAGCCGGGCGAGGGTCTCGTACAGCTCCCCGCCCTCCTTGGTCCAGCCACGGGCGGCCAGCCGGGTGCCGCGCACGTCCAGCCCGACGGCGATCCGGTCGCCGTGCTCCGCGATCGCCCGGGCGCACCACTCGGGCGACTCCAGGGCGGCGGTGCCCAGGTTGACCCGCCGGCAGCCGGTGGCCAGCGCGGCCTCCAGCGAGGCGTCGTCCCGGATCCCGCCGGACAGCTCGACGTCGACGTCCAGCTCGCCGACGACCCGTGCCAGCAGCTCGCGGTTGGTGCCGCGGCCGAAGGCGGCGTCCAGGTCGACCAGGTGCACCCACTCGGCGCCGTCGCGCTGCCACTGCAGGGCCGCCTCGAGGGGGTCGCCGTAGGAGGTCTCGCTCCCGGCCTCCCCCTGGACGAGACGGACGGCCTGGCCGTCGGCGACGTCGACGGCGGGGAGCAGCTGCAGCTTCGGCACGACGACAAGCCTAGGGACCGCCGATCCGGGGCCCGGAGCCAGCTCCCGGGCGCCGGACCGCCGGCCGTCCGGGACCATTCCGGTGTGCTGCGTCGGCTGCTCCGGACGGCGTTGGTGCTCGGCCTCGTGTGTGCTGTCCTCGTGGGACTGCTGTGGGCGTTCCAGCGCCGCCTGGTCTACCTGCCCGACGACGGGCCGGTGCCCGCGGCGGCGACCGTCCTCGACGGCGGCCGCGACGTGGTGCTGACCACCGCCGACGGGCTGCGGCTCGGCGCCTGGTTCCTCCCGGGTCCCTCGCCCGACGCCCCCGCCGTCCTGGTCGCCGCCGGCAACGGGGGCAACCGGGAGCACCGCGCGCTGCTGGCCCGTGCGCTGGGGCGGGCGGGGCTGGCCGTCCTGCTGTTCGACTACCGCGGCTACGGCGGCAACCCCGGCAGCCCGGACGAGGCGGGGCTGGGCCTGGACGTGCGGGCGGCACGGGCGTGGCTGGTCGAGGAGGCGGGCGTGCCGCAGGAGCGCCTCGTCTACCTGGGCGAGAGCCTCGGCTGCGCCGTCGTCACCGCCCTCGCGGTGGAGCACCCACCCGCCGGGCTGGTGCTCCGGTCACCCTTCGTCGACCTCGCGGCGGTGGGCAGCGAGCACTACCCGTTCCTGCCGGTTCGGCTGCTGCTGCGCGACCGCTACCCGGTGGCCGAGCAGGTCGCCCGCCTCGACGTCCCGACGACGGTGGTCCTGGGCACCGCCGACACGATCGTGCCCCCGGCGCAGAGCCGCCGGGTGGCCGCGGCCGCCGGGCGGCTGCACGCCCTCGTCGAGGTGCCGGGGGCCGGGCACAACGACCTCGTGCTGCTCGACGGTGAGGAGCTGGTGCAGGCCGTCGTCGACGTCGCGCCGCGCTGACCGGGTCAGCGCCCCGGCGCGTGCCGCGCGGCGAACTGGCCGGGTGTCATGGCGGTGACGCGGGCGAAGTCGCGCGTGAAGTGGGCCTGGTCGGCGTAGCCGAGGACGGCCGCCACCTCCCCCAGCGCGGCCGACCCGTCGCGCAGCCGCTCGGCCGCCTCCTGCAGGCGACGGCGCTGGATCAGCCACTTCGGGGTCAGCCCGAGCCGGCGGTGGACCAGGCGCTGCAGCGCCCGCTCGGAGAGGCCGAACCGCTCGCACACCTGGGCCACCCGGGTCACCTCGCTGTCGCCCTCCACGAACGCCACGACCTCGTTGACCAGCCGGCCGTCGTCGTCGACCGGCAGCAGGGGCCGCAGCGCGTCCCCGAACGCGGCCATGCCGACGGCGTGGGACTCCGCCGCGTGCGGGTCGGTCGCCATCGCGGCCCGGACCCGGGCGGTGAGCTCCTCGCCGGCCACGCCCAGGACGTCGGCGACGTCGACGTGCCGGTCCGTGTAGGCGCTCATCGGGCCACCGGCGATCAGCGCGCCGGCGGCCGGCGCGCACATGACGCCGAACGCCCAGCCGGCACCGCTCAGCGTCGTCGTCGACAGGCCGGGGACGACGCCGTAGAAGCGCGCGTAGTCCTGCGCCACCACGACCAGCGCCACGGGGTACTGGAGGACGCGCTGGGGCGCCTCCAGGCCCGGCGGCACCGACCACACCGGGATCCAGAAGCGCTGCAGGAACCCGTCGAACTCCATCGGCGCCGGGTACCGGTGCATGACGTGGGACGCGTCGTCGGGGTCCTTGAGGTGGGCCCGCTCGATGACGTCGGGCCGGGTACGGCGGCTGTCGGGTTTCATCAAGACCGAGCCTGCCGCACGTCCCTACGTTCTGGCGCATGAACCACACCGCCTCGCAGTTCGAGACCAGCGACCGCGCCCTCACCGGGATCCTCGACGCCCTGCCGGCCGACGCCTGGTCCACCCCGTCGCCGTGCGAGGGCTGGTCCGTCGCGGACGTCGTCGGGCACCTGGTCAGCACGCAGCGGGACTTCCTCGGCACGCACGGGGTCGACCTCGGCCCCGCTCCGGACGTCCTCCCCGACCCGGCCGCCGCCTGGCGCGGCCACGCCCGGCGGGTGGCCGGCGCCCTGGCCGACGACGCCGTCCCGGCGACGGGGTTCGAGGGCTTCTTCGGGCCGACGACGGTCGGCGCCGCGTTCGAGCAGTTCTACGTCTGGGACATGGTCGTGCACCGGTGGGACATCGCCACCGCGGTCGGGGCCGACCCAGGCCTGACCGCCGCGGAGCTGGACCGGATCGAGGCGGGCGCGGACAGCTTCGGGCCGGCCCTGTACATGGACGGCATCTGCCGGCCGGCGGTCGACGTCCCCGAGGACGCCGACCGGGCCACCCGGCTGCTGGCCCGTCTCGGCCGGACGGTCTGAGCCCGCCGGCCGCCCGTGCGGCAGGCTGCTGCCGTGGAGTTCGCCGACGTCGTCCGCCGTCGCCGCATGGTGCGCGACTACGACCCCGACCGCCCGGTGCCGCCGGAGGTCCGCGACCGGCTGCTGGAGCACGCGATCCGTGCGCCGTCGGCCGGGTTCAGCCAGGGGTGGGCCTTCCTGGTGCTGGAGACGCCCGAGGAGCGCGACCGCTTCTGGGCCGCCACCGCGCCGGCGCCCGCCCACCCGACGGGGGCGCGCGACGGCTGGCTGGCCCGGATGCGCCGCGCCCCGCTGCTGGTCGTGCCGCTGGCCAACAAGTCGGCCTACCTGGACCGGTACGCCGAGCCGGACAAGGGGTGGACCGACCGCGACGAGGCGCGCTGGCCGGTGCCGTACTGGGACGTCGACGCCGGCATGGCCTCGCTGCTGATGCTGCTCACCGCGGTCGACGAGGGGCTGGGTGCCTGCTTCTTCGGCGTACCGGCCGAGCGGGTGGAGGCGTTCCGGGCGGCGTTCGGCGTCCCCCCGGAGTACCGGCCGGTCGGCTGCGTGTCCGTCGGCTACCCGGGCACGGAGGACAAGCGCTCGCCGTCGCTGCGGCGCGGCCGCCGCGGCGTCGACGAGGTCGTGCACCGCGGCAGGTGGTGACCGCTCAGCCGAGCTCGGTCATCCCCGTGACCAGCAGCAGGTCGCGCCGTGCGTCCCGGCGACGTCGACGCCCTCGGGCCGGGGCTGGTAGCCGGGCAGGCCGGAGAGCCCGTCGCCCGCGTCGGTGGCCCGCAGCCGCACCGCCCCCTCGCCGTCGACGGTGAAGGCCGCCTGCAGCCCCTCGGCCGGCGGCGCGTGGAAGGTGACCCGCAGCCGCTCCTGCCCGAGGGCGCCCTCGGGGAAGGCCCGCCCGCCGATCCGGCCGCGCACGACGGTGCCGCCGTCCACGCTCAGCTCGAGGTCCACGAGCCGGACGTCGTCCCGCCGTGGGGTCACCCGCACGGTGATCTCCCGGAGCCCACCGACCACGGCGTCGGACACCACGGCCACCTCCGGCGCCGGCAGGTCCACGGCCTCCGCCGGGCCGGTCTGCACGTCGCGGCCGGCCAGGTACGGGTAGTCCGCGCCCAGGGTGCCGGGACCGTCGACGAACCGGCCGGTCCACTCCCCCGGCGTGGTCTCGGTGCTGACCCAGCGCGCCTCGCCGCGGTCGGCGTCCAGGAGGTAGGCCAGCCGGCTGGGGACGGGGTGCGCGGCGTCGAACCGGTCGACCGACAGCCCGGTGAGCGCGCAGGCGGCCGCGACGGCGAGCGCACCGACCGGGACCAGGGCCGCGGCCAGGCGTGCCGGCCGGGGCTGGTCCGGGCCGGGGAGGAGCAGCTCGACGGCGGGCAGCAGCGCCAGCGCCGCCAGGACGACGACCACCGACGGCGTGGTCGCCTGCGACAGCCCCAGCGACGGGAAGAACAGCGCCGCGGTCGGAGCCAGCACCAGGACCGCCGCCGCCCCGGTCAGCAGCGCGGCGAGGACCCGGACCACGCGGGAGGTGGTCAGGGTGGCGACGATCCCGGTGAGCCCCCCGACCAGCGCCGGCCAGGCCGCCAGGTAGGAGCCGCCCGGCGCCACGGCTGCGAGCACCACGGCCACCACGGCGAGCCAGATCAGCGCGCCGGCGGCCAGCGGCGCCGGGCCCACGCGGCGGCGCAGCAGGACGTACCAGAGCAGCACCACCGCCAGCACGAGGGAGACCGCGGCCAGCCGGAACCACCCCGGCCGCCACGGGTCGAGCATCGAGGCGTAGCCGGGGCGCACGGCGACCAGCAGCGCCCACAGCCCCTGCGCGGCCAGCGGCCCGAGGGCCAGCGGCACCAGGGCCAGCAGCGCGCTGCCGGCGGTGCGGCGGAACGTGCTGACGGCGCGGGCGCGGAGGGCCAGGGCCAGCCCGGCGACGGCGACCAGCGCCGCTCCCGCCAGCGGCCGGACGAACGAGTCCGGGTAGCGCACGAGCAGGCCGGGCAGCGGGAAGTACGTGGCGTCCCCGGCGGCCGGCGCGGCCAGGGCCGCGAGGTCGCGGCCGCCCAGCTCCCGCGCCAGGGCGAGGGCGTTGTCGCCCATGGCCTGCAGGCTGGCGCGGTCCAGCCGCTCGGGGGTGTCCTGCGGGGTGTGGTACGCCGCCGCGCCGTCGATGAAGGCGGTGTTCATGCCGGTGAAGCCACCGTCGTCGAGCAGCACGCTGAAGTCGGTGTCGTTGGGCAGCGCGCGGTAGACCTCGACGGCGAAGCTGCTGCCGACCGGGTGCGGCGCGGTGTCGGCGAACACGGCGGCCAGGTCGACGTTGCCCAGCGACGTCTCGAACATGATCGGCGGCCCGGTGGTGCCGCGGGCCTCGAAGTTGAGCACCACGCCGCCCCCGGCCAGCGGGTGCGAGGCCACGAAGGCGTCGGCGCCGCAGAGGCAGGCCTCCTCGGCGTCGGTGAGGACGACGACGACGTCGTTGCGCGGCGCCGGTCCCGCGGTGAGCGCGCGGACGGACTCCAGGAGTGCGGCCACGCCGGCGGCGTCGTCGGCCGCGCCCGGCCCGGCCTCCACGGAGTCGTGGTGGGCCATCAGGTAGAGCCGGCCGGTGGGGTCGGTCCCGGGGAGGACGGCGACGACGTTGCGCGCCCGGGCCATGCGGACCTCTCCCGCGCTCCCCTGCCGCGCGCCCACCGCTGACTGCACCCGGGTGTCCAGGCCCAGCCCGGTCAGCGTCGCGACCAGCCCGTCGACGACCTCGTCGCTCTCCGGGCTGCCGGTCACGTGGACCCCGGCGGCGACCCGCTGGACGTGCTCGAAGGCGCGCTCGGCGCTGAACTCGGTGGGCGGGGCGTCGGCCGGCCGCGGGTCCGGCGGCTGCAGGCCCACCACGGTCCAGGCGGTCAGCGCCAGCAGGACGGCGACGGTGAGCAGGCCCGCGAGACGCCCCGGCCGGACGTCCGGGCGGGGTGGACGCGGAGCGGGCACGCCGGCCTCCTGGGCTGCACCGTGACAGGACGCGGGAACCCTAGGTGAGGGCGCGCCCCGCTACGGGGAGGCGCGGCCCGGTCAGTCGAGGGTGCCGAGCCAGTTGGTCAGCAGCTGGGCGCCGGCGTCGCCGCTCTTCTCGGGGTGGAACTGGGTGGCCGAGAGCGCGGCGTTCTCCACGCCCGCGACGAACCGGTCGCCGTGCTCGGCCCAGGTCACCTTGGGCGGGGCGAGCGGCGAGTCGCCGTCCTGGCCGAGGGGGAACTCGCGGACGCCGTAGGAGTGCACGAAGTAGAAGCGCTCGTCCTCGAGCCCGGCGAACAGCGTGCTGCCCGGGGCCGCCTGGACGGTGTTCCAGCCCATGTGCGGCAGCACCGGCGCCTTCAGCTGCTCGACGACGCCCGGCCACTCGCCGCAGCCCTCGGCGTCGACGCCGTGCTCGACACCGCGCTCGAAGAGGATCTGCATGCCGACGCAGATGCCCAGGACCGGGCGACCGCCGGCGAGGCGGCGGCCGATGATGCGCCGTCCCTGGACGGCGTCCAGACCGGTCATGCAGGCGGCGAACGCGCCGACGCCGGGGACGACGAGACCGTCGGCCTCCAGCGCGGTGTCCATGTCGGAGGTCACCGTGACGTCGGCACCGACGCGCTGCAGGGCACGCTCCGCCGAGCGCAGGTTGCCCGAGCCGTAGTCGAGGACCGCCACCTTCTTCACGCCTGCCACGCTACCGACCAGCGCAGGAGGGGTCCGCGGTGTTCCCGGGGAGCGGGCGTGACCTAGCCGACGGTCCGGCAGGGTCGGCTCTGGTCGTCCGACCGACGAAGGGTCCCCCCTCAAGGGCCGCGCGGCACCAGTGGACGAGCCGCTGACCTGGAGATTCATGGTGCGTTCGACGACTCTTCCCGGTAGGATTCGTACATGCGTTCGAGTCGCCCGGGAGGTGTCGTGGAGGCGCTGGAGTCGGTGCTCGACGAGCTCTCGGGCGAGCGGCTCGACGGCATGTTCGGCCTGGCTCCGCTGGAGCGGCTCGGTGGTCTGCTGGTGCTGAAGAACCGGCTGGACGCCGAGGTGGCGCGCATGGTGCGGCAGTGCGAGCTGGCCGACGCCGCGGAGGTCGACGGCAAGGCCTCGATGCAGTCCTGGCTCCGGGGGCATGCCCGGTTCTCCGCCTCTGCGGCGAACGCGCTGGTGCGCACGGGGCGGGCGCTGGAGCACCTGCCGGCGGTGGCCGCGGCGTTCGCCGCCGGTGCGCTCTCGGCCGAGGCGGTCGGGGTCATCGCGCCCGTCGCGGCGGAGAGGAACCGGGTGGCCGCCGCGGAGCAGGGCGTGGACCTCGCCGGGATCGACGAGCTGCTGGCCGAGATTGCGAGCACCCAGTTCCACCCGCAGCTGCGCACGGCGGTCGCGCACTACCTCGCGCGGCTGGACCCCGACGGTGCCGAGCCCGACCCGACCGAGCAGCGGTCGCTGAGCTGGGCCAAGCACGCCGACGGCTCCCTCACCGGCCGGCTGGAACTGGATGCGGTGGGCGGGGAGAAGGTGCAGGCCGCGATCGAGTCGATCCTGCAGGCCTCCCGCCCCGCCGGGGACACGAGAACCCGCGCCCAGCAGCAGGCCGACGCACTCGTGCAGCTGTGCGACAACCAGCTCGCCGCCGGCCATCTGCCGGTCCTGCGCACCTCCAAGCCGCACGCCGTGGTCACCATCCCCATCGCAGACCTGGTCGACCCCGGCACCGGCCCGGGAGCCGCCACCCTCGGCTTCGGGGCCACCGTCTCCGCCGCCCGCGCCCGCTGGCTGGCCTGCGACAGCACCGTCACCCGCATCGTTCTCGGCCCCGAAGGCCAGCCCCTCGACCTCGGCCGCTCCCACCGCGTCGTCCCCCACCACCTCCGCCGCGCCGTCGAGGCCCGAGACGGCGGCTGCGTCTTCGCAGGCTGCGACGCCCCCAGCCACTGGTGCGACGTCCACCACCTCGTCCACTGGGCCGACGGCGGAGACACCTCGCTGGAGAACTCAGGCCTGCTCTGCGAGCGGCACCACACCAAGGTCCACCACGGCTTCCGGGTGGCACGACAACCCGACGGCCGGTGGCGCACCCGGCGCCCCGACGGCACCGAGGTCCTCGTCCTCCCCCGCCCCACCGACGAACAGGTGACCACCCGAGCCGGCTGAGCACGGGCGAGCGGGGGGCGTGGTCAGCGCGCGGGCGCGTCGTCCCACGGCAGCACGGTGAGCTCGGGCCACTGCTGCTGCCAGCGGGCGGTCTTCGCCTCGAAGACGTGCCGGGGCGCCAGCCGCCGGTTGGGGCGCACCACCAGGCCGAAGAGGTCGTCGTAGCCGTGCGGCGCGTACACCTCGGGCCCACCGGAGCCGTCCACGCGGACGCCGTAGCAGCAGCAGACGGCGGCGAAGTGGTCGATCGCGTCGGCGCAGTCGTGGAAGGGCTCGGCCGGCACGCCGAACCTCGCCTCGTACCAGAGGTGCACCCGCGCCTCGTTGCGGATCTCGACCGGGACAGGCAGGTCGGCGAAGAGCTCGGCGCCGGCGCGGATGACGGCGTCCTCGGCCTCCCACGACGTGTCGGCGTCGAAGTAGAAGAAGTCCGCGTCGCGGATCCCGGTGCCGGGTGGGCGACCGGTCAGCTCGTTCCACACCGTCTGGAAGAGCACGCCGGCGGTCAGCCACCAGTCGCCCAGCCCGAGGGCCGGGGCGCGGTCCAGCACCGCCCGGACGGTCGGGTCCGCCGTCACGATCCCGAGGAAGCGCTCCTCGGCGGGCGTGCGCACGCCCGGCTCAGACCATGCGGAGGATGCCCGACGCGCTCGCCAGCAGCGCCGCGACCAGCAGGATCAGCGCGAACACGACCTGCGGGCCCGTGCGGCCGTCGGTGTCGGAGTCGGCGCGCCAGATGCTCCACGCGCCGCCGAGCAGGAAGCCGCCCAGCAGGAGCAGGGCCAGACCTGAGTTCACCGGTTACAGCGCGCCCTTGGTGGAGGGGACGTCGGTGACCCGCGGGTCGATGGCGACGGCGGCGCGCAGCGCCCGGGCCAGCGCCTTGAACTGCGCCTCCACGATGTGGTGGGCGTCCCGGCCGGCGTAGAGCACCCGCACGTGCAGGCTGATCCGCGCGTTGAACGCGAAGGACTCCAGCACGTGCTTGGTCAGGCTGGTCGGGTAGTCCGGGCCGATCATCGGCGTCATGTTCTCGGGCTCGGCGTGCACGAAGTACGGCCGGCCGGACAGGTCGACGGCGGCCTGCGCGAGCACCTCGTCCATGGGGATGGTGGCGTCGCCGTAGCGGGTGATGCCGCGCTTGTCGCCCAGCGCCTCGGCGAACGCCTGGCCCAGCGCGATCGCGACGTCCTCGACGGTGTGGTGCGCGTCGATGTGCAGGTCGCCGTCGGCCTGCACGGTCAGGTCGATGCCGCTGTGCTTGCTCAGCGCGGTCAGCATGTGGTCGTAGAAGCCCACGCCGGTGCTGATCGAGCTGGTGCCGGTGCCGTCGAGGTCGAGCTCGACGACGAGCTTGGTCTCGTTGGTCTGTCGCTCGACGCGTGCGGTGCGGGTCATGCCGTCAGTCTCCCAGAGTTGTGCGCAGGTCAGGCGCGACCTCACCCAGCGCGGTGAGGAAGGCGTCGGTCTCCTCGGCGGTCCCCGCGGTCACCCGCAGCCAGCCGGGCAGGCCGACGTCGCGCACCAGGACGCCGCGGTCCAGCAGCGCCTGCCAGGCGGCGGGCGCGTCGGCGAAGTGCCCGAAGAGCACGAAGTTGGCGTCGCTGGCGACGCTGGTCAGCCCCATGCCCGGCAGCGCGGCGACGATCCGGTCCCGCTGCTCCATGACCGCCGCGACCGTCGCCAGCAGGGCGTCGGTGTGCGCGAGCGCCGCGCGCGCGGCCGCCTGGGTCAGCGAGCTCAGGTGGTACGGCAGCCGGACCAGCTGGATCGCGTCGACCACCGCGGGGTCGGCGGCCAGGTAGCCCAGCCGCAGCCCGGCCATGCCGAACGCCTTGCTCATGGTGCGGCTGACGATCAGCCGCGGCCGGCCCGGCAGCAGGGTCAGCGCGGAGGGCGTGCCGGGGCGGGCGAACTCCGCGTACGCCTCGTCCACCACGACCACGCCCGACGTCGCGTCGTACAGCGCGGTGATCGTCGCGAGGTCGACCGCGGTGCCGGTCGGGTTGTTCGGGCTGGTCACGAACACCACGTCGGGCCGCACCTGGCGCACCTGCGCGACGGCGGCCTCGGTGTCGATGGTGAAGTCCGCAGACCGGTGCCCGTCGACCCAGCCGGTACCGGTGCCCGCCGAGATGATCGGGTGCATCGAGTACGACGGGGTGAACCCCAGCGCGGTCCGCCCGGCCCCGCCGAAGGCCTGCAGGATCTGCTGCAGCACCTCGTTGGAGCCGTTGGCCGCCCATACCTGCGCCGGCTCGACCGCCTCGCCGCTGGTGCGGGTCAGGTAGGCGGCCAGGTCGGTGCGCAGCGCCACGGCGTCGCGGTCGGGGTACCGGTTGAGCTCCAGCGCCGCGTGCCCGAGCGCCGTGCCGAGGTCGGCGAGCAGCTCGTCGGGCAGCGGGTGGGGGTTCTCGTTGGTGTTGAGCCGGTGCCGCGCCGGCACCTGCGGGGCGCCGTAGGGCGTGCGGCCGCGCAGCTCCGGCCGCAGCGGGAGCTCGTCCAGGGAGGTCACGACCGCTGCCGGATCCGCACCGCGGCGGCGTGCGCGGGCAGGTCCTCGGCCCCGGCCAGGGCGTCGATGTGCGGCGCCACCTCGGCGAGCGCCTGCTCGTCGTACTCGATGACGTGGATGCCGCGCAGGAACGACTGCACGCTCAGGCCGCTCTGGTGACGCGCGCACCCGCCGGTGGGCAGCACGTGGTTGGAGCCGGCCGCGTAGTCGCCCAGCGAGACCGGCGACCAGGCGCCGACGAAGATCGCGCCGGCGTTGCGCACCCGCATGGCCACCTCGCGGGCGTCGCGGGTCTGGATCTCCAGGTGCTCGGCGGCGTAGGCGTCGACGACGCGCAGCCCGGCCTCCACGTCGTCGACGAGCACGATCCCGGACTGGGTGCCGTCGAGGGCGGTGGTGATGCGGTCGGAGTGCTTGGTCGCCGCGACCTGGCCCGGCACGAGCGCGAGGACGGCGTCGGCGAGCTCCTCGCTCGGCGTCACCAGGACGGCGCCGGCCAGCGGGTCGTGCTCGGCCTGGCTGATCAGGTCGGCGGCGACGTGCGCCGGGTCGGCGGTGTCGTCGGCGAGGATGGCCACCTCGGTCGGACCGGCCTCGGAGTCGATGCCGATCAGGCCGCGCAGCAGCCGCTTGGCCGCGGTCACGTAGATGTTGCCCGGGCCGGTGACCATGTCGACCGGCTCGCAGGACCCGGCGCCGTAGCCGAAGACGGCGATGGCCTGGGCCCCGCCGACGGCGTAGACCTCGGTGACGCCGAGGAGCGCGCACGCCGCCAGGACGCCCGGGTCGGGCAGGCCGCCGTTGTCGCGCTGCGGCGGGGAGGCGACGGCGATGGACTCCACGCCCGCGATCTGCGCCGGCACCACGTTCATCACGACGCTGGACAGCAGCGGCGCCAGGCCGCCGGGCACGTAGAGGCCGACGCGGCGGACCGGCAGCCAGCGCTCCATCACGGTGCCGCCGGGGACGACCTGGGTCGTGACGTCGGTGCGCTGCTGGTCGGTGTGCACCTTCCGCACCCGGGAGATGGCCTCCTCGAGCGCCGCCCGCAGGGTGGGGTCGCACTCGGCCAGCGCGCTGTCCAGCGCCTCCTGGGGGACGGCGAAGTCCTCGGCGTCCACGCCGTCGATCCGCGCGGTGATCTCGCGGACGGCCTGCGCCCCGCGGACGCGGACGTCCTCGCAGAGCGGACGGACGGTGGCCAGCACCGAGTCGATGTCGGTGGCGGCCCGCGGCAGCAGCCCGGCGAGCTCGCGGACTCCGGGCAGGGCGTTTCCGCGCAGGTCGATGCGTGCGAGCACGGGGTGCCTCCGGGGTTCGGGCGCGTGGTACCAGGGGTTCTCAGCGTAGCCAGCGGTCCCGGAGCCGCCGGGCCGCACCCGGGCGCCGGACCGGCCGACCCGGTCGCGGGCCGTAGTCTTGCCGGGATGGGTGAGCTGATCCCGCTGTTCCCGCTCGGGCGGCCGCTGTTCCCCGGGGTCGTCCTGCCCCTGCAGATCTTCGAGCCCCGGTACCGCCGGCTGATGCACGACCTGCTGAGCCTGCCCGAGCACGACGACCACCGGTTCTTCGGTGTGGTGGCGATCCGGCAGGGCTGGGAGGTCGAGCGGGTGGCCCCGGCCGCGGCGCTCTACGACATCGGCTGCGTCGCGCGCCTGCGCCGGGTCCAGCCGCAGCCCGACGGCGGGTTCCGGATCGTGACCGTGGGCGGCGAGCGGTTCCGCCTGCTCGACGTCGTCGTCGGGGACGACCCGCCCTACCTGCAGGCCGAGGTCGAGTGGCTGGCCGAGGAGGAGGCCGCCGAGGAGGCGGCCGGGGACGCCGAGTCGGTGGCCGACGGCTCGGCGCTGGCTCTGCCCTCGGACGAGCTGGCCTCGTCGGTGGCCCGCGGGTCGATGGACCTGCTGGCGCGCGGCGTCGGCGACCTCTTCACCCGCTACGTCGCGGAGGTGTCGGCCCTCGGTGCCGGCGCCCAGGGCGACGGTGTCGAGGCGGCGGTGCGCCTGGCGGCGGCGTCCGACGACCCGGAGGCGCTGTCCTGGCTGGTCGCCTCCTCGGCCCTGCTCACCACCGAGGACCGGCAGGCGCTGCTCGCCGAGTCCGCCACGCGGCGGCGGCTGGCCGCGGAGTCGCGGCTGCTCCGCCGGGAGCTGACGCTGCTGCAGGAGCTGGGCGCCGTGCCCGCACCGCTGCAGCAGTTCACCACCCCCATGACGGTGAACTGAGGCGGACGCCTACTCCCGGCCCAGGCCGTCGTCGGCCGCGAGGATGGCGCAGCACAGGTAGGCCAGCAGGGCGGCGAACGGCGTGGCGGCCAGCCCCGGCAGGGAGCCGAGCGTCAGCCCGGTGGTGACGACGGTCCCGACGTCGGCCAGCTCGGCCTCGGTCGGCGGGCGGCGGAGCAGCTCCCCCAGCTGCCAGGCGACCACCGAGGCGAGCGACCCGCCCGCGGCCAGCACGGCGAGCGTCCCGACACCGCGCGTGCGACGGCGCAGCCAGGCGGCGAGCCCGGCGAGCAGGCCCAGCCCGAGAAGGAGGAGCACGAGCACGGCGTCGTCGCCGGCCTGCAGCTCCCCCACCGGCGGCCCGACCGGCACCGGCCCGGCGTCGGTCACGCGGTAGTCGGCCTTGGGCGCCAGCAGCCACCAGAGCACGCCCGCCGGCAGGCCGGCGAGGCCGAGCCCCAGCAGCAGGCCGGTGCCACCGCGGAGGTCCTGGCGGACCTCCGGCCAGCCCTGCCAGAACACGCGGGAGGGCGACGCCGGCAGCGGCGGGGCCTCCAGCGGCGGCGTGCTCACCGGTCCAGTGAACCCCGGGCCCGGCAGCCGTGCCCCGCCGCCCCCCGCGAACCGGTCGCTCAGAGCAGGGCCACGCTGGTCGGCCCGAGCAGCGCCTTGATGTCGCCCATGAGCGCGGTGCTCGGCCGGACGCGCAGCCCCTGGTCGAGGCGCAGGACCGTCTCGCGGCTGCCGTTGACCAGCTTGAGCTGGACCTCGGTGGTGCCCGGGTGGCTGCCCAGCACCTCGCGCAGCCGCTCGACCACCGGCGGCGTGCAGCGGGCGGCGGCCATCGAGACCAGCACCGGGCCGCGCGGGCCCTCGGTGAGCTCGGGGATGGTGACCTCGGAGCCGAACAGCGAGGGCTGGTCGTCGCGCCGGCTGATCCGTCCCTTGACCACGACGATCTGGTCGCGGACCACCTTCTCCGAGACCTCGACCCAGGTCTTGGGGAAGAACAGCACCTCGATGCCGGACTCCAGGTCCTCCACCGTCGCGATCGCCCACGGGGCACCCTGCTTGTTGGTGCGGGGCGAGACGGAGGTGAGGATGCCGGCGATGGTGACGTTGGCGCCGTCCTCCACCCCACCTGCGTTGATCTCGGCGATCGGGGTGTCGGCGTGCGAGGTCAGCACGTGCTCGACGCCGTGCAGCGGGTGGTCGGAGACGTAGAGGCCGAGCATGTCGCGCTCGAACATCAGCCGCTCGCTCTTGGACCAGTCGGCCGTGGGGATGGTGATCTCCAGCGCGCCGCCGAACGGGTCCTCGTCGACGCCGTCGGCACCGAAGCTGCCGAACAGGTCGAACTGCCCCTCGGCCTCCTTGCGCTTGAGCCCCATCGCCGACTCCACGGCCTGGGCGTGGATGGCCACGATGCCCTGCCGCGAGTGGCCGAGGGAATCGAAGGCGCCGGCCTTGGCGAGGGACTCGACGACCTTCTTGTTGCAGGCCACCGTGTCGATCTTGCGCATGAAGTCGGCGAAGTCCTTGAAGGCGCCCTTCTCCTCGCGCGCCTTCACGATCGACTCCACGACGTTGGTGCCGACGTTGCGCACCGAGGCCAGGCCGAACCGGATGTCGGTGCCGACGGCCGTGAAGTCCCAGGAGGACTCGTTGACGTCCGGCGGGAGCACCTTGATGCCCATGCGGCGGCACTCGGCGAGGTAGATCGGCCGGCGGTCCTTGTCGTCCTGGACGCTGGTGAGCAGCCCGGCCATGTACTCGGCCGGGTAGTTCGCCTTGAGGTAGGCGGTCCAGTAGGAGACCAGGCCGTAGGCCGCGGAGTGCGCCTTGTTGAACGCGTAGTCGGCGAACGGGACGAGGATGTCCCACAGCGTCTTGATCGCGGCGCTGGAGAACCCGTTGGCCTTCATGCCGGCCTCGAACCCGACGAACTCGGCGTCCAGGACCGACTTCTTCTTCTTGCCCATCGCGCGGCGCAGCAGGTCGGCCTTGCCGAGGGAGTACCCGGCGACCTTCTGCGCGATCGCCATGACCTGCTCCTGGTAGACGATCAGGCCGTAGGTCTGGCCGAGGATCTCCTCCAGCGGCTCGGCCAGCTCCGGGTGGATCGGCGTGATCTCCTGCTGGCCGTTCTTGCGCAGCGCGTAGTTCGTGTGCGAGTTCGCACCCATCGGGCCGGGCCGGTAGAGCGCGCCGACGGCGGAGATGTCCTCGAAGTTGTCCGGCCGCATGAGCCGCAGCAGCGACCGCATCGGGCCGCCGTCGAACTGGAAGACGCCCAGCGTGTCGCCCCGGGAGAGCAGGGCGTAGGTGTTCGGGTCGGTGAGGTCCTTGCTGATCTCGTCGAGATCCACCGGCTCCTTGCCGTTGATCACGATGTTGCGCAGCGCGTCGTCGATGACCGTGAGGTTGCGCAGGCCCAGGAAGTCCATCTTGAGCAGGCCGAGCGTCTCGCAGGTCGGGTAGTCGAACTGCGTGATGATCGCGCCGTCGGCCTCGCGCCGCATGATCGGGATGGAGTCGATCAGCGGGTAGCGGCCGATGATGACGCCGGCGGCGTGCACACCCCACTGGCGCTTCAGGCCCTCGAGCTTGCGGGCCTGGTCCACGACCTCGGCCGCGCCCGGGTCGGACTCGTAGCGGGCGCGGAACTCCGTCGCCTCCTTGTAGCGCGGGTGCGCCGGGTCGAACACCCCGGACAGCGGGATGCCCTTGCCCATCACGTCCGGCGGCATGAGCTTGGTCAGCTCGTCACCGACGGAGTAGGGCCGGTCGAGCACCCGGGCGGCGTCCTTGATCGCGGCCTTGGCCTTGATGGTGCCGTAGGTGACGATCTGGCTGACCCGCTCCTCGCCGTACTTCTGCGAGACGTACTGGATGACCTCGCCGCGGCGGCGGTCGTCGAAGTCGATGTCGACATCGGGCATCGAGACGCGCTCGGGGTTGAGGAACCGCTCGAAGATCAGGCCGTGCTGCAGCGGGTCGAGGTCGGTGATGCCCATGGCGTAGGCGGCCAGCGAGCCGGCGGCCGAGCCACGGCCGGGACCGACGCGGATGCCGTTGTCCTTGGCCCAGTTGATGAAGTCGGCGACCACGAGGAAGTACCCCGGGAAGCCCATCTGGCAGATGATCCCGGTCTCGTAGTCCGCCTGCTTGCGCACGTGGTCGGGGATGCCGTTGGGGTACCGCTTGTGCAGCCCGCGCTCGACCTCCTTGATGAACCAGGAGGTCTCGTCCTCCCCCGGCGGCAGCGGGAAGCGCGGCATCAGGTCCGCACCCTCGGTGAAGGTCACGTCGCACTGCTCGGCCACGAGGAGGGTGTTGTCGCAGGCCTCGGCCAGGTCGCCGGTGAACAGCGCCCGCATCTCGGCGGCCGATTTCAGGTAGTAGCCGTCACCGTTGAACTTGAAGCGGTTCGGCTCGTTGAGCCGGGAGCCGGTCTGGATGCACAGCAGGGCGTCGTGGGCCTCGGCGTCCTCCTTGTGCGTGTAGTGGAGGTCGTTCGTGGCCAGCAGCGGGATCCCGAGGTCCTTGGCGATGGCCAGCAGCGCGGGGCGGGTCTTCTTCTCGATGGACAGCCCGTGGTCCATCAGCTCGGCGTAGAAGTTCTCCCGCCCGAAGATGTCCTGGAAGTCGGCGGCGGCCTGGCGGGCCTTGTCCTCCTTGCCGGCGCGCAGCCACATGTTCACCTCGCCCGACGGGCAGCCGGTGGTGGCGATCAGGCCCTTGCCGTAGCGCTCCAGCAGGTCGCGGTCGAAGCGCGGCTTGCGGTACTGCCCCTCCAGGCTGGCCAGCGAGGAGATGCGGAAGAGGTTGTGCATGCCCTCCGTGGTGCGGGCGAGCAGCGTCATGTGGGTGTAGGCCGCCTTGCCCCGGTTGGAGCCGCCGTCACCCTCCTCGTCGATCAGGTTGTCGCCGAAGTCGAACGGCGCCCGGTCGAACCGCGAGCCCGGGGTGTAGTACCCCTCCATGCCGATGATCGGCTTCACGCCGGCGTTCTTCGCCTGCTTGTAGAAGTCGTAGGCGCCGAACACGTTGCCGTGGTCGGTCATGGCCAGCGCCGGCATCCCCTGCTCGGCCGCCGCCTTCGTGACCTCCGGCAGCTTCGCGGCGCCGTCGAGCATCGAGTACTCGGTGTGCACGTGCAGGTGCACGAACGAGTCGGACGGGCTGCTCACAGTGGGTCTGTGCTCCTCACGGGTCGTGCGTGCCCGGCCGGCGTCACGCGGCGGGCGACCGGCGGGGAAGACCGGCAGTGCATGCGGGGGCGGCAGGCACCGGCGGGCCGGTGGGTCGATCCTCGCACTGGGACGTGTCTACTTCGAGGGTCTGACAGAACGTGTCTTCTCACAGTGGACCGTTCCGTCACAGCGGTGCCTCAGGGCAGCGCGCGCCGCATCGTGACGTGCGCGATGCCCGCCTCCTCGTACACCTCGCCGACCGCCGCGTACCCCTCGCGCTCGTAGAAGCGGCGGGCCGGCAGCTGGGCGTGCAGCTCGACCTCCCGCGCCCCGCGGGCGGCGGCCTGGCGGTGCAGCTCGGCGAGGACGGCGGCGCCGTGCCCCCGCCCGCGCACCTCGGCGTCGGCGGCCATCCGCCCGATCCGCGCGACCGGCCCGTCGAGCAGCAGCCGTCCCGTGGCCACGGCCCGGCCGGCAGCGTCCCGGCTCAGCACGTGAACGGCGGTGGCGTCGGCGGCGTCCTGCTCGATCTCGGCCGGCACGCCCTGCTCCTCGACGAAGACGCGGGTGCGAAGCGCGGCCACCTCCGGCCAGTCCTCGGCGGTGGCGACGCTGGCGGTGGGGCTCGGCACGTCTCCCATCCTGCCCGCCGTGGAGCGGGTCAGCGGCGGCGGCCTCGCACCGGGTTCCGGTCGTCGTCCTCGTAGTAGAAGACCTCGACGTCCCACAGCTCGTCCTGCAGCGCACGCGCCAGCACCAACCCGTCAGCGCACCACCGCGGGTCGAGCACGCTCGGCCTCGGGGCACGCCGGTTCCACCGGCGCAGCTGCTCCACCAGCTCCTCGCTCACGAACAGGGGCGCCGGGTCCACGGCGAGAGACCGCCCGAACGGGAAGCTCCACAGCGGGACGTCGACCGACGGCGCCGCCATGACCGTCAGCGCGGCCGGCCGGTCGGCCTCCACGGCGGGGCGCTCCTCGTCGGACTCGGCCATCACGACGTCGACATCGGGCAGCTGGTTCTGCAGCTCGGCGACCAGCCGCCGCTCCTCCCGGTCCCAGCCCGGTTCCACCGGACGGGGGACGCGCGCGTTCCAGACAGGCCACACCCGGTCGTTCCACTCCACCAACCGCTCGATCAACGCGACCGGGACGCCGACCCCGGCCAGCTCGTCGGCGCCGAGCGTCCCCATGTCGGTCCACACCGGCACCCCTCCCCCGTGGTCGTGCGCGAACCGGACGCGTGGCGGCAGCGGACCGCTCACGCGTGCTCCTCGGTGGGCAGGGCGCTCGCGGGCACGAGCAGAAAGCGCAGGTCGATCAGCGCGTGCAGCAGCACGGGCAGCAGCAGCGAGCCGGTGTCGAGGTACAGCGCGGCCATGACCCCGCCCAGCACGCCGGTCGTGATGATGCCCGCCCGGCCCTGGTAGGCGTGCGCCAGCCCGAAGGCCACGGCGGCGACGAGCACCAGCACGAACGACGGCGCCCCGCCGGCGGCCGCTGCCACCACCGCCAGGAAGAACCCGCGGTAGAGCCACTCCTCGCACACGCCGGCGGTGACCCCGACGACGGAGAACAGCCGCCGCTCCTCGTCGGTGCGCGGGAGCAGGGCCAGGGTCGAGAGCCCGGGCGGCTCCGCGTGCCGCCCCTCCCCCGGCCGGCGTGCCGGTCGGGCCATCTCCAGCAGCGCGCCGGCCCGCAGCTGGCGGGTGGAGGCGACCACCAGCAGCAGCACGACCACGACGACGACCCAGGTGAGGGGCCCGGGCCACTCCTGCGGCCAGCGCAGCCCGACCGCCCCGGCCGGGACGTCGGTGGCGAAGAGCCAGACGATGACCGCGAGCACCGCCAGGCCCCACTCGAGCACCAGCAGGCGGCGGTAGAACGACCGGCGCGCACCGGCGTCGGTGCGCAGCCGGCCCTCGAACCTCCGGTGCAGGACGTGCCCGACCACCGGCTCCCCCACGACCAGGTAGGCCGCGACCACGACCGCCGCCAGGGCCGCGGGCCCGAAGTCGGCGAGGGAGGCCGGCAGTCCGGTCACCGAGAGCGGGTCAGGTCTCGGCGCGCAGGACTGCCAGCGCGCCGGCGAGGTCGGGCGGGTACTCGCTGGTGAACTCCACCCACCGGCCGTCCGCCGGGTGGTGGAAGCCCAGCCGCACGGCGTGCAGCCACTGGCGCGAGACCCCCAGCCGGGCGGCCAGCGTCGGGTCGGCGCCGTAGGTCATGTCGCCCACGCACGGGTGGCGCAGGGCGGAGAAGTGCACGCGGATCTGGTGGGTCCGGCCCGTCTCCAGCTTGATGTCGACCAGGCTGGCGGCGGCGAATGCCTCGATCACCTCGTAGTGCGTCACCGAGGGGCGCCCGCCCTGGACCACCGCGAACCGCCAGTCGTGCTTGGGGTGGCGGTCGATGGGTGCGTCGATGGTGCCGCGCGAGGGGTCCGGGTGGCCCTGCACGAGGGCGTTGTAGCCCTTCTCGACGGTGCGCTCCTTGAACGCCGCCTTGAGCGCGGTGTAGGCCCGCTCGCTCTTGGCGACCACCATGACGCCGGTCGTCGCCGCGTCCAGCCGGTGCACGACGCCCTGGCGCTCGGCGGCTCCCGAGGTGGAGATGCGGTACCCGGCCGCGGCGAGGCCCCCGATGACGGTCGGGCCGTCCCAGCCGGGGCTCGGGTGGGCGGCGACCCCGACCGGCTTGTCCACGACGACGAGGTCGTCGTCGTCGTGCAGGACGGTCATCCCCTCGACCGGCTTGGGGGCGACCGGCTCGCCCGGCGGGGGCGGCAGCTCCACCTCCAGCCAGCTGCCACCGGTCAGGCGGTCGCCCTTGCCGCGGACCCGGCCGTCGACGACGACGTGGCCGGCGTCGGCGAGCTCGGCGGCCGTCGTCCGGGACAGGCCGAAGAGCCGGGAGAGCGCCTGGTCCACCCGCTGCCCCTCGAGCCCGTCGGGCACGGGGAGGGCCCGGTGCAGGCCAGGAGTGCTGATCACGGGACCCATTGTGCGGGTCCCCGCCGACGGGGCGCCGCAGCCGCCTCAGTCGGTGTCGTCGCTGGTGGCCCGCGTGCCGTCGAACTCGATGCCGCGCAGGGCCAGCAGGACGCCGAGGACGCCGCCGCAGACGATCGCGGAGTCGGCGATGTTGAACACCGGCCACACCTCGCCGTCGGGCCCGAAGACCGACAGGAAGTCGACGACGCCGCCGCGCAGGAAGCCGGGGTCGCGGAAGACCCGGTCGACCAGGTTGCCGACCGCACCGCCGAGGACGAGCCCCAGCGCCACCGCCCAGCCGGTGGAGAACAGCCGCTGGGCGGTGCGGACGATGACGACCGCGACGACCAGGGCGATGAGGGTGAACACGATCGTGAAGCCCTCGGCCAGGGAGAACGCCGCGCCCGTGTTGCGCAGGTTCGTCAGGTAGAGCGCGCCCCCGAGGGTTCGGATGTCCTCACCCGGCTCGATGGTCGCGACGACGACCAGCTTGGTCACGAGGTCGGCGAGCAGGATGCCGGCGGCCAGCGACAGCAGCAGCCGCGTGCGGGGGCGCCCCGAGGGCTCGACGGCGGCGGGCCCGCCGGTGGAGCCGTCCACCGGGTCGGCGTGCTCGGTCAGGTGGGGCTCCTCGGACGTCGTGGCACCGGCGGCGGGGAGCCGCCGGTGCACCGACGATAGCCGGGGCGCTGCCCGGTGCCCGTTACGCGGCGCCGACGGCGGTGGCGCCACCCCGGGACTCGGCCTGCCCGCCCCGGGCGGCCTCCGCGTGCTCCAGCCGGTCCTCGGTCGCCATGCGGGTCAGCGCCGCACCTGCCTCGGCGTCCCGCGTGAGGTTCTCGCCCGAGTGCGGGTCGAAGACGTGGATCTTGCGGGTGTCGAGCCAGAACTCGGCCTCGCGCCCCTCGCGGATCCGGCTGGTCGAGTCGATCGACACGATCGCCTGGGTGCGCAGCTCCTCGGAGTCCAGCTCGCGGGAGAGCTCGCGCAGCTGCGCGGTGATCGACTCGGGTGCGTCGTAGGGGATGTAGGCGTACTGCGAGTCGCCGAGCCACTCGGTGACGTCGACGCGGGCGCGGAACACGGTGCCCACGGGCCGCTTCGCCTCGTCGACGAGGGAGGCGTCCTCGAAGTACTCCGGCCGGATGCCGACCAGCAGCAGCTCGTGGCCGGCGACCTGGCCGGCGCGCTTCTCGTCGAGCTCGATCGGGCCGAACGGCGTCACCAGGCGGTTGCCCTCCACGGTGGCCGGCAGGAAGTTCATCGGCGGCGAGCCGATGAAGCCGGCCACGAAGAGGTTCACCGGCTGCTCGTACAGCTCGCGCGGCGAGGCGACCTGCTGGATCTTGCCCTTGCGCAGGACGCAGACCCGGTCGCCTAGGGTCATGGCCTCGGTCTGGTCGTGGGTGACGTAGACGGTGGTGATGCCCAGGCGGCGCTGCAGCCGGGAGATCTCGGTGCGCATCTGGCCGCGGAGCTTGGCGTCGAGGTTGGACAGCGGCTCGTCGAAGAGGAACGCCTCCGCCTGGCGGACGATGGCGCGGCCCATCGCGACCCGCTGGCGCTGGCCACCGGAGAGGTTGGCCGGCTTGCGCTCGAGGTGGTCCTTGAGCTCCAGGACGTCGGCGGCCTCGGTGACCCGGCGGCGCACCTCCGCGTCCTCCATCTTGGCCAGCCGCAGCGGGAAGGCGATGTTCTCGAACACCGTCATGTGCGGGTAGAGCGCGTAGTTCTGGAAGACCATCGACAGGTTGCGGTCCCGCGGTGCCTTGTCGTTGACGCGGGTGCCACCGATGACCATGTCGCCGCTGGTGATGTCCTCCAGCCCCACGATCATCCGCAGCAGCGTCGACTTCCCGCAGCCGGAGGGGCCGACCAGGATCATGAACTCGCCGTCGGCGATGTCCAGGCTGACGTCGTTCACGGCCGGGTAGCCGTCGCCGTACTGCTTGACGATGTGCTTCATCTCGATGGAGGCCATCAGGAGTCGTCCCCTCGGGTCGGAGCGGTGCTGAGTCGGGTGCCGGCGCTCATCGGGTCAGCCCTTGACCGCGCCGTTGGTGAGGCCGGCGACGATGCGCCGCTGGAAGAGCAGGACCAGGACGACGACCGGGATGGTGACGATCACCGCAGCGGCGGCGATGGCCCCGGTCGGGTCCTCGAACTGCGAGGCGCCGGAGAAGAGGCCGAGCGCGGCGGGGACCGGCCGGGCCGCCGACGTCGAGGTCAGCGAGATGCCGTAGACGAAGTCGTTCCAGGCGATGAAGAACGCGATGATCGCCGTGGTGAAGACGCCGGGCGCGGCCAGCGGCACGATCACCTTGCGGAACGCCTGCCAGGTGGTGGCGCCGTCGACCTGCGCGGCCTGCTCCATCTCCCAGGGGATCTCCCGGAAGAAGGCCGACATGGTCCAGATGGAGATCGGCAGGGTGAGCGACAGGTACGGGATGATCAGCCCGGGCCAGGTGTCGTAGAGCCCGATCTGCCGCCACACGTTGAACAGCGGCGTCACGATCGAGATGACCGGGAAGATCGCCACGACCAGCGCCGTGGAGAGCACCATCTTCTTGCCGGGGAAGTCCAGCCGGGCGATCGCGTAGGCCGCGAACATCGACAGCAGGCACGAGATCGCGGTGGCGATCAGGCAGATGCCGAAGCTGTTGCGCAGCGCCGGCAGGAAGAGCTCGCTGGCATCACCGGTCAGGATCAGGCTGTAGTTGTCCAGCGTTGCCCCGTTGGGCAGGAACTCCCCGGAGTTCAGGTCACCCGCGGACTTGAACGACAGCGCGACGATCCAGCCGATCGGGAACAGGCAGTAGACGACGATCGCCAGCCCGCCGACCCACCACCAGATCTTCTCCTTGCGGGACATCAGCGCTCACCTCTCGCGGAAGCCAGGTCCACCTTGAAGCCCTTGATGAACAGCGCGGCGATGAGGACCACGCTGAGGAACAGCAGCACCGAGACCGCCGACCCGAGGCCGATCTCCAGCCGGGAGATCGTCTGCCGGTAGGCCAGGAACGACACGGACTCGGTGTTGTTGGCACCGCCGGTCATCACGAAGATGCTGTCGAAGACGCGGAAGGCGTCCAGGGTGCGGAACAGCAGGGCCACCATGATCGCGGCCTTCATGTTCGGCAGCGTCACCTTGACCATCCGCTGCCACCAGGTGGCGCCGTCGACCTTGGCCGCCTCCTGCAGCACCTCCGGCACCTGGGCGAGCCCGGCGAGCAGGAGCAGCGAGATGAACGGCGTGGTCTTCCAGATCTCGGCGAGGCAGACCACCAGGAGCGAGGTCCCGGTGTCGCCGAACCAGTCGGTGTCCGCGGAGACGCCCGGTATCCAGGCGAACCACGAGTTCACGAACCCGGTGTTGATGTCGAAGGCGAACTGCCAGGCGAACGCCGAGACCACGGTGATGACGGCGTACGGGATGAGGATCGCCGCCCGCACCACCGGCCGGATCGACTTCAGCGCCTTGGCCATGACCAGGGCGAGGGCGAAGCCCAGGACCAGCTCGACCGCCACGGTGATGACGGTGATCAGCAGCGTGACGCCCAGCGCCGTCCACCACAGCTGGTCGGTGAGGATGACGCCGTAGTTGCTCAGCCCCACGAACTCGCGGTTGGTGGGGTCGGTGAGCCGGTAGGCGAACAGCGACTCGTAGACCGCCTGGATGATCGGGTAGGCGGTGACGCCGAGCATGACCAGGAAGGCCGGCCCGGCGAGCAGCCAGCCGAGCTTGCGCTCGGACCTCGACCGGTCGCTGATCGTGCCGTGCGGCGCGGAGACCGGCTGGGTCTTCTCGACCGGCGGGAGCGTCGTCTGGGTCATCGTTCCGTCTCCCTCACAGCAGCTGGTCCCCTCGCAGCACCGCGCTGATCAGCTCGGCGGCTGCCTTCCCGGTGCCCTCGCCCACCGACGACGGCGGGTGGTACTCGCGCTGGAGACCTCCGGAGACCTCGCTGTAGTACGGGGTCTGCGGCCGCGGCTTCGCCAGCTCCAGAGACTCCCGGATCACCGGCGCCTGCGGGAAGGCCTCGAGCACCTCCGGGTCGTCGAAGACCTCCGCCTTCGCCGCCGGGTTGCCGTTGGTCACGAAGTAGTACGCCTGGTTCTCCGCCGTCGTGATGCACTCGGCGGCCTCCAGGGCCAGGTCGACGTTCTGGCTGAACGCGCTGATCCCCAGGCTGATCCCGCCCAGCGGCGGCGCGGCCGGCTGGTCGGGGTCGACCCGCGGGTAGACGGCGGCGCCGTAGTCCTCGGGCACCGACGGGTCCAGGGAGCCGGCGTCGACCGCACCGAGCGCGCGGGGGTAGACGAAGGGGTAGTTCACCTGGAAGCCGCCCCGCTCGCCCTCGAAGCCGGTGGCCGACGCGTCCTCGTTCTCGGTGGAGAACGCGGGGCTCACGGCGTCGGAGGAGGCAACCATGCCCATCACCTCTGCCGCGCGTTGCGCCGCCTCGGTGGTGAGGCCGAGCTGGATGTCCGCCGGGTCCTCGGCGTTCTCCTCGATGATCGAGCCGCCGGCGGACTCGATGAGCGCGTTGAGCCAGACGGTCAGGGACTCCGCCCGGGCGCCCTGGGCGCCGACGAGCTTCCCCTGGTCCTCGGCCGCCTGGACGATCTGCTCCCAGGTGACCGGCTCGTCCATGTCCAGGCCGGCCGCCTCGGCGACGGACTTGCGGTACCAGAGCACCTGCGTGTTGGCCCAGAACGGGACGGCGACGAGCTCGTCGTCCCAGGTCGCGCCCTCGATCGCCCCCTGCACGACACCCTCGGTCACGCGCTCCTCGACGTCGTCGGGGATGTCGGCCAGGAAGCCGGCCGCCGCGAACTCGGGGATGAACGGCGGGTCGAGGCTCATGATGTCGATGGACGCGTCGTTGGCCGCGAGGCGGCGGACGAGCTGCTCGCGCTGGCCGGCCGCGTCGCGCGGCAGGACGGCGGCGGAGATCCGGTAGCGGCCCTCGGCGGCCTCGGTGCAGCGGGCGGCGAGCTCGGCCTGGCCTCCGGAGTCCGGGTTGGTGTACCAGGTGAGCGTCGGCACTCCCCCGGTCCCACCGCCGCCGCAGGCGGCCAGGCTGGAGGCCAGGACGACGCCGGCCGCAGCACCGGCGAGGCGTCGAGGCGCCCGGGCTCGTCCGGTTCGGGAGGCCGTCGCCCGCCGGTGTGGCGGGTGCTGGCCGGGGACCTCAGTCACACGCATCGCCTCCGTTGGCGTCCGGTGAGCCGGGATGATCTCGGCGTTCTCGGAGCGTGGTACCGCCGTCAGGGGCTGTCAAACGGAACGCAACCCGGTCGTGACCCCGCCGTCACCTGCCGTTCCGGCGCGGCGGACCGCGCCGCGCCGGAACCGCTCAGCCCCGGCCGGCGATGACCGAGGGCGTGGTCAGCTCCTCGGGCGTGCCGGGCAGGACGGTCTCGAAGTAGGAGCGCGCCGCCTTCGTCGTCCCGACGTCCCGGCCGGCCTTCTCGGACAGGAACCACCGGTGCTCGAGCACCTCGTGGAACACCTCGGCCGGCTCCAGCCGGCCCTGCAGGGACTCGGGCACCGCGTCGACGACCGGCTGGTAGACCTCGGCGAGCCAGCGGTGGCCGGCGATGGTGTCCGGGACCGGGTGCCCGGACTTCTGCTCCAGGTAGGCCCGGAAGGCACGGACGTCGTTGAGCAGCCGCTGGGCCTGGCGCTCCTGCACCTCCAGGCCGGTGAGCCGGAACAGCTCCCGGCGGTTGTGGCCGGGCTCGGCCACCCGCGTCTCGACCCGCAGCCGGGTGCCCTCCGCGGTGGTCCGGAGCTCCACCTCGCCGACGTCGAAGCCCAGCTCGTTGAGCCGCTGCAGCCGCTCGGCAACCCGGTAGCGCTGCTCGTCGGTGCGGAAGACCTCCTCGCGGGTCACCTCGTCCCACAGCGACTCGTAGCGGGGCGGCAGGCTGTCGGCGATCTCGATCGGGTCGAGGTCCTCGGGCAGCAGGCCGCCGAACTGCAGGTCCAGCAGCTCGGCGCCCACCCGCTCGCGGGCGAGGTCGACGTCGTAGCGGCGCTGGCCCGGCGAGAGGGACGGGTAGCGCTCGGCGGTCTCGGCGTCGACCAGGTAGGCGGCGAAGGTCCCGGCGTCGAGGCGGAACAGGGTGTTGGACAGCGAGCAGTCGCCCCAGAAGACGCCGGCCAGGTGCAGCCGGACCAGCAGCACGACCATCGTGTCGAGCAGCTGCTCGGGCGACTGGTGCCCGCGCGGCCGGGAGAACAGCCAGCGGTAGGACATCGAGTACTCGAGGTAGCGCGTCACCAGGATCGCCGGCTGCTCGTCGGGCCGGTCGACGCAGATCCCGAGCACCGACACCGAGGGCAGCCCCTCCCCCTCGAACTGGGCCAGCAGCGCGTACTCGTGCCGCGCCAGCCGCTCGTCGATCTCCTTGAGCGCGTAGACCCGTCCCTCGACCGCGACGAAGCGCACGACGTGCCGGGAGATACCGCGGGAGGGGACGTCGAGCAGCAGCTCGTGGTCCCACTCCTCCAGCGGCTGGTGCCACGGCAGCGGGAGGAGGCCCGTCGCGTCCGTGGCCGGTGGCCGGAAGAGGTAGCGCATCACGTGCTCCGTGGGGTCCCGGCACGGCGACCGCCGCCCGGTGCCGGTGTGGTCACGATGCCACGCGAGGAGCGCCCCCGCCTGCAGGACGCCCCCTCGTCAGTCGGAGTCGTCGGGGCGGCCGGACTCGCCGCGCCACATGGCCAGGCGGCCCGCGCGGCTGACCGCGCGCAGCCGGCGCTCGGCCTCCGCCCGGGACCGGCGCGCCGACACCAGCAGCGCCTGGTCGCCGCGCATCAGCCGGGTGTTCTCGTCGGGCACGAACGCGCGCCCGTGGCGGACGATCAGCACGACGGCGGCGTCCTCGGGCAGCCGCAGCTCGGGCAGGTAGACGCCGTGCAGCCGCGACCCGGCCGGCACGGTCATCTGCATCAGCTCGGCGTCGAGCTCCTCCAGCGGCGCGGCCTCCACCTGGATCTCCCGGGGCGCGACCGGCGCGGCGATGCCCAGCCGCCGGGCGACCCACGGCAGCGACCAGCCCTGCACCAGGGTGAAGACGACGACCAGCACGAACACCGTGTCGAAGACGGTCGTCGCGCCGGGCACCTGCGCCGTCAGCGGGAAGGTGGCGACGACGATCGGCACCGCCCCGCGCAGCCCCGCCCAGGAGATGAAGACCTGCTGCCGCAGCGGGAAGCGGAACCACACCAGGCTGGCCAGCACCGACAGCGGCCGCGCCAGCAGCAGCAGCGCACCACCGACCAGCAGGGCCGGGCCGACCGCCTCGGGCAGCCGGGACGGCGAGACGAGCAGCCCCAGCATCACGAAGAGGCCGATCTGCGCCAGCGACGCCATGCCCTCGGCGAAGCCGATGCTCGCCGAGCGGTGCGGCAGGGTCGCGTTGCCGAGCACGAGACCGCACAGGTAGACGGCCACGAAGCCCGACGTGTGCAGCAGCGAGGCGCCGGCGAAGGCGAGCACGCACAGCGCCAGGGTGGCCAGCGGGTAGAAGCCCGACAGCGGCAGCGCGACCCGGCGCAGCAGCTCCGCCCCGCCGTAGCCGACGGCCAGCCCGAGCACGGCTCCCCCGACCAGCTCGGCGACCACGACCACCGGCACCTGCCACCAGGGGCCGGACACCTCGCCGGTCAGCACGTCGGAGAGCACGACGACGAGGAGGATGACCGGGGCGTCGTTCAGCCCGCTCTCGGCCTCGAGGGAGGCGGCCAGCCGCCGCGGCAGCGGCAGCCGGCGCAGGGTGGCGAAGACGGCGGCGGCGTCGGTGGAGCTGATGACGGCAGCGACGAGCAGCGCGAAGCCCCACTCCCAGCCGAGCAGCCAGACGGTGACCGCCGCGGTGACGCCGATGCTCACCACGACCCCGGCCGTGGCCAGGCTCAGCCCCGGCCCCAGCGCGCGGCGGACGTCGGCCCAGCGCGTGGTCAGGCCGCCCTCGGCCAGGATGACCAGCAGCGCGGCGACGCCGAGGGTCTGGGTGAGCGAGTAGTCCTCGAACTGGACGCCGAGGCCGCTCTCGCCCAGGGCCACGCCGATCGCCAGGTAGAGCAGCAGGCTGGGCAGCCCCAGCCGGTCGGCCAGGCGCAGCGCGACCGCGGCCAGGAGCACGACGACCGCCCCGACGGCGAGGGCCACCGTGACCGTCGTGTTCACCGCGCCCCCGCCATGGGGGCAGTCTCCCGTACCGGGTCGCGGGCCGAGGGGGACGCACCGGCGAGCCCGTTTGCCGGTTCGGGGAGAATGGGGGCGTGAGCGCCCCCACCGGTCCCTTCGCCGCGCTGCCCCCGCAGGTCGACCTCCCCGCCCTCGAGCACCGCATCCTCGAGCGCTGGGAGAGCGAGAAGGTCTTCGACCGGTCGCTGGAGGCCTCGCAGGGCCGCCCGCAGTGGAACGTCTACGAGGGCCCGCCGACCGCGAACGGCCGCCCCGGCACCCACCACATCGAGGCCCGGGCGTTCAAGGACGTCTTCCCCCGGTTCAAGACGATGCAGGGCTGGCACGTGCCCCGGCGCGCCGGCTGGGACTGCCACGGCCTGCCGGTCGAGATCGCCGTCGAGCAGCAGCTCGGCTTCGCCGGCAAGCCGGACATCGAGCGCTACGGCATCGCCGACTTCAACGCCCGGTGCCGCGAGTCGGTGGAGAAGCACGTCGCCGACTTCGCCGACCTCACCCGCCGGATGGGCTACTGGGTCGACTTCTCCGACGCCTACTGGACGATGGACCCCAGCTACATCGAGAGCGTCTGGTGGTCGCTCAAGCAGGTGCACGGCAAGGGCCTGCTCGTCGAGGACCACCGGGTCGCCCCCTACTGCCCGCGCTGCGGCACCGGCCTGTCCGACCACGAGGTCGCCCAGGGGTACGAGTCGATCACCGACCCGTCGGTGTACGTCCGCATGCCGATCCTCGACGGCGAGTGGGCCGGCAGGGCCGACCTGCTGGTGTGGACGACGACGCCGTGGACGCTGCCCAGCAACACCGCCGTCGCCGTGCACCCCGAGGTCACCTACGTCGTCGCGCGCGCCGCCGGCACCGAGGACGTCCCCGTGGTCGTGGCCGAGCCGCTGCTGGCCGCGGTCCTCGGTGAGGACGCCGAGGTCCTCGGCCGGGCGCCCGGCCGGGACTGGGAGCGGACGCACTACCAGCGGCCCTTCGAGCTGGTCGAGTTCCCCGAGGGCGACGCCCACTTCGTCGTCCTGGCCGAGTACGTCACCACCGACGACGGCACCGGCCTGGTGCACCAGTCCCCCGCGTTCGGCGCCGACGACCTCGCCGTCTGCCGCGGCTACGGCCTGCCGGTGGTGAACCCGATCGACGCGGCCGGCCACTTCCTGGCCGAGGTCCCGCTGGTGGGCGGGCACTTCTTCAAGGCCGCCGACCCCGCGCTGGTCGAGGACCTGAAGGCCCGCGGCGTCCTGTTCCGGGAGATCCGGTACGAGCACAGCTACCCGCACTGCTGGCGCTGCCACACGCCGCTCATGTACTACGCGCAGCCGTCCTGGTACATCCGCACCAGCGCGATCAAGGACCAGCTGCTGGCCGAGAACCAGAAGACCAACTGGTTCCCGGAGAACATCAAGACCGGCCGCTACGGCGACTGGCTGAACAACAACGTCGACTGGGCGCTGTCGCGCGACCGGTACTGGGGCACCCCGCTGCCTGTCTGGCGCAACGACGCCGACCCCGCCCGCATGGTCGTGGTCGGCTCCCTCGCCGAGCTCTCGGAGCTGACCGGCCGCGACCTGTCCGAGCTGGACCCGCACCGGCCGTTCATCGACGAGGTCACCTTCACCGTGGCCGGCGAGGAGGGCACCTACCGGCGCGTGCCCCAGGTCATCGACGCCTGGTACGACTCCGGCTCCATGCCCTTCGCCCAGTGGGGCGCGCCCTACCGCAACCAGGAGCAGTTCGAGGCCGCCTACCCGGCGCACTTCATCGCCGAGGCGATCGACCAGACCCGCGGCTGGTTCTACTCGCTCATGGCGGTGGGCACCCTGGTGTTCGAGCAGAGCTCGTACGACAACGTGCTGTGCCTGGGCCACATCCTGGCCGAGGACGGCCGGAAGATGAGCAAGCACCTCGGCAACATCCTCGAGCCCATCCCGCTGATGGACCGGCACGGCGCCGACGCCGTCCGCTGGTTCATGCTGGCCGGCGGCTCGCCGTGGTCGGCCCGCCGGGTCGGCCACGAGACGCTGTCCGAGGTCGTCCGCAAGGTCCTGCTCACCTACTGGAACACCGCCAGCTTCTTCACCCTGTACGCCGAGACCAACAGCTGGGACCCGGCCTCCGCTCCCGCGCCGGCCCGCGCCGAGCGGCCGCTGCTGGACCGGTGGGCGCTGGCCGAGCTCGCCGCGGTCACCCGCGACGTCACCGCCGCGCTGGAGGAGTTCGACACGCAGGGCGCCGGCCGGCTGCTCGCCCAGTTCGTCGACGACCTGTCCAACTGGTACGTGCGCCGCTCGCGCCGCCGCTTCTGGGACGGCGACCCCTCGGCCCTCGGCACGCTGCACGAGGTGCTCGACGGGCTGACCCGGCTCATGGCGCCGTTCACGCCGTTCGTCACCGACGAGGTGTGGGTGCGCGCGGTCGTCCCCGGTCGGGCCGACGCGGTCGACTCGGTGCACCTGGCCTCCTGGCCCGAGGTGGACACCGAGGCCCTCGACGACACCCTGGTCGAGCAGATGACGCTGGTCCGCCGGCTCGTCGAGCTCGGCCGCTCGGCCCGCACCTCCGCCAAGGTGCGGACCCGGCAGCCGCTGGCCCGCGCGGTCGTGGCCGCGCCGGGCTGGTCCACGCTCCCCCGCGACCTGGTCGCCGAGGTGGCCGACGAGCTGAACGTGGCCGAGATCCTCGAGCTCGCCGCCGTGGGCGGGGACCTGGTCGACGTCAGCGTGAAGATCGACTTCCGCGCCGTGGGCCGCCGGCTCGGCAAGCAGGTGCAGGCGGTGGCGAAGGCCGTCGCCGCGGCCGACGCCGCCGCGCTGGTCGCGGACTACCGGGCCGGGACCGCGTCCGTCGACGTCGAGGGCACCCCGGTCGCGCTCGCCGACGGCGACCTGGTCGTCACCGAGACCCCCCGCGAGGGGTGGACGGTGGCCAGCACCGGTGGGCTCACCGTCGCGCTGGACCTCACGCTGACCCCGGAGCTGGAGCGGGCGGGCCTGGTCCGCGAGGTGGTCCGGCTGGTGCAGGAGGCCCGCAAGGGTTCCGGCCTGGAGGTCAGCGACCGGATCGAGCTGCGCTGGACCGCCGACGGCGTGCTGGCACAGGCGCTCGAGGAGCACGCCGAGCAGCTGGCCGGTGAGGTCCTCGCCGTCGCCGTGCACGCCGGCTCGGCGGGCGAGGGCGACGGTGTCGAGGGTCCCGAGGGCTCCCGGTTCTGGGTGACGAAGGCCTGAGCCTCAGGCCCCGTTGCGGCTCGCGCGGGCGCGGGCGGCGAGGGTCCGGTCGGGCCGGCAGGCCCCGCAGGGCGTGAAACCGTCGGTGCGGGCCTCGTCGAGCGGCAGCGGGAACGTGCTCCGGCTGCCCAGCCAGGGGCAGCCGGCCACGTGGTAGCGCGGGTGCTCGTCGACGACGAGCACCTCGTCCTTGAGGTCCACGACCATGAGCAGGTCGGTGACCTCGACCTCCTCGACCGGCGGGTCCTCGTCGTCCAGCGGCGGCTCGGCCGCGGCGGCGACGGGCGCCCCGGCGGCCGGCTCGAGCGAACCGCTGCCCGCCGCCACGGGGACCTGAGCCGGTTCCGGGGCCGTCCTCGGCGCCGTGCGGGCCGCGATCTCGCGGCGGGCGAGGACCAGGACCGCGGCTGCCGCGACGCAGGCCGCCACGCAGCCCCAGTACAGGGCGGTGATCCCGGTGGACAGCCCGGCCACGAACAGGCCGAGGCCCACCAGGACGAGGAGTCCGGCAGCCAGGATCACGCCTGAACCTTAGGGGGGCACCGGCCCGGCCCGCCCGTCCAACTCGGCGGACGACGACGAGGGCCCCCGGAAGAGGTCTTCCGGGGGCCCTCGTGGTGCTGCTGGCTCAGGCGGGGGCGTGCTGGTTCTGCCGGCCGACCGAGGCCGGCTCCGCGGAGCTGCGGCTGTCCAGGTCGCGCAGGTGCGACTCCAGGAAGGACCGCAGGCGGGTGCGGTACTCGCGCTCCATCGTGCGGAGCTCCTCGATCTTCCGCTCGAGGCTGGAGCGCTTCTCCTCCAGCGAGCCCATCGCCTCGAGGTGGCGGCGCTCGGCGTCCTGCTCCAGGGCGGCGGCCTTGGCGCGGGCCTCGCGCTCCATGGTCTCGGCGCGGGTGCGGGCGTCACCGATCATCGAGTCCGCGCGGTGCTTGGCCTCGGTGACCATCTGCTCGCTCTTGGCGCGCGCCTCGGTCATGAGGCGGTCGCTGTTGGTCTTGGCGCTGCTGAGCATCTGCTCGGCCTGGCTCTTGGCCTCGTTCACGTACCGGTCGGCGGTCTCCGTGGCGAGCGCGAGCATGCGCGAGGCACGCGCGCTGTCGTCCTCGCGGGAGGCCTGGACCGGCGGCGGAGCGGCGACCACGGGGGCCGGCGCCGGAGCCGGGGGCTCGGGCCGCTCCTCGGCACGGGGCGCGGGAGCACGACCCGCGCCGGCGCGCAGCTCGTTGTTCTCCTCGATCAAGCGGGCCAGTTCGGCCTCCACGACGTCGAGGAAGGCGTCGACCTCGTCCTCGTCGTAGCCCCGCTTGCCGATGGGCGGCTTCTTGAAGACGACGTTGTGCACGTCGGCAGGGGTGAGTGGCATCTCAGGTCACCTCGGGTCGGACGGCGGGCACAGGGACGTTCTCGGACGAGCGGGACCACACCCGTTCTGCGTCCATACCCCGGGAGGGAAGTGCGGTCACGCGGTGATGGCCAGCCGGGTCGTGATGCTCCGGAGGATCACCACGGCGATCAGCAGCACCATAAACCCGAGGTCCAGTCGGATGGACCCGAGGTTGAGCGGCGGGATCACCTTCCGGATCGCCTTCAGCGGCGGGTCGGTGGTGGAGTAGACGACCTCCAGCCCGGCGGCGACCAGGCCGGAGGGGCGCCAGCTGCGCGCCAGCACCATCACCCAGTCCACGACGAACCGTGCGAAGAGCAGCACGAGGAAGACGAGCAGCACCGACGAGACGATCTGCCAGAAGAGAGCCACAGTCCTCGATCGTTCAGGGCACCTCGGGTGCCGCCTCCACCGGTGTCACCGCTCCGCCACCGCTCAGGACTTGTCGGAGAACCCGCCTTCGCGGATCTTCGCCTTGTCCTCGGGGGTGACGGCGACGTCCTGCGGGCTGAGCAGGAACACCTTTGCCGTGACGCGCTCGATACTACCGCGCAGGCCGAAGCTCAGTCCCGCGGCGAAGTCGACGAGCCGCTTCGCGTCGGCGTCGTCCATCTCCGTGAGGTTCATGATCACCGGCATGCCGTCGCGGAAGCGCTCACCGATGGTGCGGGCCTCGTTGTACGTGCGCGGGTGCAGCGTGGTGATCCGGTAGGACTTCGGCGCGGGCGCGGGCGCCGGGGCCGGCTCGGGCTCGGGAGCCACGACCGGCTCCCGCACGAGGGCGGCGGCCGCGCTCACGGGGCCGGAGCTGTGCACCGGGCCGGAGCCGTGCACCGAACCACCGAGACGCGCGGCCGAGGACCCGGACGCCGCGGGCGCCAGGCCGATCGTGCGGGGCGCCACACGGCGCACCGAGAGCGGCTCGGGGTCGCGGACGGGCGGCTCGTCCATCGCCGGCTCCTCGTCGTACCCGGCGCGGGCGTAGTCGTCGTCGGCGTACGCCGGGTCGGCGTAGTCGTCGTAGCGGTCCTCGCCGTACCGGGCGTACCGGCGGTCATGGTCCACGTCGTCCGGCGTGCGGGAGTCGTACCGGCCGTAGCCGCGGGTGTCGTCGTCCTCGACGAGCCCCAGGTAGATCCCCATCCTCCGCATGGCTCCAGCCATCGGACCTCCCCCTCTGCTGGCGTCCTCAGCATCGCGTCTGCACGGTCGTCGTCACATCGGCCCCAGGAGCTCAGGACTTCTGCGTCCCGTGTGACTGCTGTGACTCGCGTGGCTGGTGTTCCTCGAACTCACCGCAGGGTAGGGGCCGCGCGCCGAACAATGCGGTTCCGACACGCACGAGCGTGGCGCCGGCGGCGACGGCCGCCTCGAGGTCCCCGCTCATGCCGGCCGACAGCCCGGCGGCCTCCGGGTGGTCGGTGCGGACCCGCTCGGCCAGCGCCGCGAGCCGGGCGAAGGCGGCTGCCGGGTCGCCCCCGCGAGGGGCCACCGCCATGAGCCCTTGCAGCGCCAGCCCGCCGGCGTCCGCGACCGCGTCGCACAGCGCCGGGACCTCGTCCGGGGACGCGCCGCCGCGGGCCGCGGCCTCCCCCTCGGGGCCGCCCAGGTCCACCTGGACGTAGACCTCGACCGGCCGCCCGAGCTCCTGGGCGGCCCGGGCCAGCGTGGCCGCGAGCGACTCCCGGTCGACGGAGTGGACCACCGCGCCGGTGCGCGCCACGGCGGCGGCCTTGTTGCGCTGCAGCTGGCCGACGAAGTGCCACCGGAGGTCCGCGCACTCCGGCCGGCCGGCCAGCGCGCCGGCCTTGGCCAGCAGCTCCTGCACCCGGTTCTCGCCGAAGTCGCGCTGGCCCGCGGCGGCCAGCTCCCGGACGTCGTCGGCCGGCCAGGTCTTGCTGACCGCCAGCAGGCCGACCTCCGCCGGGTCGCGACCGGCCGCCCGTGCCGCCGCGTCGATGCGGGCGCGGACGTCCCTCAGGTTCTCCTCGAGCCGGGACATGACGCCATCCTGCCAAGGGCGCCGGTCGGTCAGCCCAGCCAGACGAGGCCGGCCTGGCGACCGGTGACGCCCTCCCGGCGGTGCGAGAAGAGCGTGGGGTCCTCCACGGTGCACCGCGGGTCCTGCACGACGTCCGGGATCCCCGCCCGGCGGAGGATCTCCGCGACGCCCGCGCGCAGGTCCAGGCCCGGCGTCCCCGTGCGGGTGCGCACGGCGGCGGCCGGTGCGACGGCGGCGACCTCGGCCTGCATCGCCTCGGGCACCTCGTAGCACTCGCCGCACACGGCCGGCCCGAGCAGCGCGGTCACGTGCCGGGCCCTGGCCCCGAGGCTCGCCATCGCCGACAGCGTCGCCGGGACGACGCCCTTCCGGACCCCCTCGCGCCCGGCGTGCACCGCGGCGACGACCCCGGTCTCGTGGTCGGCGAGCAGCACCGGCACGCAGTCGGCGGCCAGCACCGCGAGCACCAGGCCCGGGGTCGAGGTGACCAGGGCGTCGGTGTCGGGCAGCGGGCCCTCCCGAGGGCCGTCGACGACGGCGACGCCGGTGCCGTGCACCTGCGACATCCACACGAGGCGGTCCTCCCCCACCCCGAGCTCGCGCGCGACGCGGGCCCGGTTGGCGGCGACGTCGGCCGGGTCGTCGCCGACGTGGTCGCCCAGGTTGAAGGAGTCGTACGGGGAACGGGAGCGGCCGCCCCGCCGGTCGGTGACGACCCTGCGGGGTCGTACCGCCGACGGAGCGGCCGGGTCGTTGCTCATCACCTCGAACCTTACGGCCCGGGGTCAGCCCTTCAGGAACTCCGGGATGTCGAGCTCCTCCTCGAAGTCCTCGTTCGACAGCGGCCGGCGGCCGTTGGCGACGGGGCCCGGGATCGGCGGCAGCGGCGGCACCGTGATGCCACCCCCGGTCGCCGGGCGGGCCGGCGTGCCCGACCCGGTGGGAGCGAGCCGCTCCCCGGCCGCGGACGCTGCGGGTGGTGGAGGCGGTGCAGGACATCGCCCGCATCGCGCGGATCGGCAACCAGGAGATCTCGGCGTCG
>NZ_SPQP01000022.1 GCF_004571075.1 Blastococcus sp. TF02A-35
ACCAGCGAGACCGACCGCCGCGCAGCCTTCCCTGCTTGGCTACACAGCTACAACCACCACCGGCCCCACACCGGCATCGGCGGCCACCCACCCATCAGCCGCTTGACCAACGTGCCCGGTCAGTACAGCTAGGCCTCAGCCGCTCCGGACAGCCGGCTCCGCAGGACCGGGACGCCGTCGCCGGCGAGCTGCTCGAGCGCGGCCACCCGACCGGACACGGCGAGCAGGACCGCCTCGGCCCGGCCGCTCACGGTCGGGCCGCTGCCGTGCGCCCAGCCGACGTCCTCCGCGACGAACCGCAGCCCGTCCGGCGTGCCGGCGGCGACGACGCCCCCGGCCGCGCCCGAGGTGAGGTGGGTCAGCGCCGTGCGCAGGCGCTCCCCCGGGACGACCCGCGGCAGCCCCAGCGGCCAGCGGATGTCAAGGCCGTGCACCAGGAGGTCGGTGAGCGGCGCCTCCGGCCCGGCCCCGGGAGGGGTGAACCGCGAGCCGGCCTTCCTCCGCAGCACCTCCGCGAGCTCATCGGAGGACCGGCGGGCCTGCCGGCGGGTCAGCCGGACGTTCGCCCGGTCGAAGTTGCCGCGCTCCACCAGCATGGCCAGCGCGAACCGCGGGATGCCCACCTCCAGGGGGACGACGAGGTGGGCCAGCACGTCGTGCACCGTCCACGCGCTGCAGAGGCTCTGCGTCGCCAGCTGCTCGTCGGTGAGCCCGGACACCAGGGCCGCGACGGAGCGGCGCTCGTCGGCGATCTCGGCGAACACGTCCACGCGGTCACCCTGGCACGGGCAGGGGCGCGCGTGGCCCTGGACGGGGCGGCTAGGCCCGGCGTGCCGCGCAGAGCACCTGCCCGACGGCGGCGCCGAGCTGGCCCGCGCAGGTGAGCGGACGGGCGAAGGGCACGCGGACGTCGGTGTGCCCGAGCGGGCGCTCGACGCGCAGCCGGAAGCCGAACCGGTCCAGGCCCAGCGGGCGTACGACGTCGGTCGGTCCCACCATGCCGACCGGCAGGCGGCCGGCCAGCAGGTCGAGGACGTCGGCGTGGTCGCGGGCCAGGTGGCGCAGGTGGTCGGCCTCGAGGTCGGCCAGCGGGTCCGGGCGGGCGGCGAGGAAGTCGCCGGGGCTGACGTCGACGGTGGCCCCTCCCTCGCCGAGCACGACCTCGGCGAGGTCGAGGCGCAGCAGCTGTGCGGTGCGGCCGACGTCGAGCAGCGCGCCGTCGGGACGGGTCTCGGCGAAGGCCAGGGTGGCAGCCCGCTCGTCCGCGGCGCGGACCGGCGTCACCCAGCCGGAGAGCCAGAGCTGCGCGCGCACCGGCCGGCGGACCGGCACGGGGGCGTGGTCGCTGACCAGGACCAGCGCGGAGAGGTCCTGGTCGGGTGCCTCGCGGACGGCGTGGGCGAGCTCCCCGTCGCGCGGTACGACGAGCAGCACCTGGCCGGCCGCGGTGACCGCGTGGGCGAGCAGGCGGCTGCCCTGGAGCCCGCTGGCGCAGACGGTCGCCGCGGCGCGGGTGGCCACCGTGCGGGCGCGCTCTGCGGGGCCGGGGCGCAGGCCGTCGTCCTCGGGACGACGTCCGGGCGCGGGCTGGCTCGGTCGGCTCTGCATGGCCCCTCCTCGGCTGGTTAGGGCAGCCTAACCATACGAAGCGGCGGCGGGCCAGGGGGTTCGCCCGCCCGGTCAGCCGGAGCGGGCGCTGCGGCGCTGCGCGACCCGCAGCGCCAGGACCAGGAGGGCGCAGACCAGCACCACCGCCGGGCCGCCGCCGAGCTCCACCGCCCACCCGAGAGCGAGGAGCGGCAGGACGACGGTCATCCCGAGGAGGAACCCGCGCAGCACCCGCAGGGCGGCCGGCGTGCGGGACTCGTACCCCTGGGCGACCGACGCGGGGAGCCCTGCGGCGGCGGCCCAGCGGGCGACGGCGGCGTCCACGTCACCGGCGGGGGCACTCCGGGTCTCCTGCGCCGTCACGGGGTCCACCCGGTCCACGATGACGCGGAGTGACCGTCGCGGCAGGTCGGGGCGGGACATTCACCCGCACGTGCGCTCAGGCGCGGACGTCGTCCTCGTCGACCGGCACGTCCGCTTCCTGCTCCAGGACGTCTGCCTCGTTCGCCTCGCGGTCGCCCAGCGGGCCGCGCGGCGCACCCGCCTCACCGGGGCGGGCGGACAGCTGCTGCTCCAGGGCGTCGGCCTCGGACGCGTCCGCGGCGGGAGCCTCGGCGTCGGCGGCCCGGCTGACCGCGGGCGGGTCGAGCAGCGCCTCCTGCTCCGCGCGGTCGGCGTCGGGCACGTCGCTCGAGAAGCCGGGCTCGGTCACGTCGTCGTCCTCCCTCGGGGTGCAGGTCAGGTCTCCCCCATCGTGCCGGTCCCCCGGGGACCCGGCAGCACGAGATCGTGTGAGGGAGGCGACGATCCCGTGACCGGCCGCGGAACGGCGGGCACAATCGGCGGGGATGGACACGCCCGGGGACTACGAGTTCGCGCCCCTGCGGATCCCACCGGGCACGTCCCGGTCCGCGGCCGCGACCATGCTCAGCCTGCAGGCCGACGTCGGGGGCTGGGAGCTGGCCCGCCTGCAGCTGCACGCGGACGGCACGCGCAAGGTCATCCTGCGCCGCCGCGCCCGCCTGTCCTACCTGCCCAAGCCCGTCGTCTGAGCCGGGCCGCCGCTACCAGTGCGGCGGTCGGCGCACCGCAGACGGAAGAGCGGTGGCCGCGTCCCCCCGTGCGGCCGTGACCTGCGGCTGGGTGAGGAACAGGCACCGGCCGAGGTCCGCGCCGCGCACGTCGGCTGCGCGCAGGTCGGCGCCCAGCAGGTCCGCCGTCCCGAGGTCGGACCCGCGCAGGTCGGCGCCGATCAGGTAGGCGCCCCGGAGGCTGGCGCCCCGGACGTCGGTGCGCCGCAGGTCCCTGCCCATGAGGTCGGCGCCGCGCCGGTCGGGCCCGCGACCACCGCGGACGGCGTCGCTCACGCGGCCCAGGAGCTCCCCGACCTCAGCCCGGCGCGCGCCGACGTCCAGGCCGGCCAGGGCGGCCGCGTCCAGCCGGGTGAGGTCCTCGACCTCGGTGCGCCGGGCCTGCGCCTCGGCGTGCAGGCCGGCCGCGGCCGGCAGCGCGAGCACCTCGGCGAGGTACCAGAGCATCTCGTGCAGCTGGCGCATCACCGGCAGGACGGCGAACTGGCTCCGCGCGAGCTCCGGTGACTCCCCCCAGCTGCGGCCGCCGAAGGTGCTCTGGGTGATCTGCTGCCCGGCGCCGAAGCAGTCGAAGACCGTGCAGCCGGGGAACCCGCGCTCGCGCAGCTCGGCGTGGATGCCGCAGCGGAAGTCATCGGCGAGGTGGGTGCACGGCGTGCCCGCCGGCTTGTCGACCGCGAAGTCGGCGGAGGCGGCGAAGGCCGGCGCCACGCAGCAGAGACCGGCGCACCGCGAGCAGTCCGCCCGCAGGTGCGCCCGGTCGTCGACGACGGGCAGCGGGCGGGACGGCATGGCGGGGACCAGGCTAGGCGCCCGGTCCCCGCCCGACCGCTCAGGGGACGAGGACGACCTTGCCGACGGTGTCGCGGCTGGCCAGCTTCAGCAGCGCCTGGGGAGCCTGGTCCAGCGGGAGCACCTCGCCGACCAGCGGGTCGACCTTGCCCTCCTCGACCAGGCGGACCAGCTGCTCGTGGGTCTCGGTGAAGACGGAGGGGTCGTGCTTGCGGTACAGGCCCCAGTGCAGGCCGACGACGCTGTAGTTCTTGACCAGCAGGTGGTTGGCCGGGGCCTCGGGGATCCGGCCGCTGGTGAAGCCCACGACGACGATCCGGCCCTCGAAGGCGATGCACTTGCGCGACTTGTCGAAGACGTCGCCGCCGACCGGGTCGTAGACCACGTCGGCACCGCGACCGCCGGTGACGTCCTTGACGATCGAGACGAAGTCCTCGGTCGTGTAGTCGATGACGTGGTCGGCGCCCAGCTGCTTGCAGACCTCGGTCTTGCGCGCGCCGCCGGCGGTCGCGATGACCGTGGCGCCGGCGGCCTTGCCCAGCTGGATCGCCGCCGTCCCGACGCCACCGGCGCCGGCGTGCACGAGGAGGGTCTCCCCCGCCTGCAGGTGCGCGCGGCGGTGGAGCCCGACGTAGCCGGTCTGGTAGGTCAGGTACAGCGAGGCGGCCTTCTCGTCGGACATCGAGTCCGGCACGGGGAAGGCGGCCGCGGCGTCCATGAGGGCGTACTCGGCGAAGGCGCCCGGCCCGCCGGCGGGCGAGCCGATCACGCGCTGCCCGGTCTCCACGATCTCGCCGCAGAGCTCGACCCCGGGCGTGTACGGCAGCGGCGGCTTCTCCTGGTACATGCCCATGGCCATGAGCACGTCGGGGAAGTTCAGCGCGGCCGCCCGCACCTTGACCAGCACCTGGCCCTCGCCGGGCGAGGGCTGGTCGACCTCGTCGAAGGACATGACCTGGGAGGGGTCGCCGAGCTCGTGGACCCGCCATGCGCGCATGCCCCTGACCTTGCCAGACGGCGCGTGACCGCCGTCACGGGGTCCGGACGACGGTCCGCTCGCCCGGACGGGCCGGACGTGTCAGGGTGCGGAGCGTTCGGTCGCCCCCTCCTCGGCGGCCAGGGAGGGACCCGATGCTGCACCAGCTCACCGACCGCCTGCGCTTCCTCGGGGCGTTCATCGCCAACCCCCGGCAGGTCGGTGCCGTCCTCCCGACCTCCCGCACGGCGGTGCGGGACATGCTCGACCTGGCCGACGTGCCGGGCGCCGACCTCGTCGTCGAGCTGGGCGCCGGCACCGGCGCGCAGACGCAGGAGATCCTGGCCCGCATGAAGCCGGGCGCGCGCCTGGTGACCCTCGAGATCGACCCGCGGCTGGCCAAGCTGCTCGACGAGCGCTTCGACGACCCGCGGGTGCAGGTCGTGTGCGACTCGGCGGAGAACCTGGACGCCCACCTGGGCGGGGCCAAGGCCGACGTCATGGTCTCCGCGCTGCCCTACACCTCGCTGGAGCAGCGCCTGCGGCAGCGGATCCTCGACGTGCTGCCCGGCGCGCTGGCGCCGGACGGCACCGTCGTCGTCATCCAGTACTCGCCGCTGATGCTGGCCGACTTCCGCAGGCGCTTCCGCACCGTGGACTGGCGGGTCACGCCGTGGAACGTGCCCCCGGCGTTCCTCTTCGCCTGCCGGGGACCGGTCGTCGACTGACGCGCGCGCCGTCGGTCAGCGCATCGACGGCGGGCGCAGGGCCTCCGGGACGACGGCGGTCTCGCCGGCCTCGGTGCGCGCCGCGGGCACGCCCTTGAACTTGTAGGGCACCGTGCCCACGCCGGGCTGGATCACGTAGGCGGCACCTGGCTCGCCGGAGCCCCACGCCATGACCATCGCGTCGGCGACCTCCTCGGCGGTGAGCACCGGGAAGCCCGCGGCGGTGAACTGGTCGCGGATCCGGTCGATGATCGCGGTGTCGGCGAAGCCGGGGCAGATCGCGGTGATGGTCGTCCCCTCGGCGGCCAGCCGGGGCGCCATCGAGCGCACGAAGGCGATCGCCCCGCCCTTGGCGACGCTGTACCCGGGGTCGGTGGCCATCGGCGAGAGGCCGGCGAGCGACGCCGTCACCACGATCGCCCCTCCCCCGGCGCGCTTGATCGCCGGCCGGGCGGCGGCGACGCCGTAGACGACGCCGAACAGGTCGATGTCGACCACGCGCATGAACTCGTCGAGGTCGAGGACGTCGTCGCTCTTCGCGGCGGAGATGCCGGCGTTGAGGTACGCCGCGTCGAGCCGGCCGTGGTCGGCCTCGATCCTCGCCACGAGCGCCTCGTTGGCCGCGCGGTCGGTGACGTCGAGGACGGCGAACTCGCAGCCCAGGTCGGCGGCGACCTGGCGGTTGCGCTCGCTGTCGAGGTCGGCGAGGACGACGGTGACCTCGCGCTCGCGCAGCTTCCTGGCCAGGGCGCGGCCGAAGCCACCGGCCCCTCCGGTGATCAGGGCGACGGATCCGGGGGCGGGAGTGGTGTCGGTCACCCCCGCATCACATCACGCGCTGCGGAGGAACCGGTCGAGGACCCGGATGCCGAACCTCAGCGACTCCACCGGGACGCGCTCGTCGATGCCGTGGAACAGCGAGGCGAAGTCCAGGTCGGCGGGCAGGCGCAGCGGGGAGAACCCGAAGCAGCGCATGCCGAGGCGCTGGAAGCTCTTGGCGTCGGTGCCGCCGCTCATGGTGAACGGCACCGGCCGCGCACCGTCGTCCTCGGCCTTGAGCGCGGCGACCATCTGGTCGACCAGCGGGCCGTCGAACGTCGTCTCGACGGCGGGGTTGTGCACCAGCCACTCGCGGGTCACGCCCTCACCGATGAGCGCGTCGAGCTGGCGCTCGAACTCCTCCTCCTGGCCGTAGAGGAAGCGGCCGTCGACGGTGGCGCTGGCGGTGCCGGGGACGACGTTGGCCTTGTAGCCGGCCTGGAGCATCGTCGGGTTGGCGGTGTTGCGCAGCGCGGCGCCGATCATCCGGCTGAGGCTGCCGAGCCGGGCCAGGGCGACCTCCGGCTCGGCCGCGTCGATCTCGATGCCGTAGGCGTCCTCGACCGCCGCGATGAACTCCCGCATCGGCGGCGTGAGGGTGAGCGGGAACCGGTGGTTGCCGACGCGGGCGACAGCCTCGGCCAGCCGGGTGACGGCGTTGTCGTCGTGCACGAAGGAGCCGTGCCCAGGACGTCCGCCCACGGTCAGCCGCATCCAGCCCATGCCCTTCTCGGCGGTCTGCACGAGGTAGAGCCGGAGGTCGTCACGGACGGTGATGCTGAAGCCGCCGACCTCGCTGATCGCCTCGGTGCAGCCCTCGAAGAGGTCGGGGTGCTGGTCGACCATGAAGTGCGCGCCGAGCGCGCCGCCGGCCTCCTCGTCGGCGAGGAAGGCCAGGACGATGTCGCGGTCGGGCTGCACCCCGGTGCGCGCCCAGTCGCGGACCAGCGCCAGGACCATGCAGTCCATGTCCTTCATGTCGACCGCGCCGCGGCCCCAGATGTAGCCGTCGCGCTCCTCGCCGGAGAACGGGTGGACGCTCCACTCGGCCGGGTCGGCGGGGACGACGTCGAGGTGCCCGTGCACGAGCAGCGCGGGCCTCGACCGGTCGCGGCCGGGGATCCGGGCGACGAGGCTGGCCCGGCCGCGCTCGGACTCGTGGATGACCGAGTCGATCCCGACCTCGTCGAGCTTGGCCGCGACCCACTCGGCGGCCTTCCGCTCCCCCGCTCCCGTGGCGGTGTCGCCGGTGTTGGTGGTGTCGATCCGGATGAGCTCGGAGAGCAGCTCGGCGACCTCGGCCTGTGCTCCGGCCAGCGGGGCGGGGGTGTCGACCATGGGCCGATCGTGCCGCACGCCGCGAGGTGCTGCCCCTCTCGGGTGACCGGGACTGCTCCGCCGCAGGTCAGCGGCCGATGAGGAACCCGTGAGGACCCTCAGTGCGATGCGCGCCCGCGACCCCGAGGCTGCCGTGCGCAGCGCCGCGCTGATCCTCGCCGTGTGCGCGGCCTGCGTCGCCGGTTTCACCCTCCTGCAGCCGATGGACGGGCCCGCCGAGACCGCGTCCTGGGTGGGCGTCGCGGTGCTCGGCGCCGCCTCGGTGCTGTGCCGGGTGGTGCCCGCCGAGCGGCTGGACCGGGTGGGTGCCGGGGTGTTCATCGCGCTGGGCGGCGTCGTCCTGGCCTGCAGCCTGAACCTGCTGACCGAGGACACCTCCGCGGCCGCCCAGGCGTTCCTGGCCTTCCCCGTCCTGTGGGCGGCGGCGCACCTGCGTGCCGGCGCCATCGCCCTGGTCACCGGGGTCGCCATCGCCGGTGACTGCGTGACGCTCTTCCTCATGCTGCCCGCCGAGGCCGCAGCCGTGGACGTCGTCTTCTTCGGCGCGGTCCTCGTGGTGATGGCGCTCATGCTGGTGCGCGCCAACCGGGTGCAGGACCGCCTCGTCGCGGCCCTGCGGGAGCAGGCGACCGTCGACCCGCTGACCCGCCTCACCACTCGGCGCGGCTTCGAGGACGCGCTCGGCCGGACCCTCGCCCTCTCCGGGCCGGGCGGGACGGCGCTGGTGCTCATCGACGTCGACTCGTTCAAGCGGATCAACGACACCCACGGGCACCCGGTGGGCGACGAGGTCCTCGCCCACCTTGCCGGGGTGCTGCGCGGGAAGGTCCGGGCCGCCGACGCCGTCCTCTCCCGGCTGGGGGGCGACGAGCTTGCCGTGCTCATGCCCGGGTGCAGCCGCGAGGTGGCGGCCCGGCGCGCCGAGGAGCTGCTGGAGGCGGTCCGCGCCGAGCCGCTGGTGCTCCCCGACGGCACGGTGGTGCCGCTGTCGATCAGCCTGGGCGTGGCGCACGCCGCCCGGTCCTCGCAGGACCGGACGTCCCTGTACACGGCCGCGGACTCGGCGCTCTACGACGCCAAGCGCGCCGGCCGGGGGCGGGTGTCGCTGGCTCCGGCATGAGCCGTCCCGGCACGGCGGGGGGTGCGTGATCC
This sequence comes from Blastococcus sp. TF02A-35, assembly GCF_004571075.1. GTDB lineage: Bacteria > Actinomycetota > Actinomycetes > Mycobacteriales > Geodermatophilaceae > Blastococcus. Next base: position 8,505 of record NZ_SPQP01000022.1, read on the forward strand.
CCTGATCGGCGTCGGGTAGTCTTCAGCTCGCACTCGTCCGGGTGGCGGAATGGCAGACGCGCTAGCTTGAGGTGCTAGTGCCCTTTATCGGGCGTGGGGGTTCAAGTCCCCCCTCGGACACAGACGAAGCCCCAGGAACCTGCAGGTCAGGGACCTGGGGCTTTTTGCTGTTCCGCCCCGCGAAGGCCTGCTGATACCGCGGTGATACTTGGATTCGCATCACAGCTCCGGCCGGCCGTAGCGGCGGTCGAACTCATGACGGGCCCCATCAGGCAACACGTCATACAGCTCGCGGAGCTGGTCGACATGCCGCTCCTCCAGCTCGTCGAACAGCTGGATCCACGACGGCGGGCTATCCCACTGCCGCCGCAGCAGGATGTCCCAGACCTGCATACCTCGATCCCGGTGGTCTTGAGACGCCAACAGCGCGGCGAGGATCAGGTCGTTGGCAGCGCGCTGCTCGGCGTCCGTGACGCGATCCAATAGCTGCATGCGCCGCAGCACGTCCGGCGAAGGCGCGATGACCAAGTCGATCAGCACCTGGACGACGTCAGCTCGGATCTCGTCGGTCATGGGTCAGCCTCCAAGGAGAATGGCGAACCGGTCGGCGGCCTGGCGGCCCATGCCGGGGTGGACGTGCTGGTAGACGGTGAGCGTGATGGTGGCGTTGGCGTGCCCGAGACGCTCGGACACGACCTTGACGGGCACCCCGTCGGCCAGGAGCAGCGTCGCGTGGGTGTGCCGGAGGTCGTGCAGGCGGATGGCCGGCAGGAGGTCCGCACCCATCGCCTTCCGCGCCTGCGCCACCTGGCCGACGAACCGTCGGGAGAACCGCTCAGGGTGACGGTGGGCGCCTGTGAGCTCCCCCAGCACAAGGGCTGTGTCCCGGACCAGGTCGAGCGCTAGGCCGCCGCGGACGGCGCGGTAGGCCCGGAGAGCTGCGACGGTGCCGGCGTCCAGGTCGACCACGCGTGACTGACCCGTCTTGGTGGGGCCCTCCACCAGCTGCTCGCCGCCACCCTTGGTCTTCACCACGCCAACGGAACGGCGCACCTGCACCCTGCCCGCGTCGAGGTCGACGTCGCGCCAACGCAGGGCGAGCGCCTCCCCGCGGCGCATCCCGGTCGCGGCCAGCAGACGCCAGCCCATCGCGAGGTCCTTGTCTCGAGCGTCGGCCCAGCCGAGGAACCGGCCGAGCTCGATCGCGGTCCAGGCCTGCATCTCCGGCGGCCGCGCCTCCGACGCACTCGGTGGGGTCGCCCGGTCCGTCGGATTCAACGCGAGCCGCCCTTCGCGGACCGCATCACCGAGCGCCGACCGCAGGATCGTGAAGACGTAGCGGACCGTGCGGGCGGAGAGCCCGCCTTGACCGTCGGCCCGACCGGACGCCTCGAGCTTGCGCATCCACGCGTTCAGCGCCGGACCGGTGAGCCGGGCGACCGGCGTCGTCCCGAGGTGCGGGTCGATGTGCAACCGGATGTTTTTGCGGTAGGAGGCCAGCGTGGCGGGACTGAGCCGCTGGCCGGCCACCCACTCCTCCAGGTAGGCGTCCAGCCGCTGCTTGCTCGGCTCCACCCACTCCCCCCGCTCGGCCTTCCTGATCTCCTCCCGCAGCGCCGCCGCGGCGTCCCGTCGGCTCAGGAAGCCCCGTCGGAGCACCTGCTTGCGGGAGCCGTCCGCCTGCGTGACGCCGTACTTGATGAGGAACCGGGGGCCGGCCTTCGTCTGGTACTCGCTGATGGAGCCTTCGCCGGCCTGTCGGCGCCGTGGCTTGGTCACTGCTCCCCCTGCTCACGCCGGTGTTCTTCGAGCAGGTCCCGGTAGAACTGCGCCCGCGCCTCAGCCTCCTCGCGGTTCGGCCCCCAGTCCTCGGCGAGCGCGTGGCGATCAGCATCGGCTCGAGCGACTTCCTGCTCGAAGCGCTTCTCCCATTGCTGAGGCTCGTTCGTGCGAGTCACCGCGACGATGCTGCGCAGGAGTTGGAGGTAGTTCGACATCTGCCGGTCGATCTCCTCGCGCTCCAGCACACCGCGTCGAATGTCACGAGCCAGCCGCACGTCGAACAGCACGTCATCGGGCAGCAGGAGTTCCGGCAAGGGAATCTCGAAGACCCGGGACAGCGCCAGGGCCTCATCCACGGTGATCGCCCTCCGGCCATTGGGCTTCTCGATGGCCGAGATGGCTGGCTGGCCGAGTCCGCGGAACCCCTGGGCCTGCACCTGTCTCGCCAGCTCGGCTTGAGACCAACCCCGCCGGGTCCGCTCCGCCACCATCCGGCGAGCCAGGTGCCCCTCCTTGCCGACATCGGCTAGGAGCTCGACCAGCGTTTCCCAATCGGGCACAGCACGCTCCTGATCTCCGTAGCTATGGATATTGCTTAGACCGTAACAGCGCGTGCCAATGCTGGCAAGCGCTGAACGCTCCACACTGGGCTATGGCGATTCTGCGCATCAGCGATGGGAGATCTGGTGATGGCCGAGCTTGAAGACCTGCTCAGCACCGCCGAGTTCGCACAGAAGGCGAAGGTCCCGGCAGGCACTGTCCGGCACTGGCGGGACGTCGGCACCGGCCCGGCCTACCTGCGGATCGGGCGGCACGTGCGGTACCGGCCGAGCGACGTCATGGCGTGGCTCGAGGGTCAGCGTGTCTCGACTGGCGACGCCGCATGAACCTCACCGCCGCCTGCCGAAGCGAAGCCGCGGCTCTGACGGTGGCGCAGGTCGCGCAGATCCTGGAGGTCGACGTCCGGACCGTCTCCCGCGCCTGCGACGAAGGGCAGATCCCGTCACTCCGCGTCGGTCGCCGGCTGCTCATTCCCCGACTGCCGCTGCTCGCCCTCCTCGGGGCGGCCCCGGACATGGACGAGGCCGGGCCCGCCAGCCCGGCCTTCGCCACCACGAACACTCACAACTCAACAGGAGTCACCACCAATGCTACCGCCGCGAGGCCGATCCACCTGGCCAGCTGACCCGCCAGTCCTCGACGACCACGAGCTGTGGGCGTGGCAGGCGGCGCTTGACCACCTCGCCGCCCGAGGGCTGCGCGGGATCGTGCCGCCGCACGTCGCAGGAGCCCTCACTGGCCGCCGGCGCCGACGCCACCTGCGGGTGGTCCGGTGACCCGGCCTTCGCCGCTGCCGCTGCCGCAGCTGCTGCCGTGGGAAGCCCGACTGCTCGCCCTGGCCGACGGGCAGCCGATCCCCGACTACGGCTCCCGCGAGTGGCGCGCCCTCCCCGAGGACTCCCCCATCCGCGTCGCAGCCTGCGTCCAGGCCGCTGCGGCATGGCGGACGTACACCGACCCCACCGAGATCGCCCTACGCCTACGCCTCGAACTCGACGAGGCCCGCGAGCGCGACCGCCAAGAACAGGAGCTGGACGGCTGGACGCCAACCCTCACCCGGAAGCAGCGCGCCAGCTACGCGCGCCCCGGCCCGTCCCAGCTCGAGCTGGCGCAGCGCCGCGGGGAGCCGGCCGCCGCCGACCGGGCACGCGCCCAAGCCGCGGCCATTGCCGCCCACCGGCTCCCCGACGAGAGCGCCGCATGAGATGGCAGCCGGCCCTCTTCGACGAGCCGGTCACCCGCGCCACCGTCGCCGTCGAGGTAGGGCCCCGATCGGCATGGCTTCGCGGCTACGGCCTCCACCGACTCCTCGAGGAGCTCGACGTCCCCGTCATGATCTGCCCCTTCCGCCGCTGCCTCACCATGCCCGTCGACCGGGTCGGCGACCTGCTCGCCCTTCTCGAGCACCGGGACAAGCGGGTCGTCGAACTCACCACGGTCGAACGGTGAGCGTCCCCCGCCTCGTCGCCCCCAACGAGTGGGTGCCGCCGCCGGATCGGGCACCGGACGAGCCGAAACGCATCGCCTCGCCGGCTGGGCCAGCGCTGCAGTTTCGCACCTTCGGGCAGCTCGCCGCCGACGTCGACGCTGCCGGCCCGCGGCGCTGGCTCATTCGCGGCATCTGGCCCGCGGGCGCCTACGGGGTGCACGCCGCCGAGCCCAAGGCCGGGAAGACATGGAACGCGCTCGACCTGGCCGTGTCCGTCGCCTCCGGCACGCCTTGGCTCGGCCAGCACCCGATCGACACCAGCGGCCACGTCGTCGTATTCGCGGGCGAGGGCGGCGACGGCAACATCGTCCGCCGAGTCCGCGCCATCGCGACCGGCCGCGGGATCACGAGCGACGACATGCCCATCAGCGTGTGCACCCGGGCCCCGCACCTCGCCGACGACGAGCACCTCGCCGCCATGGCCGACCACCTCGCCGCGACAAGGCCCGTCCTCGTCGTCCTCGACCCGTTCTACCTCGCCGCCGGCGGGGCCGACGGCAAAGACCTCTACTCCATGGGCCGGCTGCTGGAGAAGCCCCAGCATCTCTGCGAGCACGCCGGGGCCTCCCTCGTCGTCGTCACCCACTTCAACCGCTCCCGCGACCTCAAGGGCGCAGCGCGCATCACTGGGGCCGGGCCAGCCGAGTGGGGCCGCGTCCTCATCTCCGCCGAGGTCCTCTCGCGCCACACCGACCCGACCACCCAGGCCACCACCGTTCTCACCTCCCTCGACGTGCAAGGCGGAGAAGTCCCCGACCAGACCGTCCGCGTCCGACGCACCATCCGCGCCCTCGACCCCGACGACCTCGACAGCGCCCTCGAGTACCGCGTCGATGAACCGGACGCAGCCGAGTCGACACCCACGGCCGCCGGAAGCGACCTCTCCCCCGCCGGCGCCAAGCTCCTCGCCGCCCTCGACGCCCAAGAGACACCCCAGCCATGGGGCGCCCTGGTGGATCACATCAGCGCCGCACACGGCCACGGCCTCCGCCGACCCACCGTCTCCACCGAGCTCAACAAGCTCCGCGACCGCGGCCTCGCCGACTACCTCGACACCGGTCACGGCAAGGAGCGCCTCTGGTACCGAATCCGAACGGAGACCCCCGCAGCATGACCACACCCCCGGACCTGTCAGCACTGTCAGCTGACACGTCACCTGACACCACGCTGACAGGAGGGTGTCAGCGTCAGCTGACACCTCTGTACGGGACACCCCCTGCTGACACCCCTCTGCTGACACCCTCGACGAGCGAACTGGCGTCTCTTCGTGGCTCCAACCTCTTGAGCGTGAGCGACCTCTTGAGCCGCTCTGGAGCGTGCGGGGTATCGCTGGCGGTATCGGGAACTGCGGCCATCGCGCTACTGCTCGCGTCCGCGCAGCTCAGAGCCGGTCAGACTCGCCTCAAGCGGCGGGATCGGACGTCCCCCCTCACCCCTGCGCAGTACCGGTGAGCGGCCGCAGCGAGCAGTGCACCGCTATGTCGAAGCGGACCAGGCGCCGGTGTGGGCAACTCGTCCCGGGTGGTGGCGTGTGCATGTGGCACGGAGGTGCCGCCGGTCAGATCGCGCGGCAGCGGGAGGCCCGTCTGGCTGCTGCTGAGGCGCAGGCGATGTTCGCGGACACCTACAAGCCGCGGGACCCGGGGAGGCGCTGGCGGCGGCAGCCGTGAACGCCGACCAGGTGCTGCGGTCGCTGCAGCAGCGGGTGGAGCTGTCGGGTGAGCTGCGGGCGCACGACCTCGAGGCGTTGCGCACGTGGATGGAGTTGGTGTCCCGGCTCTCGAAGGCGGTGTTGGACGCCAAGGTCGACGAGCGCCGGATGCGGCTGTCGGAGCAGACGGCGGCCGAGTTCGTGGTGGCGATGAAGGCGGTGCTGGTCGCGTTGGGCCACGACCCGTCGCACCCTGCGGTGCTGCGGGTCGTGAGCACTCAGCTCAGGGCGCTCGATGCGGGGGCCGGCGCATGACCGTCGTGTGCCCACCTCGTGCCCACACTGCGGATCAGCGCAGGTCAGTCGCCCGTCAGGGGATCAGCTATCCCTGGGTCGGCGCCGCTTCAGAGGCTGGTGAACCCGGCGTCGCTCTGCGCCGGTCGCTTCAGCCAGTAGGTGTCCGAAGCGACGTCCACGGACAGCAGCTCCCAGCCGTCCTCTCCGAGCTCGTCGAGCAGTGCCACGGTGTGGTCGGGGCCCACGTTGTGCAGGTTGGCCTGCAGGTCGGACTGCATGGGCGACAGCACGTACTGCCGCCCCCCACCGCCGGGAAGGGGGACGACGCGAACCAACAGGTGCTCCCACTGCTCCATGCCTCGGACCGTAGTGGCTCGGCACGGGGCTCACATCCGCGTGCAGGTGACTCCGTCGTCGTCCGGGGTGCACGTCCATCGGCCGAAGCGCTCCACCTGGTCGGCGAGCAGCTGTCGGTCGGCGTCGGTGGTGGCGGGCGTGAACCCCTCAACGAGGGCCGCGGAAAGCTCGTCTCCGCGCCACAGGGGGCGCTCCCGGAAGGCGTCGACCACTGCGGCGCCGGTCAGGCGCAGCGTGTTGGCCAGGCGTCCGCTCAGGCTCTCGATGGCGCCTGCGGCCATGAAGGGGATCTGCTCGAGGTTGACCGCTTGCGTAACAGCCCCGCCGATCACGGGGATCGTCAGCACCCACCAGCCGCCCTCGCGCTGACACTCCACCTCATAGCTGTCCACGCCCGCGAGTGTGCCGGGTGGACGGCATGAAGCGCCCAGTCGAGCGTCAGCGGGAGTGGTGGGAGCAGGCGCAGACCGAGGCCCGTGCCCGTCTGGCGCGCATCGACCGCGGTGAGACGAGCGCGCCGGCGCAGGTCGTGCGCTGCCTGCGGCTTTTCGTCGGGCCGGAGATGCGGCGGTGACGGGCGCCGACCTCGACGAGCTGCGCCGGATCTTCTGCGCCGACCAAGCTGCGGCGGCGCTCGAGGACGCCTGCGAGGTGATCGCTGCGACGGCCGGCGCCCGTGGCGTGGACTACTCACAGCGCCCGTCAGGCTGGGTGCTGCATCTGATGCGGAGGGCTCGACGCATGCGGTGCGGGCATGGGCCGCGGGAGGGGGCAGGCGCGGTGGTGTTCGTGCCGGCACACGTGGGTCAGCTGCTGTGCCGTGCCTGCGCTCACCAGGTGGCGAAGGACCTGCGCCGGTCGCTGGATGGGCGCCGGTGCGACGTGTGCCGCGAGGAAGCCGCGCTGGAGCCGTTCATGTTCCAGCTCGACGCGCTGCTGGTCACCGGCCGATGCTGCGCCGGGTGCCGGCCGACCGTGTACGGGGAGGCGAGATGAACTATCCGCCGCTGATCTGCCCGGTGACCACCCCGCTGGCCACATCGACGATGAAGTCGCGGCTGGCGCTCCGAAAACCCTCGAGGATGCGCTTCGCGCGGCTCTTCGCCTCCTCGGTGGGGGCGTTCGCCACCGCGGCTTCGAGGGCGGCCATGAGCCGGTCTGCGGCGGTGTCGGGTGAAGGCCACTGGCCCACCTCGCGGCGCCCCGCGGCAGTCACCTTCGAGAAGAAGGCGAGCCCCCAGTCCGTGCCGCGGCCTTCGGCGAAGCCCGCATCGATGAGGGTTTCACCGATTGCAGCGACGGCGGCCTCGTCCATGTCGAGCGCCGTGGCGACCGCGCGCACGTCCACGCGGGTGGTCGTCGGGTCGTCCCCGAAGGCGCGGGCGACTTCCCGGAGGACGAGGAGGTCACGGCTGTACCAGGTGTCGGGCAACGGCTCCGGTCGGGTCACCGCTCCGACGCTAGTAGCCGCTGGCGGTGGCCGCTGATGGACACGTCGGGTCGGACGCCTCGTCGTCCTCGGCCGGCTCCGGTGTCGGGGGCGGCGGCTTGGGTGGTGACGGTGTTCCTAGGGCGGCAGGGCTTCGCGCAGTGGCTTCCTGGGCCGCTGGCGTCGCTGAGTCCGACGGAGCGGGAGCAGGTGGCCGAGGCGCTTCGGGACCTCCAGGAGGTCGCCGGGGAGTACCGCGAATGGCGGGCTTCCGAGGTCGGCAGCTCGGAAGGGGTGGACTCGGCACCGGCTGCACCGTTGTCGCATGAGATCAGCGTGCGTGAGGCGGCGGACATGCTGCGAGTGAGCGACCGGCGGGTCCGTCAGCTCTGCGACGAGGGCACCATCGGGGCCCGCAAGCCCGGGTGGTCCTGGCTCGTCGACCGGGCGAGCGTGGAGCTCCACCGGCGAGGTGCGGCGTGACGGCGGGCATCGACGCCGCCATCGCGTCTGCGTTCGGCCGCAAGCCCGCCGCGTCGACGTCCGAGTCCGCTGGCTGGCGCACGGGCCCACCCGGGAAGCTGACGGAGGCCGAGTTCACGGCCCGCTTCGGCACGCTGTCGAGCATGCACAGCCACGCGCAGTGGCAGGAGCACCAGCGTCGGCGTGCAGCCGTCGAGGAGACCGACCGGCAGATCGCCGAGGAGCAGAAGGTGCTGCGGCTGGCGGAGGCGCACGGCTGGGACTGGCTGCGGTCGAACAGCAGCGGCGAGCTGGCCACCGTGGCGGAGTCCGTGAAGCAGCGCCTCGGCGGATCGGGCACACAGCTGCGGGAGTCGCTGGCCGGCGCCCTGCTGGACGCCGGCATGCGGGTGCGCCTGCAGGAGGCCACCGCGGTCGCCCCGCGGCCCCTGACTGGTCGGCGGATCAGGGTCACGATCGCGACGCCTGGAATGGGTGCGAGCGGCCACTACGGCGCCGAGGTGCTCCAGGCCGCTGCCCGCGAGCGGGTCTTCCCGGCGGGCTTGCACATGATGATCGACCACAGCACGCCCAGCGAACAGCGCGAACGGCCTGAGGGGTCCGTCCGCGACCTCGCGGGGGTGCTCACCACCGACGCCCGCTGGGACGACAACGCCTTGGTGGCCGAGGCGGAGCTGATGCCGGCGCACGCGGATCTGTTGGCGCCCATGGCCAACGTGATCGGCGTGAGTCTGCGCGCCTCCGGGGACGTGGAGATGGGCGAGGTCGGCGGTCAGTACGTCCGCAAGATCACTCGCCTCATCCCTCCCGCCGTCTCGGTGGACTTCGTGACGAAGGCCGGTCGTGGTGGTCGGTTCGAGGTGCTCGAGTCGGAGCGTCCGCGATGGGACTGGTGAAGACGGTGACGGCAGCGATCCGGTCAAGGAAGTCCGCGGAGTCGGAGGTGGCCCGCCTGGAGCGTGCGGTGGCCACGTGGGAGGACGACGCGCAGCGCACCGCCACGGAGCTCGAGGAGCTGGAGGCGTCCACCGCGTCGCTCGTGGACTCCGACGATCCGCGCGCCGCTGCCCGCGAGATGGCAGGCAAGGCCATGGAGTTGCGCTTCCTGGTCGACGGTGCCCGTGCTGCGGCGGAGAAGAGCCGGCTGCAGCTGCGTGACGCCCGCGAGGAGCTGGCGCTGGCGCAGGCGGCGGAGAAGCGGCAGCAGGCCGCGAAGCTGACCGCGGAGGCCGACGCCCACCAGGTCAAGGTCGACGAGCTGCTGCGGCAGCTCGAGGAGCTTGACGGGCCGCGCTACGTGCCCGACTGGCCCACGCCCGAAGAGCACCAGCGACTCCTGAACACCTACGGCCGGGTGGAGCGGACGCTCTCGAAGAGCGAGGTGCTGCGGAAGCCCATCGGTCCGCTCCTGGCGGAGGCGGAGCAACTGGAGCGGCAGGTGCGGGAGGCCCGCGCCGATCGGGCTGAGAGGGAGTCGCCGGTGGTGCCGTCGGCTTCGGTCATCGTGCCCCGCTGGGACGACATCGACGGCACGAGCCAGGTGAGCTGCTCGGTGAATCGCGGCACCGGTTCGGTCACCTTTGAGGTGTCCACGAGTGCCGACGGCATCGATTTCGTGACACTGCCGGACGAGCAGGGGCGGCGCTCCTGGGGCAAGCGGGTGAAGCTGCAGGCTGGCGGCGGCAGGGCGACGGTCCGCTGCAACGGCCAGGTACTCGCCGAGGAGCACCGGCCGGGCCGTCTGCTGAACGACGGCGTCGCCCGCTGGTGGGTCGATGCGGTTCGCTGCCCGACCTGCCGGCATGTCGCGCCGGTGACGAAGCGCGCTCCCAGCAAGACATCGAGCTACACGGACGGCGACGTGCTGGCCATCGCCTGCCAGAGCGGCTGCCAAGTGCGCTCTCGGGACCTGGCCGGACAGGGCGCCCGATGACCAGGGTGCCGGGGCGTCAACGCCACCCGCAGCGCGCCGGGCATGGCGCTCGTCGGGACCGAAGGTGGCCACCAACAGCCCCTGCCCTCCTTGGGGCGGCCACCTGCGCCCTGGCACCCCATAACTTCACACGGAGCTGAGGACCACCTTGATCACCTGGGAGTACCGGACGCTGCTGATCGCGACGCAGCTGGGCACGTGGCTCGACCAGCTCAACGCGCTGGGCGCGGACGGCTGGGAGGTCGTCGGCCGCGACATCACCGAGGAGCGCAGCGTGCTCCTGCGCCGGCCTGCGCCGGCGGCGGCCGGGATGGTGACGGGTGACTAACCCCGGGCGGCGCCCGCGACGGTGCCGCGTGTCGTCCGGCCAGGGGGTGGCCTGATGCCGAGGGTTCTCGAGACCATCCTGACGGCCAGGAACCTGCTGTCCCCGGAGCTGTTGAAGGCCGCGAAGGACGTCACAGCGTTCAGCGCTCACGTGGCTGCGGCGAACGAGCGGGCCGCCACGTCGGCGACCACCTCGGCCCGCGCTCAGGCCGCCGCCACCACGGCGGTCACCACCGCGTCGAACAACGCCGCGGCCGCGACGACGAGCAGCGCCGCACGGCAGGCCGCCGCAGCCGACAAGATCGCCCTGTCGAACGTCAAGGCGTCGACGTCGGCCACCGCCTCGGCGCAGGCTCAGGCCCGAGCGCACTCCGCAGCCGCACAGTCGGCGACCACCGCCGCCCGCGTGCAGGAGTCCGCCAACCTCGCCCTGACCCGCTCCAACGGGCTCCTCGTCGGCTCCCTCGGCCCCCTCGCCACCGGGCTGGGCGCCACCGCCTTGGCCCTGGGCTACGCCGGGTACCGCGGCATGGAGTTCGACTCCGCCATGTCGCAGGTGCGAGCAGCCTCCCAGGCCACCGGCGCCACCCTCAACGAACTCCGCGAAACCGCCATCCAGGCCGGCGCCGACACCCAGTACAGCGCCGTCGAGGCCGCACAGGGCATCACCGAGCTGTCCAAGGCCGGCGTCCAGACCACCGACATCATCAACGGCGGGCTCAAGGGCGCCCTGGACCTGGCGGCCGCCGGGCAGATGGAGGTCGCCGACGCCGCCGAGCTCGGCGCCACTGCGCTGAACGTGTTCAACCTGCGCGGCGACCAGATGAACCACGTCGCCGACCTCCTGGCCGCCGGCGCCGGCAAGGCGCAGGGGTCCGTGCACGACCTGGGCATGGCCCTCAACCAGTCGGCGCTGGTCGCCTCCGCCACCGGTCTCACGATCGAGGAGACCACCGGCGCGCTGGCCGCGTTCGCGTCCGAGGGCCTCATCGGCTCCGACGCCGGCACCAGCTTCCGGCAGATGCTGCTGCACCTGCAGGCGCCGTCTGAGAAGGCCGCTGGGGTCATGTCCGACCTCGGCATCAGCCTGTACGACGCCAACGGCAAGTTCGTCGGCATGACGACCCTGGCCGGGCAGCTGCAGTCCCGGATGGGTCACCTGACGCAGCAGCAGCGCGACCAGGCGATGGCCACGATCTTCGGCGCCGACGCCGTTCGGGCCTCCAACATCCTGTTCGAGCAGGGCGCGACCGGGCTGCAGCAGTGGATCGACAAGACCAACGACGCCGGGTTCGCGCAGCGGCAGGCCGCCGACCTGACGAACAACCTGCGCGGCGACCTCGAGCGGCTCGGCGGCGCGGTGGACGCGGTGTTCACCCAGATGGGAGACGGTGCACAGGGTCCGCTTCGGCTGCTGGTGCAGGGCCTCACCGGCCTCGTCACGGTCGCCGGAGACATCGTCAGCGGCATCTCCGCCCTCCCCACCCCGGTTCTCGCGGCCGCGGCCGCCTGGGGTGTCTTCCGCTTGGCCACCGGCCCCCTCGCGGGCACCCTGTCCGCGACCGGGACGGCCATCCAGAACCTCACGACGAGCATGTCGAACGCCGTCGGGTCCGCCGCCGGGCTGCGCGCAGCCGCGAGTGGTCTCGTCGGCGCGTTCGGCGGCCCCTGGGGCCTCGCCATCACCGGCGCCACCCTCGGCCTCGGCTCACTGGTCTCCTGGCTGGACCAGTCCAGCGTCTCCACGGAGCAGGCCGCCAGCTACCAGCAACGTCTGGCGGATGCCCTAGAAGAGTCCAACGGGGCCCTCAACGAGAACGTCCGGGCGATCGCCGCCCGAGAGGCCGCCGACACCAAGATCGGTGACAGCAATCTGCTGTCCGTGTCCCGCGAGCTTGGGCTGGACCTTCCTAAGGTCACCGACGCGCTGCTCGGCAATGAGGCTGCCTACGGCGAGCTGCGCACGGCTACTGACGCGTACCTGCAGAAGGCGCTGGAGGCGGCCGACTTCAACAGCGAGGACCCGTCCTTCGTCGCGGCGATGGACAAGGTCGACGGCTACCGGGGCGCCCTTGAGGAGCTGTTTCCCGACCTGGCCGGCATGAAGCAGGGGCAGGAGGATGTCGCCGCCGCTACCGCCGAGACCGGTGGTGCGATGGAGGCCTCGGCCGGTCATGTCCGCGACTTCGGCGCTGAAGCGGACGAGGCGAAGAAGGCTGTCGACGCGCTGAAGGCCGGCCTGGACGCGCTCACCGGGGCCACGGTCACCACCTTCGAGGCCGAGTCCCAGCTTGCCGCGGCCGTCGATGAGGCGATCGGTGCGGTCGACGGACTCACGGGATCGGTGCTGAACGCCGACGGGACGCTCAACGCCTACTCCGAGTCGGGCCGACAGGCCGGTGACGTGCTCCTCGAGGTGCGAGACAAGGGCAACCAGCTCATCTCCACCCTGCGGCAGCAGGGCGCTACTGAGGACGAGGTCCGAGCGCGGGACGCCCAGCTGAGGCAGTCGTTCATTGACACCGCGGCCAGGATGGGCATCTCGTCACAGGCCGCCAACCGGCTGGCCGACGACATCCTGGGCATCCCCGACCAGCGCCTCACCCGGATCACCGCGGACGCCAGTCAGGCGAACGCTGAGATCGACGCGCTCGAGAACAAGATCCGCACTGCGGGTGGGCGGGTCGTCTACACCGCACCGAACGTCCGCAACGTCACGGGCATCTCGGCCAGGGCCGCCGGCGGCATCATCGAGGGTCCCGGCACTGGCACGTCTGACTCGATTCTCGGGATCGATCGCCAGACCGGCGCCCCCACCTCCTGGGTGTCTGCTGGAGAGTTCGTCGTCAACAAGCGGGTCACCGACGAGAACCGCCAGCTCATCGAGGCCATCAACGCGGGGCGTTTGACCCAGAAGGACGTGCTGCCACTGTTGGCCGCAGGCGGCCGCGTGGAGGGTGGCACCACCTACTACGTGGGGATGGGTCCGGCGAAGCTGGCCGAGCTCGAGGAGGCTCTGCTCGAGCGGTACGGCGAGCCCAGCGGCGGCGGGTCGGCGAACGGCCTCCTGCCGATCATGGCGGCGGCCCGCCAGTACGTGATGGACGTCTACGGGGTCCGCAACATCGGCGGGTTCGCCAAGCGGAACATCGCGGGCACCAACACGCCGTCGGACCACGGCATGGGCAAGGCGATCGACGTCATGACGTCGAACCTGCAGCTGGGTTGGGCGATCGCCAACGACTTCGCTTTCGGTGCGGCCAGTAACCGGTTCCGCGCCGAGAACGTGATCTGGCAGCAGTCGATCAGCAGCAACGGTGGGCCGTTCAAGCGGATGGCCGACCGCGGGTCGCCGACGCAGAACCACTACGACCACGTGCACATCGACACGTTCGACCGTGGCGGTGTCGCGGTCGGCCAGGGCTACCTGCCGAAGGCCACCATCGCCCCGGAGCGGGTGCTGGACCCCCGCCAGACGCAGGCGTTCGAGGAGTGGATGGCCCGCCCGGCCGCGGCGATGCCGGGCTACGGCATGGCCCCGCAGATGGTCGTGGCAGCAGCACCGGCCCCGCCCAACGTCACCGTGGAGGCGCGCGTGTTCCTCGGCGACCGGGAGATCACCGACATCGTCCGGATCGAGTCCAGGGCCGTCGTCGACGGCCGCCTCGAGGACTACTACCGGCAGCGGGTCCGGCGGTGACCGTCACGATCGTCGGCGAGCGCCCCAACTACCAGCACCTGCAGCTACTCGCCCCCGTTCTGTCGGGGAACGTAGCTACGGTGCCGCCATGCCTGTGAACTTCACGCCCGAGGAGGGTGCAGCGCTGACGCTGGCCGCGAGCCGTCGTGCCTACCAGCTCATGCGGCACTTCGACCTTGGCGACGGGGAGGGCGCCGCCCAGCTGCTCATCAACGTCGAGAGCCCCAACGAGTGGATGGCCCTCGGGAGCGCCTTGAAGTCAGCGCAAACCACGACCGCCAAGAGCCTGGACTCGGAGGCGCAGCACCGCTGCGCCGTCGCCCAGGAAACGCTGCATCAGCGCTGCCTGGCGTCGAACGGCGAGAATGTGGCCCTTGCCGACTGGATCTTCACCTCGGCCAAGTTGGCGGTGGCTCTGAAGCGGGCGGCCGAGCCGGACCAGGCCGCTCGGCTGGCCTTCTACGAGTCCCGCGCGCGCATGGTGTTCGACGCCGAAGAGAAGGGGTCGCGCGGTCCCGGCCGCGGTACGAGACAGAAGTCGGCGCGGAGCGGTACGTCATAGCCTCCTGAGGCGCCCTCAGGGGGCGCTCAGGGCGGCTAGCTGGGAGCCCCGTCGAGGGAACAGTCAGTCGGTCGGTCCGTCCACGAACAGGCGACCCGGCACAAGATCACTAGGCGAATCGACACACCTGCGCACTACCTTGGGCGAATGACCTCTCAGGCACCCGGCTCAGGTTGAGCTAGGGCGCCTCGTGGTCGATAAGCCAGTCGAGACGAGGGGAGGCAGCCGTGGACCCAGACAGCGACTTCTCGCTGGTGATCACCGCGAGAGGCCCCGCCACAACTGGTGGTCGGCTACCCCTATCTGAGTTGGCTCGGGTCGCCGGTGAGTTCCAGGCGACACTGGAGCGCATCGCGCTAGGCCTCTCCGGGGGGGCCGCGCAAAGTGGCGGTCGGAGGCCGGCGGACATCGTTGAGGCGGTTCGTCTCGAGATACGCGGCTTCAGGGTCGGGTCGGCAGTCCTCGAGGTCGACCGTGCGCAAGGGGCGCTTTTCGACCATGAGCTCTTAGCGCAGTCGTTCGAGGTGTTGGAGGCCGGAGCGAGTGCGATCGTTGCAGGCGACGTAAAGGCACTTCCGGAGCCGTTCACGGCTCCCGTGCTGGATGGCCTTCTGCACATGTCCGGCGGTATCGCAGAGGCCGCCGTGGCCGCGGTGGACTTCGACCTCAACGGGCACCGCATGCTGCACGTGGACAGCGCCTTCCGTCAGGCTGTGCGAGTCATGCGGCGCTCCCGCCACTACGATCAAGCAAGCCTGGTCGGTCGGCTGCAGATGGGCGACTTCGCGCTGTCGGCCCTCCGCTGTCGTATCGATACGATCGATTCCAGTATCCTCTGCAACTTCGACGAGTCGATGCGGCCGCAGGTGCTCGCCGACATGGACAGCATGGTCATCGCCTCTGGCATTGCCGAGTTCGGGATTGGCGGAACGATGCGCTCACTCGATCTCGTGGACCTCGAGGTGGTCCCCGAGGGAAGCCGGCGCACGTTCGAGGAACTGGCTGCTGAGCAGGGCGTCGGACTCATCTCTGACGCCGCCGAGTTCGGACTGTCGGAAGACGTGCCCGAGGACGACTTCGAGAGCTTCTTCCAGTCCGCTCTCTCCGCACGGGCGGAGTGACCGACCCGGTGCCAGCCCCACACATCATCCTCGACACGGATGCCTTCTCCTTCCTCATCGCTCGGCGACCGCAAGCGGTGAACTACGGGCCGGTACTCAGGGGTCGAGTTCCAGCGCTGGCGTTCGTCTCGGTTGCTGAGCTGCGATTCGGCGCGTTGGACGGGGGTTGGGGTGACCGTCGCAAGGCGGATCTTGAGGCGCAGATCAAGAAGTGCGTGATCCTCCCCTTCGACGATCAGCTGACCCTGGTCTGGGCGCAGCTGCGCCATCAGGCGAAGCAGCAGGGCTTGGCGCTGGCCCAGGCCAGCCAGGCCAACGACTGCTGGATCGCCGCGTGCGGCGTCTACTACGACGCACCCATCCTCACGGGCAACATGAGGCACTTCGCCGGGCTCGGCGTGCAGCTCATCGACGGATCAGGCGCCTAGTCCGCCGCCGTAGTGCGCCGACAGGGCCGGTGGTGGGAGCCGTCGGCACTGCCACCCTGGACGTCGCCGGCGGGGTGACCCCGCCGGCGGCTACGGCACCCCGCCCACACGGTCTGGCACCCGCCGGCCGCAGCGCCACCGCTTCGGTCCCCGCACGCCCAGGCCGGGCGGCGGGGACCGTCACCCCACGGTTCAGGACCCGGCCGGTGGGACAATGACGCCAGCCACGGCCTCGGTGGCGGCGTCGTAGACCACCCGGATGTTCGGGCAGTAGGCGTCGATGAAGTAGGCCCGCCCCTCCAGAAAGTGGTCGTACTCCGTGCCGGTGTACAGGGTCTGCATGGTGGTCAGGAACTCGCGCATCTCCGGGAGGGTGTTGTCGCATGTGTTTCCGGCGACGCTGACCGCCTCGTCAGGCTTTACCTCCGGCGTCAGGCCGGCGGAGTCCATCTCCTCGAGATAGACGTCGTAGGGCTCGGTTGGCTCTGCCGGCTCTGCGGCGGGGGCGGTCTGCACCGCCTCCTCGTCCGCCTCACCTCCGCATGCGGCCACGAGTCCGAGGATGGCCCCAAGGGCCAAGATTCTGCGCATGACCGCCCCGTTCTGATTGGTGGACGAGACCGTATCGGTTCCGGACGACAGAACACGAGGTGGTCCCGCCCCGGGGCATGTCGGGGCGGGACCACCTCGGTTAGCTCGATTCAGCCACGTATGGGTGGATCACCTCCCAGATGCGGGCGATCAGGGCGATCACAACGACGACGCTGCGGATCGGCGGGCGGGTGGACGGGGCGCGATGCTTGCTCACGCCCCGTACGTCTGCGAACCGGAGCCCCGCTGCTCAGTCGAGCTCGGCGAGCAGGTCGAGGAACCAGGCCGGCGGCGCCTGCACCATGTGCCAGCCTCGGTCAGCGGTGAAGGCGAGCGCCGCCCGCTCGGGTGCCACCTGCAGCGGCTGTGCGGGCCGTGGGGCGTCCGGGACGACCCACAGGCGCGGACGCCTCATCGACACCCCCTGCTCAAGCAGAAGCCGCCTCACCGTCGAGTGCGAGACACCCATGCGTGCAGCCACCTGCCGCAGCGACCTCCGCTCCCCCTCGTACAGCTGCCGCGCCTCCAAGCCGCGGTCCGGGGTGTCGGTCAGCGCCGCCGTCACTGCTGGCCTCCAAGGTCGACGCTGCCCGCGTAGTCGACCATCGCCTGCGCGAACAGTTCCCCCGCCGGGGCGTCCTTCGGCAGGAAGCTCATCACGACCTCAACCTCCTCGAGGGTCGCGTCCCAGCTCGGCCCGCTGCGCCGGTCACGGTCGACGTAGAAGCGGGCCGGCGTGCCCACATCGTCCTGGTGCCACCAGCCGCCGAGCTCGTCGCTGACCTGGATCATGCGACCAACGCAGGGCGTCTCGTCCAGCTCGGCGCCCTCAGCGTTCAACTCGTGCTGCTTCGGGTCGCACCACGTCTCGTGCTTCCAGTAGCGGTAGCGGCGCAGCTCGGTCAGGAACTCCACGACAGAGTCCACCTCAGCGGCGTCGAGCGACCAGTCGCGACCGTTCAGCTGAAGAGTCTGTCGGGGGGTGCCGATAGCGTTCTTCGTCAAGGTCCTCATCCTCCTGGGGGTGGGGATCTAGGGCCCGTCGTCAGCGCCAACTGATGACGGGCCCGCCTCGTCTCAGCCGGGCGGCGGAGACGTGTCTGTGGAGGCGCGTCGTCGCGCCTGTTCTCGCTGCGCCCGGATCTGGGCGGCCAGCTCTTCGACGACGGGGCCGCCGGGCACGTAGGCCTCACGCGCGGCGTCCATCACCGGAAGGGCGTCACGGCGTGCACGGCCGGCGTTGAACGCCCGCGCCGCCGCGGCGAAGCACTCCTCGCGGGTCGGCAGGCGATGGCCGTGAGGCACCGGCAGCGGCCCCCAGTACGGGATCAGGTCGCCGCTCATTGCCATCCCTCGCTCAGGCGTCGTGCGGTGATGCGACGCTCGATCTCGTCGACCGACGGGCCTCCCGGGCGCCAGGCGGCTTGGGCTGCCTGCCGCGGGCTGAGCGCGTCCCGCCGTTCGATGGCGGCGGCCAGCGCGGCGCCGGCGGCCGCGAAGCACTCCTCGCGAGAGGGGCGTCCGCCGGTCATCGCGCTGCCCTCCGCGTACGAGAGTCGATGAACGACTGCAGGTCATCGCGACGGACTCGGGTCTTCGCCTGCTTGCCGGTCGCTCGCACGTCCACGGCACGCAGCGCGCCTGTCGAGATGAGGTCGTAGACCGTGCCCCGGTCCTTGTAGCCGAGCACCGCGGCGGTCTCCGGGATCGTGAGCAGCTCAGTCGGAGAACTCGTGGCCTGCGTGCCCGTTCGTCGGCGACCCCAGAACTCCTCGACCTGGTCCCTGTACGGCTGCAGCAGCTTGGCCAGCGTCTTGATCTCGTTGTCGGTCATGGCGCAGACGATGGCGGGCGCGTGTGACGGTTCGCTCGTGATACCCGGCGCGATACCGCCGCCGATGTATTCGGGTGCATCTGGATGCCTGAAAGCGACAATCAGACAGTCTTTCCCCCGCCTGGCAGGCGGCATTCTGCTGGCGCATGCATCTCGATGCAGGTGGTCCGACGGGAGTTCAAGTCCCCCCTCGGACACAGACGGAGCCCCAGGAACCGGCAGCACCGGCACCTGGGGCTTCTTGCTTCCCGGGCCACCGCGCGGCCCCGTGGCGCCTTAGCCGACGTGCCAGTACCGGCGGATGAGCTCGTCGCGGGCCTCGTCGTCCCCGGAGACGTCGCCGGCGTGTTCCTCGGCCTCGCGCAGGCCGGCGAGCACCGCGTCGACGAGCGCGGCGGGGAAGACGCCGTCGGCCTCGAACAGCTCGCGCTCGGCCTCCAGGGCATCGGCGGACTCGCCGCACGAGGTGGGCAGCTGCTCGAAGTCGTCCTCGTCGTGGTCGGCGGCGTCCAGCCGCTCGGCCAGCTCCAGGCTGCCCTCGTCGGCCAGCCCGCGTCTCGCGGCGACGGCCATGCCGGCCAGCAGCAGGTGCACGTCGGCCGAGCCGTCGCCGACGCGCAGCTCGACGGTCTGGGGGTGGGTGGCCGGCTCGGGGACCGGCTCGGTGCTGCCCGGGTTGGCGTGGGCGACCATCCCGGGCAGCACGTCGCCGTTCCAGGCCAGGGGTACCCGGACCAGCCCGGTGCGGTCCTTCTCGCCCCAGCAGATGGCGCCGGGCGACTCGTCCCCCTCGGCGAACCGCAGGTAGGACGTGGGCACCGTGTTGCCGAACGCCGTGAGCGCCCGCGCCGTCTGCAGGTAGCCGGCGACCAGCCGGCGCCCCGTGTCGTTGAGCCCGTCCTCCCCGACGATGGCGTTGGCGCCGTCGCGCACCAGCCGGCTGTGCACGTGCAGGCCGTTGCCCGCACCCTCGCCGCTGACCAGCGGGGCGAACGTCGCCTCCAGCCCGTGCGCGGCCGCCACCTCCCGCACCACCCACTTGGTCAGGACCAGGGCGTCCGCGGCCTGTTCCACCGGCACCGGCTGCAGCTCGATCTCGTGCTGGACCAGCTGCCGGTCCTCCTCGAGGATGTTGCCGACCTCGCCGTGGGCGTACTTCAGCCGCACCCCCATGGCGGTGAGGTGGCCCAGCACCTGCTCGCGGACCCGCTGCCCCTTCGAGAAGGGGGTCGACTCCTGGTAGCCGCGCTCCTCCTCGACCGGGTAGATCCGCTCCGGCTCGTCGACGAGGTAGTACTCCAGCTCGCCGAATGCCTCCAGCGTCATGCCGGTCTCCCGCGTGAGCGCCTCGGCAGCCCGCCGCACGACCTGCTCGCGGGCGTAGGGCAGCGGCTGCCCCGACTCGTCGTAGAAGGAGCACAGCAGGTCGAGCGAGGGCCGCTCCCCGAAGGGGTTGACGAAGGCGGTCCGGTGCCGCGGGACGACGTACACGTCGCTGGCGTCGGTGTCGGTGCCCTCGAAGACGCTGGAGCCGTCCACCCGCTCGCCCCGGACCAGCACCTCCAGCAGGTGCTCGCGGGAGCTGACCGGGAAGGCCAGGGTCTTCAGCCGCCCGTCGCCACCGACGTAGCGCAGGTTCACCTGGCGCAGCCCCAGCTCCTCGACCGCCCGGACGAGGTCGGCGCCGGTGAGCTCGGCCGCGGGCTTGCCGAGCAGGCGGACGATCGGGCTGGGCTCGAGCGCGTCGATGGGCATGTCCCGTTCTACCAGCGCCGGGCCGGAACCGTCCGGTGACGACGACGCCGCCGGTCCGGGCGGCATGATCAGCGCCATCCGCACCCTGCTGGACGAGGAAGGCACCGCATGGACGTCACGGTCACCAACGCACCAGAGCGCAGGCGCTACGAGGCGCGGGTCGACGGCGCCCTCGCCGCGATCGCCGACTACATCCCGACCGACGAGCTCGTGGCGTTCACGCACACCGAGGTCCTGCCCGAGTTCGAGGGGAAGGGCGTGGGCAGCGTCCTGGTCCGCCATGCCCTGGACGACGTCCGTGGGCAGCAGCTGGCCGTGCTGGCCGTCTGCCCCTTCGTCAGCGGCTACGTGCAGCGCCACCCCGAGTACGCCGACCTGCTCTACCGGTCGCGGACCCGCGCGGTCGTGGACTGAGCCGGCGCTGACGCCCGCCGGCCACGGCGCGCGCGAGCGCGGTGGTGCCCTGGTCGGGCCGGTCACGCCAGGATGAGCGCATGCCTTCCCGGACGCCGACGTCTCGCGCGGTGGCGGCTCTGGTGACCGGAGCCGCCACCGCGCTGCACTACTCCCTGCCCGACCTGGTCGCCGACCGCCGGACGCGCGGCTGGGTGAAGGTCGGGACCACCGCCGTCGCCGTCGCCGCCTCCCTGCCCGAGGTGCGGAGGACGTGGCCCGGCGGGCAGAGGCAGCAGGCGGCCGACGGAGCCCCCTCCCTCGCCCAGGCGTTCCGCGCGCTGCCGGCTGCACGCAAGGCCGTCGCCCTCGCCCCACTGGTCGCCGTGGCCGGCGTGACGGCAGGCTGGCTGGCCGTCGTCGAACGGTGGATCTTCCGGCGGGGCCAGGCGCGGGCGGCGGCCGGCAAGCGGCTGCCGCACACCGGCCCCGCGCTGGCGTACGGCGCCGTCGCCGGCGCGATGTGGTTCATCGAGCCACCCGCCGACCGCAGGTGACCGGCCGCGCTCAGCTCCGCAGCCCCTGACGCAGCTCGTCCAGGGCCTGCGCGAGGGTCACCCGGGGCGCCCAGCCCCAGCTCCGCGCGCGGTCGGTCCGCAGCTGCCCGGTCCAGACCGGCTCGTCGGTCCACTCGGGGGCGACCCCGAGCGCGTCGGTGACCGTGCCGAGGTAGTCCCGCCAGGTGGCGGGCTCGCCGGCGACGACGACCGGGGTGGTGCCCCCGGCGACCGGGCCCCGCTCCGGGTCGTCCGCGGTCGCGACCGCACCGGTGGCGACGTCGGCGACGAGGGCCGCGAGGTCGTCCACGTGCACCCACGGCCAGCTCTTCGCCGGGTTCTCCCGCCGCTCGCCGTCCCGGACCGCCTGCGGGCGCAGGGTGTTCCAGACAGACGTCTCGCCGGCACCGGTGATCGCCGGCGGGCGGACGAGCACGGTGGTGAGCCCACCCACCTGTGCCAGCGCGGCGTCGGCGGCGTTCTTGGTGTCGGGGTAGTCACCGCTGCCCTCGGGCAGCAGCGCGCCGTCCTCGGCGATGTCACCGACCCCCGCCGAGCGGTCGTAGACCCCGGCGGTGGACACGTGCACCAGCCGGGCGACGCCGGCGTCGCGGGCGGCCCGGGCGAAGGCGGCCGTGCCCTCGGCGCCCACCCGGTGCTGCACCTCCCGCGGGGAGCCCATCGGGTGGACCGTCGTCACCGCGGCGTCCGCGCCCTCGGTCACGGCACGGGCGAAGGCCTCGTCCGCGAAGTCGCCGACGTGCTCGGTGACCCCCTCGAGCGCGGGGGCGCTGCCGGCCCGGCGGACGACGGCGCGCACCGTCGCCGACCGCTCGGCGAGGGCCCGGCACACCGCGGCGCCCACCAGACCGTTGGCACCGGTCACCACGACGACGGGGGACGTGACGACGGGAGAGGTGTCGGCCATGCCGACCACCCTGCCAGCGCCCGCCCGACGGCGCCCGGCACGTCACGGCACCGGCGCGGCTACTGCTGCTCGGTGCCGTCCCCGCGGACCAGCCGGAGGTGCGGGCGGGTGGTGGTGCTCTCCCGCTCGTCCCGCACGAGCGGCAGCCCGGCCGCGCGGCGCACCCGGTTCTCCGGGACGTCGAGGGCCCGGGCGAGGAAGCCGGCCAGTCCCTCGCTGATGAAGCTCCGGCCGCCCCTGCGGGCCATGAGCGCCAGCGTGTCGGCGGGGATGACCCGGCGCGCGCGGCGGGACGCCTCGTCCACCGTCCGGCCGAGCTCCCACAGACGTCGGCGGACCAGCTGCTGCAGGTCCTCGCCGGCCACGCCCGAAGGCTAGGCGGGTCCGCGCCCCGCTGCATCCGGAGAGGCCGGCCGGCCGGGTGCCAGCGCGCGCCAGACCCAGCTCGCCGGCACCCGGCGGCCGGTGAGCACGTACTCGAGGACGCCCGGGACGAGCAGCGTCGTCGACAGCGCGCGGCGGGCGGCGGCACGGCCGGCGAACAGCAGCTCGTCGCCGGGCCGGAGCACGTGGTCCTCCCCCGGTGCCAGCGTCGCCTCCCGGTCGCGCATGGCCAGCAGCACCACCGCGTGCAGGGGGGCCTCCCGGTCCTCAGGGTTGCGCAGCAGCGCCCCGAGCGTCGCCTCGCCCGAGGCCAGCCAGCCCTGCAGGGCGGGCGCGTGCTGCGCGGTGAGGCGGACCTTCCAGAGGGTCTGCAGCCGGGTGCCGCACACGGCGGTGAGCCGGTCGACGACCTCCTCGGCCCACGCCTCGCCCTGCCCCGGCATCTCGCGGAGGAACCGCCACAGCAGCGGCGTCGAGAGCTGCGCGTACACCTCGTGCGCGACCACCTCCGTCGGCACGAGCAGGGCGTCGATGTCCATGGCGGCGAACAGCGGCGCGCTCGCCGGGCGGTTCTGGCGGGCCGCGACGAACAGCGACGGGTTGCTGCGGCGGGCCGCCGCGACCAGGGAGAGGTTGGTGGTGTCGTTGTCGGTGCCCGCGACCACGCCCACCGCCCGGTCCAGGTCCGACTGCGCCAGCACCCACGGGTCGGAGGCGTCCCCGACCAGCAGGTCGGCGCCGTCGGCGTCGGTCGGCTGCACCTCCACGACGGTGACGTCCATGCCCTCGGCACGCAGGTCCGACGTGAGCTCGCGGCCCAGCCGGCCGTAGCCGAAGACCACCCAGCGGCCGCTGCTCGGTGGCGCCCCGCGCTCGGGCAGCTCCGCCCCCGGCCCGCTCTCCAGCCAGCTCTTCAGCTGGTAGGCGGCCGGCGCGCGGAGCGCGAGCCGCAGGTGGTCGCCGAACCGGTCGAAGGCGTTGACCGTGCTCGGGGTGCCGAAGGCCTGCATCCGCTCGGCGATCGTCCGGGAGCTGACCCGGGCGATGACCGGCAGGTCGGGCCGCAGGAGGGCCGCCGCCATGACGATGGTCAGGTTGGCCTCCTCGTCGTTGGTCAGCGCGACGACGGCCTCGCAGCAGGCATGGCCCAGCCCGGCGACCGCCAGGTGCCCGGGGTCGCGCGCGTCCGCGGCCAGGCCGGGCACGTCCGAGACGTAGGAGCCGAGCTCCAGGCGGTCGATCCGCTCCTGGTCCAGGTCGAGGACGACGAAGCGGCGGCCCAGCTTGTCGAAGGACCTCCCGACCAGCTCGCCGGTGCGGCCGTGCCCGGCGATGAGGAGGAAGGGCTCGCGCAGCCGCGCCACCTTCCTGCTGAAGTGCTGCAGCGACAGCGCGGAGCGGAAGGCCCGGTCCTGCAGGAGGGCCAGCAGCGACCCGATCGCGTAGGCCCAGCCGATGACCGTGAGGTAGATGGAGACGGTCACCCACATCCGCTGGTTGTAGGTGAACGGCACGGGGATCTCGCCGAACCCGATCGTCGTCGCGGTGTAGCTCATGACGTAGAACGCGTCGAAGAAGCTCATCCGCAGGGGCTCGCCGTTCTCGTCCTGCCCCGGGATGACGGTCAGGCCGAGCACGCTGACGGCGAAGATGACGATCAGCACGATCAGCGGCGCGCGCATCCGGCGCATGATCAGGAAGACCGTCGCCGACGCCTGGGCCGCCGAGGCGGCGGCGACGCGGAACGTCGCCCGGCGCACCCGCCGCCGGTCGCCCCGGTCGCGGCCGGAGAGGCGCTTCACCAGGGCCAGCACGGGGTTGACCATCGTCAGTCGCGGTGGAAGGAGACCGTCTCCACGACGAGCAGGACGACCGAGACGATGTTGGCCAGGAGCGCGCCGCCGGAGAGGGAGACGACGCTCGCCGTCCAGGACTCGTTCATCCCGGCCGACGACACGTGCGTCGCGTACCCGTACAGGAGGGTGGCGGCGACGAGCTGCAGGACGGCGACCAGGCTCGTCGCGAGGTGCACCGCCCCGATCTGCGTCCGGTCGCCGAACTTCAGCACCGTGGCGATGAGGTTGACGACGACAGCCGCGAACAGCTCGTAGGGGTTGTGCAGGTCCGGGTCGGAGATGTCGCCGATGAAGAAGCCGAAGTTCAGCGTGGCGGCCAGGACGACGAAGAACCCGAAGACGACCTTCTCCAGGTTCATCCTGCCCTCCTCGTCGGCGCCTGGCCCTGCCCTCGTGCCGTCGATCCGAAACCCGCCGTGCTCACCGGAAGGTCATCAGGCGGACCGTCTCGGGGAGCGCGGTCAGCGCTGCCAGCAGCTCGGCCGGCAGCTCGGCGTTGACGTCGGTGACGACGTAGCCGACCTGGCCGCGGGTCCCGAGGACCTGGCCGTCCACGTTCAGCCCGTACTCCCCCACCAGCGCGTCCACCCGCGCCAGGACGCCGGGCACGTTGTGGTGCAGCAGCCCGAACCGGTCCGCCGACGACCCGTGCAGGGCCACCGCGGGCAGGTTCACGCTCAGCGTCGTCGTCCCGGTGCGGGTGTAGTCGACCAGCTTCCCGGCGACGAACCGCCCGATGTCGTACTGCGCCTCCTGGGTCGACCCGCCGACGTGCGGGGTGAGGATGACGTTGGGCAGCCCGCGCAGCACGGACCGGAACTCGTCGCCCTGCTCGCGCGGCTCGTCGGGGAAGACGTCGACGGCGGCGCCGGCGATGTGGCCGCTGAGGACGTTGTCCCGCAGCGCCTCGTGGTCCACGACGAAGCCGCGGGACAGGTTCAGGAAGAGGCTGCGCGGCCGCATCCGGGCGAACTGCTCGGCGCCGAACATGCCGGCGTTGCCGCCCCGGCCGTCCACGTGCAGCGACACCGTCTCGGCGCGCTCCAGCAGCTCCTCCAGGCTGCCGCAGCGCTCGGCGTTGCCCAGCGCGAGCTTGTCCTCCAGGTCGTAGTAGAGGACCCGCATGCCCAGCGCCTCGGCCAGCACCGACAGCTGGCTGCCGATGTTGCCGTAGCCGACGATGCCCAGCGTGCGCCCGCGGATCTCGTGGCTACCGGAGGCGGACTTGTCCCAGGTACCGGCGTGCAGCGCCCGGTCCCGGTCGATCAGCCGCCGCGCCAGGCTGATGATCTCCGCGATCGCCAGCTCCACGACGCTGCGGGTGTTGGAGTACGGCGCGTTGAACACCGCGACGCCGGCCGCCGCGGCCGCGGTCAGGTCGATCTGGTTGGTGCCGATGCAGAAGGCGCCCACCGCCGCCAGGCCGGGGTGCTGCGCCAGCACGTCGGCGTCCACCTGCGTCTTGGACCGGATGCCGAGCACGTCGACGCCGTCCAGCGCGGCGGTCAGGTCGGCGGCGTCCAGCGCGCCCCGGACGGACTCCACCTCGTAGCCGGCGGCCGAGAGCAGCTCCACCGCCACGGGGTCGATGTTCTCCAGCAGCAGTGCTCTGGGCATGTCCGATTGCCTCCGGGAACAGCGTGGCGGCGGTGTCGAGGAGCCACGACTATGGCGCACGGCCCTCCCGGGCCCGACAGCGGCCTCGGCGCGACGCCCCGGGAGTCAGTCGTCCAGCGGGGCCAGGATGGCGAGGGCGAGCGACCGCAGCTGCTCGACCTGCTCGTCGGTCAGCCCGTCGAAGACCACCCGGCGGACCTCGGCGACGTGGCCGGGCGCGATGCGCTCGAGCAGCCCGAGGCCCTCGTCGGTGAGCGTGGCGTACTGGATCCGCCGGTTGGTCGGGCAGGGCCGGCGGGCGACCCAGCCGCGCTCCTCCATCGCGGCGACGGCGTGGCTCAGCCGCGAGGGGCTGGTCGCCGTCATCCGCGCCAGCTCGCCCATGGACAGGGTCCGCTCCGGCTGGGCGGAGAGGGTGGCCAGCACCTGGTAGTAGGCGTGGCCGATACCGGCCTCCCGCCGCAGCTGCCGGTCCAGGGCCTGCGGCAGCAGCTGGACCACGCGCAGCAGCGGCAGCCAGGCCGCCATCTGCTGCGCGTCCAGCCAGCGGGTCGCCGGGGTGGCCACGTCCTCCGCCGTCATCGGTGCCGTCCTCCGCCTCAGGCGACCTGGAAGGAGCGCTTGGCCAGCCCCATGGTGAACCCGTCGATGGCCGTGGTGACCGGCGCGGTGGGGTCGGTCGCGGCTCCCAGGGTGACGAACAGCGGCGTGAAGTGCTCGACCGTGGGGTGGGCGTAGCGCAGGCCGGGCGCCCGCAGCCGGAACCGCGCCAGCTCCTCGACGTCGCCGCGGTCGAGGGCGTCGGCAGCCCAGGCGTCGAAGTCGGCCGACCAGCCGGGGACGACGTCGGGCCGGGACCAGTCGACGAAGGGCAGCCCGTGGGTCATGAACCCGGAGCCGACGACCAGCACTCCCTGCTCCCGCAGCGTGCGCAGCCGCCGGCCGAGGCCGAGCAGCGCGGTGGTGTCGTGGGTCGGCAGGCTGAGCTGCAGCACGGGGATGCCGGCGTCGGGGTACATGACCTTGAGCGGCAGCCAGGCGCCGTGGTCCAGGCCCCGGCTGCGGTGCTCGTGCACGTGCTGGCCGGCGGGCAGGACCGCGAGCACCTGCTGCGCCAGCGCCGACGGGTCGGGGGTGTCGTACCGCATCCGGTAGTACATCGGGGCGAAGCCGCCGAAGTCGTAGACCAGCTCGGTGGGGGCCGTGCTGGTGATGCCGAGGGCGTCGGACTCCCAGTGCGCGCTGACGATGAGCACCGCCCTCGGCCGGGGCAGCGCCCGCGCCCAGTCGTGCAGCTGCCGCATCCACGGGCCGTCCTCGAAGGTCGGCGGGGCGCCGTGGGAGAGGTACAGCGCCGGCAGCGGCCCGTCCTCCGGCGTCCACTCCCGGTGCGGCTCGGCCGCCTCGGCGGCAGCGACGTGCCGGAGGTGCGCGGCGAAGGGGTGCCGCGGGTCGATGAGCGCGTCGGCGGCGGCGGTGCTGCTCCGCGGTGCGGTGGTCACGGGCCCTCCTCGACGGCTCAGACGGACGCGGGGACGCCGAGGGGCAGCTGGAGCGCCTCGAGCGGCAGGCGGTCGCGCGCGGCGGCCTCCCGCCCGGCGAGCGGCTCGGGCAGCTCCGCGGTGTCGTCCCGGCGGCCGATGGCCAGGACGACCAGCGGGGTGACGCCCTCGGGCAGGAGGGCCGCGATGCGCTCGCTGTCGAAGCCGCCCATCTGGTGCACGGCGAGCCCCTCCACCTCGGCCTGCACCGACAGGTGGGCCACGGCCTGGCCGGTGTCGTAGACGGCCCAGCGCCGCTCGGCGCCCTCGGGGGTGTGCGTCTCGGCGGCGGCCACGACCAGGGCGGACGCGGCGTGCGCCCAGGCGCGGTTGAAGCCGACCAGCGCGTCGAGGACGGCGGCGTGCTCCTCGGTGCCGCGCAGCGCGACGGCGAACCGCCAGGGCTGGGTGTTGGACGCGCTCGGCGCCCAGCGGGCGGCCTCGAGCAGGGCCGTGAGCTGGTGCTGGGTCAGCTCGTGCTGCGGGTCCAGGCCGCGGGGGCTCCACCGGCCGGCGAGCAGCGGGTGCAGCGGCACGGCGGTGGCAGCGGTCTTATGCGGGGTGCTCACGGGTCCTCCGGTCATAGCTTGAAGCTTCAAGTGTCAGCCTACGGCGAGACAGTTGAGACTTCAAGCGTCCTGGTGGACCGGGGCCGGTGTCAGTGCGGCATGGTCAGGATCGGCTTCACGACGGCGCCGCTGTACGAGGCCTCGACGGCGTCCTCGATGCGGTCCAGCGGGAAGTACTGCACCAGCTGGTCGAACGGGAACCGGCCCTGCAGGTGGAGGTCCATCAGGGCGGCGATCAGCTGCTGGCCGTGGCCGCTGCCGCCGAGGGTGCCGCGGATCGTCTTGCCCCACAGCGTGGTCAGGTGGTCGGCGGTGAACTCCGCCCCCGCGGGAGCGCCGCCGATGAGCAGCGCCGTCCCGAGCATGCCCACCGAGTCGATCGCCTGCCGGATCACCGCGAGGTTGCCGGTGCAGTCCAGCGACGCGTCGGCGGGACCACCGCAGATCTCGGTCACCGCCGCCACCGGGTCGGTCTCGGTCGCGTCGACGGTGTGCGTGGCACCCAGGCCCTCGGCCAGCCGGAGCCGCCCGGCGTGCCGGTCGACCGCGATGACCGTCGTGGCCGCGGAGCTGCGGGCGGCCATCACCGCGGCCAGCCCCACGGTGCCGGCGCCGTAGACCACGATCGAGCTGCCCGGCTCGGGCCGCAGGGTGTTGAGCACCGCTCCGGCACCGGTGGCCAGCCCGCAGGCCAGCGGGCCCAGGAGCTCCACGGGCAGACCGGCCGGGACGGGCACCAGCGAGGAGGCGGTGGTCATCGCGTAGGTGCCGAACGAGGACTGCCCGAAGAAATGGCTGGCCAGCGGGGAGCCGTCGGTGCCGCGCAGGGCCGAGGCCCCGTCGAGCCGGTGGCCGCCGCCGACCAGCTCCCCCATCCGCAGGCAGTAGCGCGGCTCCCCCGCCCGGCAGTTGCGGCAGGCCCCGCAGGACGGCCAGCCGAGGACGACGTCCTGGCCCTCGCGGACGCCGGTGACGCCGTCGCCCACCGCGACCACCGTCCCGGCGCCCTCGTGCCCGAGCACGCCGGGCAGCGGGAAGGGCAGGTCGCCGTCGCGGGCGATGCCGTCGGTGTGGCAGAACCCGGTGGCCGCCACCTTGACCAGCACGTCCCCCGGGCCCGGCTCGTCGAGCTCGACCTCCCGCACGACGAAGGGACCGTGCAGCTCCTCCACGACGGCAGCTGTGATCCGCATGCCCGTCCTCCTCGCTCGTCCGACCGGCTGCTCCGATCGGACACCCGGGGCCCGCCCGGCGCCACCGGTAGGTTGCGTCCCACCGCCCAGCGGGCCGGCAGCAGAGGGGATGCGATGTCAGCGCAGCAGGTCGAGCACGACGTCCGGGACGAGCTGGAGTTCGGCCTGTTCGACTGGGTGGACGCCGTCCCCGGGTTGTCACCTGCCGAGGTCTACGACGCCCGGCTGCGCGTCCTCGCCGAGGCCGACCAGGGCGGGTTCACGACCTACCACCTGGCGGAGCACCACGGCACGCCGCTGGGCCTGTCGCCCTCCCCCGCGGTGTTCCTCGCCGCGGCCGCCCGGGAGACCCGGCGCATCCGGCTGGCGCCCACCACCTTCATCGTCCCGCTGTACGACCCGCTGCGGCTGGTGCAGGAGATCTGCATGCTCGACCAGCTCAGCCACGGCCGGCTGGACGTCGGGGTCGGGAAGGGCTCCTCGCCCATCGAGGCGGCGATGTACGGCCTCGGTCCGGCCGACACCGCGGCGCGCTTCGAGTCGTCGTTCCCCGCCATCGTCGAGGCGCTGGAGACCGGTCGCTTCCGCCGGCCCGGGCCCGACGGGCAGACGGCGGAGGAGGTGGAGCTGCACGTCCCCGTGTACCAGCGCCCGCACCCGCCGCTGTGGTACCCGACGTCCAACGCGGCCTCGGTCCCGCGGCTGGGCGACGAGGGCTACAACGTGCTCTTCGGGTTCGGCTTCGCCTCGCCGCCGCTGGAGGCGGTCCGCGAGCAGAGCCGGGTCTTCTTCGACCACTTCCGGCGCTCCGCGGCCCGTGGCGGGGCCCGCTACAGCCTGCCGGGCTCCCCGCCGCGGTTCGGCATGCTGCGCCACGTCGTCGTCGCCGAGACCGACGAGGCCGCCGTGGCGCTCGCCCGCCCGGCGTTCGAGGCGCACTACGAGAGCTTCACCCACCTGTGGCGGCTGCACGGGAGCGAGCGGTTCACCGGCCCGGCCGACTTCGGCGCGCTCGTCGAGGGGCACAAGCTGTTCGTCGGGTCGCCGCGGACCGTGGCGGCGCAGGTGGCCCGCGCGCGGGAGGTCGGCGAGATCAACTACTTCGCCGGCGCCTTCGCCTGGGGGTCGCTCGACGTGGAGACCGTCCTCGCGTCGGTGCGGCTCTTCCGCGACGAGGTGGTCCCTGCCATCCGGTCCGCGGAGCAGCGGTGACCGGGACGACGGTGCACCGGGACCTCGTCTACGCGAGCGTCGACGGCCTGGACCTCCGGCTGGACCTGTACCTCCCCGACGTCCGGCCCGCCCCGCTGTGCATCTGGCTGCACGGCGGCGGCTGGCTGCGCGGCTCGCGCAGCGACCGCGCGGACCAGCGCCTCCTCCCGCTGGCCGCGAGCGGCGTGGCGGTCGCCGCGGTGCAGTACCGGCTCAGCGGCCAGGCCGCGTTCCCCGCGCCGCTCTGGGACGTGCGAGCGGCGCTCCGCTGGCTGCGGGCGCACGCCGGCGACCACGGGCTGGACGCCGAGCGGGTCGGCGCGTGGGGGGCCTCGGCGGGCGGCCACCTCGCCTCGCTGCTGGGGCTGACGGTCGACGACGCCGACGCGCACCTGGGCGACTCGTCGGTGCAGGCGGTCGTCGCCTGGTTCCCCACGACCGATCTCCTGCGACGGGCGTCGGACGTCCCCGAGGGACCGCTGCCCGCCTTCGTCACCGGGCCGCTGCCGCAGCCGTCGTTCGAGGCACGGCTGCTGGGCGTCGAGGACGTGCGCGACGCCCGTGACGCGGCCGTGGCGGCCAGCCCGGTGACGCACGTCCGACCCGGTGCGCCGCCCTTCCTGCTCGTGCACGGCGACCGCGACGGTCTGGTGCCCTCCACGCACAGCCGCGACCTGCACCGGGCGCTGCGGGCCGAGGGTGCCGACGCGACGCTGTGGCTGCTGCACGGCGCGAACCATGAGGACCCCGCCTTCGACTCACCGGCCTCCCTGGCCGCGGTCGGCGCCTTCCTCCGCCAGCACCTGGTGCCCCCCGACCCGGCCGGCTGAGCACGCCGGCGCCGGCCTCAGCCGGTGCGCACGCCGCGAGCCCGCCCCAGGTAGGTCGAGAGGCCGACCGCGACGAGCAGGGCCGCACCGTTGAACACCGGGCTCGCCCAGCTGCTGGCGCCGGACAGGGTCAGCCCGCTCACGCTGACCGACACGAAGAGGACGCCGATGATCGTGCCGACGGGGTTGAAGAAGCCGGGCACGACCGCCGTCGCGCCCAGGAACGCCGCGGCCAGCGCCGGGAACAGCAGGCCGGTCCCGTTGTCGGCCGTCGCGCTGCCCGCGCGCGCCAGCTGGAGGACGCCGGCCACCCCGGCCAGCGCGCCGGCCATCACGAACGTCGTCCACGCCGACCGGTCCACCCGGACGCCGACCAGCCGGGCCGACCGCGGGTTGGAGCCGATCGCGTAGAGCCGGCGCCCGAACGGCGTGTGGGCCAGCAGGTACCACAGCACGACGGTGGCCAGCGCGACGATGAAGACCACCCGCGGCAGGCCGAGCCAGGTCGCGCTGCCGAACTGCGGGAGCGCCGGGTCGATCCCGGCGAGGATGGTCTGACCTCCCGTGTACCACTGCACGAGCCCGCCCAGCAGCGTGGCCATTCCCAGCGTCGTCACGAAGCTGTTGAGGCCGAAGCGGGTCACCAGCAGACCGTTCACCGCCCCGATCGCCGCGCCGGCGGCGACGCTCACGGCGACGGCGGCCCACAGCGACCAGCCGTGGAAGGACATGAGCCCGGCGGTGAGCACGCTGGACAGCGCGGCGACCGCGCCCAGCGAGAAGTCGAAGTAGCCGGTCACCAGGGGCAGGATCACCGCCAGCGCCAGCAGCGCGACCACCGACTGGTTGCCCAGCAGCATGCTGGCGTTGGAGCTGGTGAAGAAGGTCTGCGCGCTGTCCGGGTACAGCGAGAAGAACGCGACGACGGCGACCAGCAGCCCCAGCAGGGCGTGCCGCTCGGCGTGGCCGCGCCAGCTCCCCCCGCCGCCCCGACGGTCTGCCGGAGGTGCCGCCGCGGCGTTGCCGGCGGCGGTGGCCACGGTCTCGGTGTTGGTCAGGCTCATCGGGTCCCTCCGGGCGCCGGCACCGGGCCGGCGGTGCTCTGCGTGAGTTCGGTCAGGTGGTCGGGCGTCAGCTGCGAGCCGCTGACCTCGGTGGCGATCCGGCCGTCGCGCAGGACCACGACGCGGTCGCACAGCGCGTACAGCTCGATCAGGTCCGAGGAGGCGACGACGACGGCGCAGCCGCCGGCCGCGACGTCCCGGACGGTGCGGTAGATGTCGCCGCGGGACATGACGTCGACGCCCTGCGTCGGCTCGTCGAGCAGCAGCACCTGGGGCTCGCGGCGCAGCCAGCGGGCCAGGACCGCCTTCTGCTGGTTGCCACCGGAGAGCGCGGCGAACGGCACCTCGGACGACGCCGCCTTCACCGCGTGCGCCCCGATGAGCCCGCGGGCCTCCGCCCGCTCCCGCCTCCGGGCCATGCCCCAGGGGCGCCAGTAGCGCCGGAGGACCGTGGCCGAGAGGTTCTCCCGCAGCGTGAGGTCCGGGAAGGCCGCCTCTCCCCCGCGGTCCTCGGGTACGTAGGCGATCCCGGCGGCCATCCGGGCCGGGGTGCCGGGCGCGGCTGGTGCGCCGTCGACGCGCACCGACCCGGCGACCGGCTCGTGCTGGCCGAACACCGTCTTCAGCAGGGACGTGCGGCCGGAGCCGACGAGGCCGGCGACCCCGACGATCTCCCCGCGGCGCACCGCCAGGTCCACCCCGCGCAGCGGGCCGCCGACGAGCCCGGCGACCTCCAGCACGGCCGGCTCGGCCGTGGCCGGCCCGGCGGGGGCGCTCGCGGCGGCCGGCTGCGTCGCCGCGCCGGTGGCCGTGCCGCTCATGAGGTCCACCAGCTGCCGCTCGGTCGGCCGCACGCCGGCGAGCGTCGCCACCGTCCGCCCGTCCCGGAAGACGGTGAAGTCGTCGGAGACCGACAGCACCTCGGCCATCCGGTGGCTGACCATCAGCACCGTCTGCCCCCGGTCCGCCCGGCGGCGCACGGCGTCCAGCAGCAGCTGCGACTCGTGCTGCGGGAGCGTCGCCGTCGGCTCGTCCAGCACGAGGACCAGCTGCTGGTCGCGCTCCTGGTCCTGGAGGGCCCGGGCGATGGCGACCAGCGTCCGCTGGGAGGGGCGCAGCGCCCCCGCCGGCGTCCGCGGGGAGGCGTCGATCTCGTACGCCTCGAGCAGGCCGGCCACCCGCTGGTGCAGCCGGCGCCAGGAGATGCCCGGTCCGGCGGCGGGGTAGCCGGCGTCCAGGGCGAAGTTCTCGGCGACGGACAGCTCGGGGAACAGGCCCAGGTCCTGGTGGACGAAGCGCAGCCCGGCCGCGCGCCCGGCACGGGCGTCGTAGCCCGCGGCGGTCCACACCGACCCGGCCACCTCGATCCGGCCGGCGTCGGCCCGGTGGACCCCGGCGAGCACCTTGATGGTGGTGGACTTGCCGCACCCGTTGCCACCGACGAGCGCGTGCACGGTGCCGGCGCGCAGCGCCAGGTCGGCGCCGTCGAGGGCCGTCGTCGCCCCGAAGCGCTTGGTCATCCCCGTGATGCGCAGGACGACGTCCGTCGCCACCGGGGCTGTCTCGGTGCTGGTCATGGTGGTCCTTTCGCCGGTGGCCGCCCCCGAGGGAGCGGCCACCGGTGCAGAGGGAGCGGGGTCAGACGCCCCAGGCCTCCTGGTAGGCGGCCCGGAAGTCGACCGGCTCGAAGTCCTTCCCCTGCGCGGGGAGCCCGTTCTCCGCGTCGATGACCTGGAAGCCGTCGCCCTGCACGAGGGGCTCCTCCTCGTTCAGGACGCGGATGGCGGTGTCCACCGAGCCCCAGCCGCCCCACTGCGTCGGGTAGCCGACGATCGCGTCCTGGCCGCCGTCGGCGCGGATCAGCTCCATGTTGGCGACGTTGCCCAGGCCGCTGATCACGTTCAGGTCGGCGGAGCGGCCGGAGGAGACGACGGCCTGGGCCAGGCCGGCGGGCATCCAGCCGCCCAGCGGCACGAAGACCGAGTTCACGTCGGGCGCCTGCAGCAGGGCGGTCGAGAACTTCTGCGGCAGGGCGCCGGTCATGACGTCGTTGTTCGCGACCTCGAGGGTGCCGACGATCTCGCAGCCACCGCAGGTGGCGATCTCCTTCTCGAAGCCCTCGGCGAGCCAGGGGCCCCACAGCGGGTCGGTGAAGACCAGGTGGAGCACCTTGGCCGAGCCCTCGGTGGTGCCGATCAGCCAGTCGGCGGCGAGCTTGCCCTGCAGCTCGAAGCTCTCCTTGACGCTCATGCCCTCGAGCTGGATGCGCTCGCTGGCCCACAGCGGCTCCCCGCCCACCGCGTCGCAGTCGGCACCGCCGGCGCCGACGACGGTCACGCCCGCGGACCTGGCCTCCTGGAACGGCTGCTGGATGCTGGCGCAGTCGATGCCCACCGGGATCACCACGTCGGCGCCGGCGCTGACCGCCTGGCGGACGCACTCGCCCCAGCCGTTGGGGTTGAGCTTGCCGTCGCAGAGCCGCGCGCTCCAGCCCACGGCCTCGGCCGCCTCCTGGACCGCCGCCGTCGGCGTCGAGCAGCTCGGGATCTGCTCACCGCAGGACACGACCCACAGGTCGACGCCCTCCTTCGGCGTGGTGGGCGTCGTCGGAGGGGTGCCCATCTGACCCTCGTAGGCGACCTGGAGCAGGTCCTGCGTCGCGGCCGGTTCGCCGCCGGACCCGCCGGCGGAGCTCCCCGAGCCGCCTGCGTCCTCACCGGAGGAGCCACAGGCCGCGAGCCCCACGGTGGCGACCAGGGTGAGGACGGCGGTCACGCCGAGCCGGCGCAAGGTGCGGGTCATGGACTTCCCTTCGACGCAGGCGCCCGTCGTCGGTGACGGGCGTCACTGGCGTCGAAGTGTCAGGACCACGGCCGGGAAGCGGAAATCACTTCTTCTGCTGGTCGCTATCAGCGCGATCTATGGGGACTGCTTCCTCGCCCACGGCCATCTCCGCTGCCCGCGCGACGACGTCGCGCAAGTACTCGTGCTCGGGGTCGCCGTCGTAGGCGGGGTGCCACCACATCGCCTCGATGAGCGGGCCGGCGTCGAAGGGGCAGGGCAGCGCCCGGATGCCGACGTTCAGCGGCAGCAGGTCCACCAGGCGGCGCTGCAGCAGGGCGATCCGGTCACTGCCGGCCACGAGCGCGGGCACGGTCAGGAAGTTCTCCACGACCACCTGGACCTGCGGCTCGATGCCCAGCATGCGCATCTGGCGGGCGGCCGGCGTCGAGGCCGTCGGCCCGTGGTAGGTCGCCACCCAGGGCAGGGTCTCCAGGTCGCGGACGGTCAGCCCGACCTCGGCGACCGGGTTGTCCGCCGCCACCACGCACACCCACTCGTCGCGGTAGAGGTCCTGGCGGGAGAGCCCGGTGAGGAAGCCGGGCGGCAGGAAGAGCAGGTCGGCGGAGAGCAGGGCCTGGTCGGCCCGGTCCACGATCGCCGGCGAGTGCATGGCCAGCCGCAGGCGGGTGTGCGGAGCCTCCTCCGCGAGCAGGGCGGCCACCGTGTCGCCGAGCACCGCCACCACGTAGTCGCTGGTCAGCAGCCGGAACTCGCGGGTCGAGGACGCCGGGTCGAAGGCCGGCTGGGCGGTGAAGACCCGCTCCACCCCGGTCAGCGCGATCCGGGCCAGGCCGCGCAGCTGCACGGCCAGGGGCGTGAGCCGGTACTCGTTGCCCACCCGGGTGAGCAGCTCGTCGTCGAAGTGCCGGCGCAGCCGGGCCAGGGAGGCCGACAGGGCGGGCTGGCTCAGCCCCATCTGGGCCGCCGCCCGGGTGACGCTCCGCTGCTGGAGCAGCGCGTCGAGCGACACGAGCAGGTTGAGATCCAGGCTCGCGAGGTTCATGCGCGGCACCCTATAGATCGGGCTTATGCGCGTCATCAGACATCTCGTCTTCCCTCACCCCTGTGGGCCGGACCACTGTCCTGGCCATGCACGAGACCCCTGACCGCCTCGACCGCACCGATCCCGAGGGCGCGATCGCCGCCGCCGCGAAGCGCTGCTCGAACTGGGGCCGGTGGGGTGCCGACGACGTGCTCGGCACCATGAACTTCCTCGACGAGGCCAAGCGGGCCGAGGGCGCGGCGCTGGTCCGCCGGGGCGCGAGCTTCTCCCTCTCGCTGCCCTTCGACACCGACGGCCCGCAGAAGGGCTGGCGCCGCCGGACCAACCCGGTGCACACCATGACCGACACCGGCACCGACGCCGAGCGCGGCGTGCAGGGCTTCCCGCACGGCATCGGCGGCGCCGACGACGTCATCGCCATGCCCCTGCAGTGCTCGACCCAGTGGGACGGCCTCGGTCACATCTTCGACCACGGCTACGCGTGGAACGGCCGCCGGGCCGGCGACGTCGTGACCAGCCTCGGCGACGCGCTCACCGGCATCGAGACCGTGGCCTCGCTCATCGCCGGCCGCGGGGTGCTGCTCGACGTGGGCCGGGCCATCGGCACCGACGGCGAGCTGCCCGACGGCTTCGCCATCACCGCCGAGCACCTCGAGGCCACCATCGCGGCGCAGGGCGGCTCCTCCCGCGTCGGCCGCGGCGACCTCCTGCTGGTGCGCACCGGGCGGCTGACCCGGGCCCGCCGCGACATCGCCGAGGGCCGCGGCTGGGGCGACTACGCCGGCGGTGCGGCCCCCGGCCTGTCCTTCACCACAGCCGACTGGCTGCACGGCAGCGAGGTCGCCGGTGTCGCCACCGACACCTGGGGCTTCGAGGTCCGGCCGAACGAGTTCGACGTCGCCTTCCAGCCCCTCCACCAGGTCGCCATCCCGAACATGGGCCTGTTCATCGGCGAGATGTGGGACCTCGACGCGCTGGCCGCCGACTGCGCCGAGGACGGCCGGTACGACTTCTGGCTCACCGCCGCCCCCCTGCGCGTGACCGGCGCCGTGGGCGCCCCCGTCAACCCGATCGCCGTCAAGTAGCCGGACAAGGGAGTCCTGACATGCCTGCTGTGAACAGCGTCCTCGTCGTCGGAGGCGGCCTGGCCGGCGCCGCGACCGCCATCCACCTCGCCCGGGCCGGCGTCGCCGTCGACCTGGTCGAGATCAAGCCGGACGTCGCGGCGCTCGGCTCCGGCATCACCCTCCAGGGGAACGCGCTGCGCGAGCTGCGCTCCCTCGGGGTGTGGGACCAGGTCCAGGCCGCCGGCTACGCCTTCGACGTCACCGGCATCCGGGCGCCCGACCCGCACGGCACCGTCGTCGCGGAGGTCCCCGACGCCAAGACCGGCGGGCCGGACCTCCCCGCCGCGATGGGCATGCCGCGCCCGGAGCTCGCCCGGATCCTCGCCGACCGGGCGACCGAGGTAGGCGTGAAGATCCGCCTCGGCACGACGCACAGCGACCTCCGGCAGGACGAGCACGGCGTCGACGTCACCTTCTCCGACCACTCCACCGGCCGCTACGACGTGGTCGTGGGCGCCGACGGCATCCGGTCCTGGACGCGCCGGGCGCTCGGGGTGAACCTGGAGACGACGTCGGTCGGCATGGGCATCTGGCGCGCCTTCGGGCCGCGGCCGGAGGCCGTGACGCGCACCGACCTCTACTACGGCGGGCCGTCCTACATCGCCGGCTACTGCCCCACCGGCGAGGACTCGCTCTACGCCTACATCGTCGAGGCGGCGCAGGACCGCAGCGCGCTCACCCCGGACGAGCAGCTGGCGGTGATGAAGGAGCTGTCGCAGGCCTACCACGGGCCGTGGGACGAGATCCGGGAGTCGCTGACCGACCCGTCGCGGGTGAACTACACCTGGTTCGAGACCCACCTCCTCGACGAGCCGTGGAACCGCGGCCGGGTCGTCCTCATCGGCGACGCCGCGCACACCTGCCCGCCGACCATCGCCCAGGGCGGTGCCATGGCCCTCGAGGACGCCGTCGTCCTCGCCGAGCTCCTCGTCGAGCGGGACGTGCTCGACCAGGACCTCTGGGACACCTTCGCCGCCCGCCGGTTCGAGCGCGTGCGGACCGTCGTCGACGCCTCCAACGCGCTCGCCCGGTGGCAGCTCGACCACGTGCAGGGCGACATCCCGAGCCTCATGCGCTCCATCGCCCAGCTGACCAGCCAGCCCGCATAACCCCTTCCCCCGGACGAGATCTGCACAGTCGCCCCCGTCGAGCCACTGATGCGGGCGAGTGTGCAGATCTCGCCCGCGACCCGGAGAGACCGATGACCAAGCAGCGCCTGATCACCCACCTCCGGCACGTCGACCTCGCCGTGCCCGACTTCGCCAAGCAGCTGGAGTTCTACTCCGGCACCTGGGGGCTCACGACCGAGCACACCGACTCCGGGCTGGCCTTCCTGGCCGCCGAGGGCTCCCCCGAGCAGTACATCGTGCGGCTGCGCGAGGGCGAGAAGCGGATCGACCTGATCTCCTTCGGTGCCGCGAACGCCGCCGACGTCGACACCCTCGCCGAGCAGCTGGCCACGGACGGTGTCCAGCTGGTGCACGAGCCCACCGACCTGCAGACCCCCGGTGGCGGCTACGGCTTCCGGTTCTTCGACAACGAGGGCCGCACGATCGAGATCAGCTCCGACGTCGCGGTGCGCCAGCACCGGGCCATCGAGGAGGGCGAGTCGATCCCGGTGCGGCTCTCGCACGTCGTGCTCAACTCGACCGACCCCGAGGGCACCGTCGCGTTCTACGACAAGCACCTGGGCTTCTCGCTGTCGGACACGCTCATGCACCCCCGCATGGGCAACATGATGTATTTCCTGCGCACCAACGCCTGGCACCACAGCATGGCGATCGCGCGCGGTCCGCACGCCTCGCTGCACCACGCCTCGTTCGAGATGCGCGGCGTCGACGAGTACATGCGCGGCACGGGCCGGCTGCTGCGGGCCGGCGTCGAGAAGATCTGGGGCCCCGGCCGCCACCTGGCCGGCAACAACACCTTCAGCTACTTCCTCGACCCGCAGGGCAACACCGTCGAGTACACGACCGAGCTGGAGACGCTCGACGAGGACACCTGGCACCCGCACCTCTACGACATCAGCAACCCCGAGGTCTCCGACCAGTGGGGCACGGCGAACGCGATGAACGAGTTCGTCGCGCAGAAGTCGTTCAACGACCCGGACAAGGGTCTGTTCGTGGCTCCCCCGGTCTGATGCGGTTCGCCACCTGGGAAGCCGGCGGGGCGGTCACGGCCGGGGTCGTCTCCGACGCCGGGCTGCACGCGCTCCCCGCGCGGACGACGGTGCTCGACCTCGTCCGCGCGGGGATCCCCGCCGCGCTCGAGGCGGGTGCCGCCGCGCTCGAGGGCCCGGCGGTGCCGCCGGCGTCGGTCCGGCTGCTGCCGCCGCTGGAGGCCCCGACCGTCCGCGACTTCGTCGCGTTCGAGGAGCACGTCGAGGGCATGGTCGCGCCGAGCGGCGAGTCGGTGCCGCCGGAGTGGTACCAGGCGCCGACGTTCTACTTCACCAACCCGTACGCGCTGGTCGGCGCGCACGACGACGTCCCGGTGCCCCCGGGGTCGCAGCGGTTCGACTTCGAGCTCGAGGTCGCCGTCGTCGTCGGGCGGGACGGCGCCTCGCTCACCCGCGAGCAGGCCCGCGAGCACGTGTTCGGCTACACGGTCCTCAACGACTGGTCGGCCCGTGACCTGCAGTTCCGGGAGATGGCGGTCAAGCTCGGCCCGGCCAAGGGCAAGGACTCCGCGACGACGCTCGGCCCGTGGCTGGTGACGGCCGACGAGCTGGAGCCCTACCGCGACCCCGAGGGCTTCCTGGCCCTGGACATGCGGGTCTCGGTCAACGGCGTCCAGATCGGTCAGGACCTGCTGTCCAACATGGGCTGGCCGTTCGAGGAGCTCATCGCCTACGCCTCGCGAGGCACCCAGGTGCGGGCCGGCGACGTGCTCGGCTCGGGGACCTGCGGCAACGGCGGCTGCCTCGGCGAGCTGTGGGGCATCCGGGGCGACGCCGCTCCCCCGCCGCTGCAGGTCGGCGACGTCGTCGAGATGACCGTCGAGGGCCTCGGCACCATCCGCAACCGCGTCGTCGAGGGCCTCACCCTGCCCCCGGTCGCCCCGGCACGGCCACGGCCCCGGACCCGCACGCGCTCGTGAGGGTCGCGGGCAAGACGGTCGTCGTCACCGGAGCCGGGCAGGGCCAGGGCGCCGCGGAGGCGCGGCTCCTGGCCGCCGAGGGCGCGACCGTGATCGGCTGCGACCTCACCGCCGCACCGGTCGAGGCGCTCCCCGGCGTCGAGTACCGGCAGCTCGACGTCACCGACGCCGCGGCCTGGGCCTCGCTCGCCGCGGAGCTGGACCGGGTCGACGGCCTGGTGGCCAACGCCGGCGTCACCTGGCGGGCACGGCTGGCCGAGCTGGACCCCGCCGACCTGGCGAGGGTGGCCGACGTCAACGTCACCGGGACGCTGCTCGGCATCCAGGCGCTGACCCCGCTGATGACCGACGGAGGCTCGGTCGTCGTCGTCGGGTCGGTCGCCGCGCTGACCGGGCACTACCCGGTCGCCTACACCGCCAGCAAGTGGGCGCTGCGGGGCCTGGCCAAGGCGGCGTGCCTGGAGCTG
Source organism: Blastococcus sp. TF02A-35 (assembly GCF_004571075.1). GTDB lineage: Bacteria > Actinomycetota > Actinomycetes > Mycobacteriales > Geodermatophilaceae > Blastococcus. The sequence goes on from NZ_SPQP01000022.1 coordinate 49,489, forward strand.
GGCCCCCGCGGCATCCGGGTCAACACCGTGCACCCCGGCTACGTCGAGACGCCGATGACGGCCTCGGCGACGCCGGCGTTCCGGGACGCGAACATCGCCGAGACCCCGCTCGGCCGCACCGGCACCGTCGACGAGGTGGCGCCGCTGGTGCTCTTCCTCGTCAGTGACGAGGCCTCCTTCATCTCCGGCGCGGAGATCCCCGTCGACGGCGGCCTGACCGCCCACGGCGGGGTCAAGTCGATCAGCGACGCCGTCCGCGCCCCCCGTCCGTCCAGCACCGCCTGAACACCTGCGAGAGGAACCACCCGTGTTCGAGTACTTCCCCACCGCGCCCTACACCTGGAACCTCAGCGTCGTCGCGACGCTGAACTCCGGCGGGCTCATCGACGAGGTCGACCGCGCCTGCCGGCCGATCAAGGACGCCGCGAACGCCGGCGAGGACGCCGGGACGGGCGACTTCCTGCGCGCCTGGACGGCGCTGACCGACCAGCTGGTGGGCCAGGCCGAGGACGCCGAGAAGGCCGGGCACGTCCGGACCGCCGGGCAGCTGTACTTCCGGGCCAACAACTACCTGGCCCAGGCCGAGCGGATGCTCGCCCACTCCAGCCCGGACCGGGTGCCCACCTACCGGCGGATGCTGGAGATCGCGGAGAAGGCGTTCGAGACGCACAGCCCGCGGGTCTCCCGGGTCGAGATCCCCTACGAGGGAACGACGCTCCCGGCCTACTTCAGCGCCGCCCCGGCCACCGACCAGGGGTCCGCGCCGGTGATCGTCCTGGTCAACGGCCTGGACTCCACCAAGGAGCACATGTACGCCTCCAACCACTGGGAGGAGCTCGCCGCACGCGGCATCTCCTGCCTGATGCTCGACCAGCCCGGCACCGGTGAGGCGATCCGGCTGCAGGGGCTGACCGCCCGCATCGACACCGAGGCCTGGGCGGGCGCGGCCGTGGACTACCTGGAGACGCGCGGCGACGTCGACGCCTCCCGGATCGGCATCGTCGGCTGGTCGCTGGGCGGCTACTACGCACCGCGCGCCGCCGCCTTCGAGAAGCGCTTCGCGCTCTGCGTGGCCTGGGGCGCCAACCACGACTGGGGCTCGGTACAGCGCCGGCGCAAGGAGCGCGAGGGCGAGCGCCCGGTGCCGCACTACTGGTCGCACGTGCTCTGGGTCTGGGGGCAGCCGGGCGACGAGCACGACCTGGACACGTTCCTGGACTTCGCCGACGCCGTGAACCTCGAGGGCGTCGTCGAGAAGATCACCGTGCCGTTCCTGGTCGCGCACGGGCAGAACGACCGGCAGATCCCGCTGGAGATGGCGCACCGCTCCTACGACCAGGCGGTGGGCTCGCCGAAGCGCGAGCTGCGGGTCTTCACGCCGGAGGAGGGCGCCACCGAGCACATCGGCCTGGACCACCTGCCGCACGTGAGCACCTTCGTGGCCGACTGGGTCGCCGACACCTTCGCCGAGCTCGCCGGCTGAGGCGACCGCGGCCGCCGGCGTCAGCCCGGCGCCGACAGCTCGTCGAGGGCGGCCAGCACCGTCGGCCAGGCGGCGCTCTCCGGGTCGACCAGCGGGAAGTGGCCGCCGTCGACCCGGGTGAGCGCCGCCGCGGGGTGGGCGCGCACGTAGGACTCGCTCACCTCGACGGGGACGATCTCGTCCGCCGTCCCGTGCAGGATCCGCACCGCTCCCTCCGGTGCCGGCAGCCGCACGGGGTCCAGGTCGGCCCGCACGGCGGCGGCCTCGCCCAGGAAGGCGGGGACCGCGCCGTCGCCCAGGCCCAGAGCCTCCGCCAGCCCCAGGTCGGCGGCCGGCGCGAGGGCGAGGACACCGACCGGCACGTGCGGCGGCTCCAGGGTGGCCGCGGCCAGGAGGGCCAGGTGCCCCCCGGCGGAGTGCCCGGCGAGCAGGACCGGCCGGCCGGCGAGCCCCGGCTGCCCGGCGACCGCGCGCACTGCCGCGCGGACGTCGTCCACGGTGAGGTCGGGCCGGCCGGGCACCCGCCGGTACTCCGGCGCGACCGTCGTCCACCCCGCCGCGGCGAGCGCCTCGGTCATCGGCCGCACGTGCAGCCGGTCGATCTGCGGCCGCCAGAAGCCCCCGTGCAGCAGAACCAGCACCGGCCGGCCGGGCGGGCCGGCCGGCGCGAACCGGACGTCGGCGACCTGCTCCTCGGCCGGCCCGTAGGTGAGGACGGCGTCGGGCGCCGACGCCGTCCGGCTCAGCACCGAACGGTCCTCGGCGGCCATCAGGGGGTCCTCCGGCGGCAGGCGTCCATGCGTCAGTCCTACTCGACCGGCGGCCGGTGCACCCGCCGGCGCTAGCGTCGGCCCCGTGACCGAGGAACCCCGGCTCCCGCGGGAGCTCGTCGAACGCGCCGCCGCCCTCGACGCCCAGGACCCGCTGGCCGCCTTCCGCGCGGAGTTCGTGCTGCCCGACGGGGTGCTGGCCTACCTCGACGGCAACTCGCTCGGCCGCCCCCTCCGGGTCACCGCCGGACGGCTGGCCCGGTTCGTCGAGGAGCAGTGGGGCGAGCGGCTGATCCGCGCGTGGGACGAGGAGTGGCTGGACCGGCCCACGGTCGTCGGCGACCTGGTCGGCCGGACGGTGCTCGGCGCCGCGGCCGGCCAGACCGTCGTCGCGGACTCGACGACCGTGCTGCTCTACAAGCTCCTGCGGGCGGCGGTGGACGCCCGCCCGGACCGGACGGAGATCGTCGCCGACACCGAGAACTTCCCCACCGACCGCTACGTGGTGGCCCAGGTCGCCGCCGAGACCGGCCGCACGGTCCGCTGGGTCGAGCCCGACCCCGCCACCGGCGTCGAGCTCGCCGAGGTGGAGGCGCAGCTGTCGGACCGGACGGCGCTGGTCGTGCTGAGCCACGTCGCCTACAAGTCCGCGTATATCGCCGACCTGGCGGGCATCACCGCGGCCGCCCACCGCGCCGGCGCCCTCGTGCTGTGGGACCTCTGCCACTCCGCCGGCGCCGTCGAGCTCCGGCTGGACGCCGACGACGTCGACCTGGCGGTGGGCTGCAGCTACAAGTTCCTAGGCGGTGGGCCGGGCGCGCCGGCGTTCGGCTACGTGGCCCGGCGGCTGCAGGACGAGCTGGTGCAGCCGATCCCTGGCTGGATGGGCCACGCCGAGCCCTTCGCCATGGGCCCGGACTACGTCCCGGCCGAGGGCATCCGGCGCCTCCTCAGCGGGACCCCGCCGATCCTGTCGATGATCCCGGTCGAGGACACGCTGGGCCTCATCGGTCGGGCCGGCATGCCCGCCGTCCGGCAGAAGTCGGTGCTGCTCACCGAGTTCGCGATCACCGTCGCCGACCAGGTCCTCGCTCCGCTCGGCGTCACGGTCGCCTCCCCCCGCGACGCCGCCCGCCGGGCCGGCCACGTGACGCTGGAGCACCCCGCGATGCGGGACGTCGTCGAGGAGCTGTGGCGGCGGGGGGTCGTCCCCGACTTCCGGCGGCCCCGCGGGCTGCGGATCGGCCTCTCCCCGCTGAGCACCGGCTTCGCGGAGCTGGCGACGGCGCTGGCTCACGTCGAGCAGGTCATTCGAACGCGGAGCGGCTGACCACCTCGGGACCGGCGAGGCGCCGGCCCATCTCCTCGTGGACGACCTGGATGGCCTGCAGCGGCCGCATCATCACGCGGAACTCGACGATCCGGCCGGCGTCGTCGCAGCGGACGATGTCGACGCCGTTGACGTACTTGCCCGCCACGCTCGTCTCGAACTCGAGCACCGCGGTGTCCCCGCCCAGCACCTCCTTGGTGTAGCGGAAGGTCCCCGCGGCGGCGTCACCGGAGAGGGTCAGGGTCGCCGCCTCGAGGTACCGGGTCGTGATCTCCTTGCCCCGCTGCGGCGTGTAGACGACGGGCGAGTAGAAGACGACGTCGTCGGCGAGCAGGTCGTCGAGCCCGCCCGGGAGCTCCCCGGCCATGTACCGGTGCCAGCGGGCGATCACGTCGTCGATCACGGGTTCCTCCTCGTCGGGGGCGCGGTCGTGCCCCGGCGTGGATCCTGGCCCGGTGGCCGGACCGGCGCCAGGGTCACGGCGCCGCCGTCACGCCTGCAGCGGCACCCGAAGCACGGTGACCGAGTGCGGCGGCAGGGTCAGGTCCAGGTGCCCGGCCTCGACGGCGGCCTCCACCGGCCCCGGCGCGACCTGCACCTGCGGCCCGCCGGTGAAGCCCAGCCGGTTGACCGCGTCCGGCGGCGCCGCGATGCGCGAGCCGCGCGCCGGGCCGGTGCCGGCCCCTTCCACCCCGAGGTCGAGGCGACGCGGCTGCTCCCCCACGTTGACCAGCTTCACGTAGGCGGTGCCGTCGTCGGAGGTCGCCGAGGCGTGGACGCCGCCGGGCAGCGCGCCCTCGACCGGTGCGACCCGCTCGCCGAGCGAGGCGGCGAACGCCTGCTGCACGAGGTAGTTCGCCGTCGGCAGCACGTGCAGGGGGCTGAAGTCGAGCAGGTTGTGCGCCCACTGCTCGTGCTCCACCAGCTCCAGCAGCGGCGCGTAGGAGGTCATGGCGACGACGTCGGAGTTCCGCTCCACCCCGGTGAGGAAGGCGGCCTCGGCGAGGGCGCTGGCCCAGGTGTTGGGCCGCGGCTCCCCGGCCGCGCCGGGGTCGACCTCGAGGTCGGTGAGGATCTCCGGCACGCCCTGGTCCAGCAGGTGCGGCGGGTGGGCCGCGTACTCGCCCAGGAACACCGTCGCCCCGCCGCGCGGGTAGCCGTCGTACCGGTGCACGTTCTCCAGGACCCACCGCGGCGACCGGTAGAAGTGCTCGTCGACGACGAGGCCGGCGTCCGGCCGCGCGAAGGCCCAGGCCTCCTCGAAGCTCGCGCCCTCGGGCAGGTAGCCGCTGGAGAGGACGATGGACAGGCCTGGCCGGTGCGCGTCCACGGCCGCCCGAATGCGCTCGAACCGGGCCAGGTAGCCGGGGCCGAAGTTCTCGTTGCCGATGCCGAGGTGGCTCAGCGCGAACGGCTCCGGGTGCCCGGCCTGCGCGCGCAGCGCGGCCCACGCGCTGGTGGCCGGGTCGCCCGTGGCCCAGTCCAGCAGGTCGACCGCGTCCTGGACGACGGCGTCGAGCTCCGGCCCGTCCAGCGGGACGCACTCCCCGCCCCGGAGCTGGCAGCTCATCCCCGCCCAGACGACGGGCAGCGGCTCGATGCCCAGGTCCTCGCAGAGGAGGAAGTACTCGTAGAAGCCGACCTGGTAGGACTGGCTGTAGTCGCCGTCGGCGCGGCGCTCGCCCCAGAGGCTCGCCTCGGCCCGGCGCTCCGCGAGCGGCCCCACCGTGTCCTTCCACTTGTAGTGGGTCCCTCCCCCGCTGCCCTCGACGATGCAGCCGCCGGGGAAGCGCAGGAAGCGGGGGTGCAGGTCGCGCAGGGCCTCGACGAGGTCACGGCGCAGGAGCCCCTGGCTCCACCGCGGGTCGCCGGCGCCCCAGTGGTCCTCGGCGACCAGGCGCACCTCGTCGAGGTCGGCGACGCCCTCGCCGGCGAACCACAGCTCCAGAGAGCCGACCGCCTCCGCGCTGGGCTCCAGCACCGCCGAGACCTCCCGCCACCCCGTCCCCTCGACGGCGAGCGCGGCGGTCGCCAGCGGCTCGCCGTCGCCGTCGAGGAGACCGACCTCCAGGGCGCCGCGGTAGCCGTCGCCCCGGACGAGGGCGGTGAAGCGCAGGGGCCCGCGGAACGCCATCCCCGGCCGGCCCCCCGGGTAGCCCGGGTTGGACAGCCGCGCCTCCCCCGCGCTCTCGACCCGGCCGAACGTGCGGCCGGGCACCACGGCGCCGTCCCCGGAGGCGGTGAGCACGCCCTCGGAGACGCTCCAGTGCCGCGTGCGGTCGATCCGGCGCGCGCCCGACCGCTCCCGGTCGAGGTAGACGCCCTCGAAGCTGTGGTTGTTCACCAGGTTGGCGTTCAGCCCGCCGTCGCAGGCGAAGTTGATGTCCTCCAGGAAGAGACCGAACAGCAGGGGGCTGACCCGCGGGCCGGCCCCCGGCCGGACCGTCGCCGTCGCCGTCGCCGGGAACGGTTCGTCGGCGGTCGGGTGCGGCTCGCTCCCGGACGGCGGCATCGGTCCTCCTGGGACGGGTGTACCGCTCGCCCCTGCGACGACGGTCGGGGACATGTGACCACAGGCTCCGGCCGTCGTCACAGCTGCGGGCGGACGCCTGCCTCGCCGGCGAGCGCACCCGGGTCCAGCGGTGCCTCTCCCCGCACCGCGCTGCGGCCCGCGCCGCGCCGCCCGGCCGGCAGGACGGTCCGGCCGGAGCTGCCCTCCAGCTCGAGGGCGAGTGCGGCATACAGCGCCACGGCGGCCAGCACGAGACCGACCCAGCCCGCCACGCCCTTCCAGGCGGCCGACCCCGTCAGCTCGTAGGCACCGGTGACCGCGAACCGGGTACCGGCCAGCGCCATCACCACCGCCGGGACCAGCTTGCTGCCCGCGGCGGCGGCTGCCGGGACGAGCATCGCCACGCCGGCGGTGACCAGCAGGACCCCCAGCCCGCCGCTCGCCGCGCCCGGCGGCGAGGACAGGGTGGTGACGCCGACCACCGCCCAGGTGCCGGCCAGCACGCCCATCCCCGTGGCCGCCACGGGGTTGCGGGTGAGGAAGCCCGTCACGGCTGCGAGCAGCTGCAGCGGCACGGTGGCGAACAGCGCGGCGAGGGCGGCGACGCGGCCGTCGGTGGGCGGGACCCAGCCGAGCTGCACCGCGGAGAACGCGACCGTGGCGAGGACGAGCGCCAGGAAGCCCAGCGGCAGCGGGGTGGCCAGAGGGCGGAGGACGACGCGGGTGGCCACCGGTGCGGGGCCCATCAGCTCACCAGCGCCTGGGTCGCGGACTCCTTGAGCTTGGCGTTGGCCCAGCGCATCTGCCGCAGCGTGTCGGGGTGCAGGCGCTCGGCCAGGGCCAGGAGCTCCCTCTGGCGTGCCCCCTGCGCGGCCTGGGCGAGCAGCTCCCAGTCCAGGGAGACCCCCGCAGCCTCCCGGTGGACGTGCCGGAGGTCGGCCAGGAGGAGCAGACCCGGATCCGGACGGCGGCCGAGGAGGTCCGACGTCGTCCGCTGCAGCCTCGCCAGCAGGCCGGGTTCCCCCACGGGCTCGGGATCGAGGTCCATGCCGTAGTCCTGTCCCACCCGAGCCAGCTCGGCGACGTGCCGCTGGGACCACCCGGCGATGTCGCGGGCCACGTAGAAGACCTCGTGGTCCACCTTGTGCCGGTCGGACACCTCCATCAGCACCCGGGCCAGGTGGTTCTCCGAACGGTGCAGCTCCTCGATCGCCAGTCCGAGCTTCATCGCGCACCTCCGGTCGCGACCGCCTCGTCGACCTGGGCGTCGGCACCACCGCGGGTGGGCGGGACGGCGTCGTCGACGGGTCGGGAGCCGGTGGTCGTCGGCGCTGGTGCCGGCGCTCCGGTCGAGACCTCGAGCCGGGTCACCTGCGCGGCGGCGGTCTTGAAGACGGGCTGCTTGGAGGCGGGGTCCCAGTCGGTGAGGGTGAGCTCGTTCGCTGCCCTCCCGGAGGCCCCGTCGGGCCGTTGCCCGCCCGGCTCGTCCCAGTAGCCGTAGTGGAAGGGCAGGAAGAGCACGCCGGGCCGGATGCCGCTGACCCGCAGGCGCGCGGTGACCCGTCCGCGCGGGGTGGCCACCTCGAGCAGGTCGCCCTCGCCCCAGCCTCGGTCGGCTGCGTCCGACGGCGACATCTCCACCCACACCTCGGGCGCCGCGGCCTGGAGCTGGGGGGCGCGGGCGGTCTTGGTGCGGGTGTGGAAGTGGTACAGCGTCCGGCCGGTGATGAGCTGGAAGGGGAAGTCCTGGCCGGGGATCTCGTGCGGGGGCAGGTACTCGGCGGCCTTGAGGACGGCGCGGCCCGTGGGGTTCAGCGCCTTGTACTCGGCCGGCTCGAGCGGCGCCCCGGTGACCAGGTCACGCCCGTAGCTCTCGCAGTAGTCGGGGGCGGCCCAGAACTGCCCGTCGACGTAGATGTGCTCGGTGCCGTCCGGGTGCTCGTCGGTGCAGGGCCACTGGATCCCGTTGCGTTCCCGGAGCTTGTCGTAGGACAGGCCCGTGTAGTCGCACGGCCGTCCCCGGCTGCACTCCTTCCACCCCTCGAAGGCGGCCTCGGGGTCGGTCCACTTCACCAGGGGGGCGCCGTCCTTGTCGCGCAGGCCCAGCCGGGACGCGAAGTCGACGAGGATGTCGAGGTCGGGCCGCGCCTCACCGGGCGGCTCGACCGCCTTCTCCGACAGGTGCACGGTGCGGTCGACGTTGGTGAAGGTCCCGGTCTTCTCCCCCCAGGTGGCAGCCGGCAGGACGACGTCGGCCAGCTGCGCGGTCTCGGACAGGAAGATGTCCTGGACCACGAGGAACAGCCGCTCCTGGGCGAGGATCTCGCGGATCCGGCGGAGCTCGGGCATGGAGACGGCCGGGTTGGTGGCCGTCACCCACATGAAGCGGATCGACCCCTCCTCCGCGTACCGGAACATCTGCATGGCGTGGGTCGGCGGCGAGTAGTGCGGGATGTCCATCGGGTCGACGTTCCAGACACGCGCCAGGTCCTGGACGTGGCTGTCGTTGGACCAGTTCCGGAAGCCCGGGAGGTCGCCGTCGGCGCCGCACTCGCGGGTGTTCTGCGCGGTGGGCTGGCCGTTCATCTGCAGGATCCCGCAGCCCGGCCGCCCGAGCATGCCCCGCACGACGTTGATGTTGTTGACCTGGACGGCGGCCGCCGTGGCCTGGTGCGACTGGTAGAAGCCCTGCAGCACGGTCGACAGGAGCCGCTCCGCGGTGCCGATGAGCCGGGCCGCCTCGCGGATCCGCTCCACGGGGACGTCGCACACCTCGGCCGCGACCTCCGGGGGGTAGTCCCGGACCCGCTTCTCCAGCTCCTTGAAGCCGACGGTGTGCGCCTCGACGTACCTGCGGTCGACCCAGCCGTTGCCGATGACCTCGTGCAGCAGCGCGTTCATCAGCATCACGTTGGTGCCCGGGCGGGGGGCCAGGTGCACCGTGGCCGCCCGCGCGACCGGGGTCTCCCGCGGGTCGACGCAGACGATGGCCGGAGGGTTCGGCCCGGCGAGCCGGTCGAGGATGCGGGTCCAGAGCACCGTCTGGGTCTCGGCCATGTTGTGCCCGTACAGGGCGATGACGTCGGCGTGGTCGATGTCGGTGTAGCTGCCGGGCTGGCCGTCCGAGGCGAAGGTCTCCTTGAGTGCGGCGGCGGCGGTGGCCGTGCACAGTCGGGTGTTGCCGTCCACGTGGTTGGTCCCGATGCCCCCGTGCGCGATCAGGCCCAGCGTGTAGTACTCCTCGAGGAACAGCTGCCCGGTCGTGTAGAAGCTGATGGCGCTGGGCCCCTGCTCGTCCAGCAGCTCGCGGCAACGTCCGGCGACGGCGTCCATCGCGGTGTCCCAGTCGGTCTCGACCAGCTCGCCGTTGCGTCGCACCAGAGGCCTGGTCAGCCGGTCCGGCGAGTTGTTGGCCTGCCAGCCGAACAGGTCCTTCGGGCCGAGGCGCCCGTGGTTCACGCGGTCGTCGGCCCGCCCGCGGACGCCGACGATGCGACCGTCCTTGACCGCGATGTCGAGGCCGTCGCCGTTGCTGTGCAGGATCGTCGCCGACTGCACCCAGCGGTCGACGTCGTCCGCGCCGACCCCGTCGGCCAGGTGGGTGTCGACGCGCACGGGCCAGGTCTCGCCGGGCCCGTACGGCGTCCGGGTCCCCCACGGCTCGGCGATCCGGTCGATCCTCGGCATCGGTTCCTCCTCCGTCCGCGCCACGTGCGGCCCGGTGCGGCCAGCCCATACCCGGGAGCGCGCGGCCGACCCGTCCGCACAGGACGACGCCCGGGTATGCGCATCCCCGGCTCCGCGCCGGGTAGCCCACGGGGGTCGGCGGAGCGCCGCCGACGGCTCGCCCGACCGCCCAGGAGGAACCGTGACCGTTGCCGGACCGATGCTCGAGACCTACCCCCAGGACCTCGGAGGCGTGGACCGCGAGAGGCTCCGCGCCTGCATCGAGGCGTGCGTCGCCTGCGCCCAGGCCTGCACGGCCTGCGCCGACGCCTGCCTCAGCGAGGAGATGGTCGCCGAGCTCCGCACGTGCATCCGCACGAACCTCGACTGCGCCGACGTCTGCGAGGCCACGGGCCGGGTGCTCTCCCGGCACACCGGCTACGACGCGAACCTCACCCGCGCCGTCCTGGAGGCCTGCGCCGCGGCGTGCAAGGCGTGCGGCGACGAGTGCGGGAGCCACGCGCAGATGCACGAGCACTGCCGGATCTGCGCGGAGGCCTGCCGGGCGTGCGAGCGGGCGTGCCGAGAGCTGCTCAGCTCCCTGGGCTGAGCGGGCCGCGCTGCCCGGCCCCGGTGGTGGTGATCCAGGCGTCGATCGTCTCCCACCACCGGTAGAGCCAGTCGGTCTGCTGCGCCGGGTCCCGCGGCACCTCGTCGGCCGGGACGAACCACCAGCGCAGGTGCAGCGTCTTGTCCATGGGCAGGCCGCGCCACAGGTCCCGCACCGTGCTCAGGTGCTCCAGCCCGGTGTGCGCGACGAAGACGACGTCGGCGTGCGGGGCGGCGCCCAGCGCTGCCGAGACCCCGGCAGGTCGCGGCGGCAGCACGTGCCGCATGGCCTCGGCCCGGCGGACCGCCGACGCCAGGCCCCGGTGGCGCAGCCGCTCGATCGCCCGCACCTTCCGCCGCGGGGTGAAGTTCGCCCTCGGGGAAGATCAGCAGGGCGTCCTCCTCGCCCAGCCCGCGGGCCAGGTCGGCGATCGCGTCCTCGGAGCTGTACCCGCCGGTGCGCTCGGCCGGGACGAAGTGGTTGGGCAGCCGGTTGAGGTAGACGTCCAGCAGCGGGTCCAGCTGCAGCAGGTCCTTGAGCACGATCCGCGGCTGCCGCAGGTGGTCGCGGTCCATCAGCGTGTGCACGAGCAGGAACGAGTCACCGGGGCCGGCGTGCCGGGAGAGCACGACCATCGCGTTGGTCGACCCGGGCACGCCGTCGTCCAGCGGCGACCAGGACTCGCCGTCGGTGACCAGCCGCAGGGCGAACAGCCGCCGCGCCGCGCGCATCAGGACGTCCAGCAGGCGGCGGAGGACGTCGTAGTGCGCCTGCCGCGACGCCGTGGTGTGCAGCCGGCGCCCGAACCCCGCGCGCACCCAGAGCGCGCCCGCCGCGGCGAGGCCGACGACCTCCACGGCGAGGTACACGAGCGCGAAGCCCAGCAGCCGCAGCGCGCGCCAGCGGCCGGGCAGGAACACCGACACGACCGCCGACACCAGCACCAGCGCGGGCAGCAGCAGCACGGCGACGGCCAGCGCACCGACCAGCAGCGGACCGGTGACCCGGCGCACCGGGCGGGGGGGCAGCACCTCAGCCCGCCCCGTCGAGGTAGCCGCGAGCGGCGGCGTGGGCCTGGTCGATCCGGGCCGACGCACCGGTGAAGTCGCGGTACCGGAGGTTGGCCGAGCCGGGAGGGGCGACGTCGCCCGAGGGCAGGACGTGCACGGTGACCCCCGGCGGCAGGGCGGCCAGGTCCCCGGCGAACCGGTGCCGCCGGGCGATCTCGAAGGCGACCGTGGCGACGTCCCACGGGCGCGTCGGGGGCTCCAGCGGTCGGTCGACCCGCCCGACGTGCAGCACGTAGATCGTCCCGGCGCCCAGCGCGACGGCCCGGCCGACCGGGATGCTGTGCACCAGGCCGCCGTCGAGGTAGTGCTCCCCGTCGAGCTCGACCGGCGGCAGCAGGCCGGGGACGGCGCAGGACGCCAGGACCGCGTCGACCAGGGGGCCCTCGCTGAACCAGTGCTCGGCGGCACGCTCGATGCTGGCCGCGACGCACTGGAACGGGACCGGCAGCTCCGCGAAGGTCCGCACCGGCAGGTGGTCCTCCAGCAGCCGCCGCAGCGGCTCCTGCGGGTGCAGGTGCGTGCGGGTGCGGGCGAGGGTGCTCATGCGCCCGAGCACCGACCCCGCGAAGACCTTCGCCGAGGCCAGCTCCTCCCAGACACCGCGCAGCCGGCGCACGGCGCCGGGCGTCGGGTCGGCGGCCACGAGCGCGCCGTTGATCGCGCCCACGGACGTACCGACCACCAGGTCGGGCCGGACGCCGTGCTCGAACAGCGCCTGGAGCATGCCCACCTCAGCCGCACCGAGCACTCCGCCGCCGCCCAGGACGAAGGCGGTGCCGCCCGCTCCGGCGGGGACGAGTGGCGGCGGCACCGCCGCATCGTGCCACTCCCCCGCAGACCCGGCAGCGACGCCCTCCGGGGCGGCAGGCACGATCGGGTCCCGTGCGCGCAGAGCAACCGGACGGCCTTCCCCGCGAGGTCCGGGTCCTGGCCGTCGTCGCCTTCGTCGTCGCGCTCGGCTTCGGCATCGTCGCCCCGGCCATCCCGCTGTTCGCCCGCGACTTCGGGGTGGGCCGCACCGCGGTCGGGCTGGCGGTCAGCGCCTTCGCCTTCTTCCGCTTCGTCTCGGCGTTCGGCGGCGGCACGCTGGTCGAGCGGTTCGGCGAGCGGGTGGTGCTCGCCACCGGCCTCGGCCTGGTCGCGGTCACCACGGGGCTGGCCGGGCTGGCCGGGTCGTTCCCGCTCTTCCTCGTGCTGCGCTCGGCCGGCGGCGTCGGCAGCGCGATGTTCACCGTCGCCGCGCTCTCGCTGCTGTTCCGGGTCGCGCCCCCGACCCACCGCGGCCGCGCTGCGGCGACCTGGCAGGGCGGGTTCATCCTCGGCGGCATCGCCGGCCCCGCGGCGGGCGGGCTGCTGGCCGAGCTCTCGCCGCGGCTGCCGTTCTTCCTCTACGCCGGGTTCCTGATCGTCGCCGGCGCCGTCGCCCTGGTCCTGCTGCGTGCGGCGCCGGCCGGGGTGGAGGGGCCGCACCCCGCCGGCCCCGACCTCGGCCAGGGACCCGTGCGCCTGGCGGCCGCCCTGCGCAACCGCGCCTACGTCGCCGCGCTGGTCGCCAACCTGGGCACCGGCTGGTTCCTCTTCGGCGTCCGCAACTCGATGGTGCCGCTCTACGTCACCGAGGAGCTGGGGCGGACGGTGGCCTGGGCCGGCGCCGGCCTGCTGGCCGGCTCGCTGGCCCAGGCCCTGGGCCTGCTGCGCTCGGGCCGGATGGTCGACCAGTGGGGGCGGCGCCCGTCGCTGGTCCTCGGCTCGGCGCTGGCCACCGTCTCGGTGGTCGCACTGGTGTTCCCGCCCGACCTCGTCGTGTTCCTCGCCTCGATGGCGGTGTTCGGCCTGGCCGCGTCCCTGCTGTCCAGCGCGCCCGCAGCCCTGGTCGCCGACATCAGCCCGGCCCGGGGCGGCCGCCTGGTCGCGGTGTTCCAGATGTCGGCCGACCTGGGCGCAGTGGCCGGTCCGCTGGCCGCCGGGTGGCTGGCCGACGTCGCCTCCTTCCAGTGGGCCTTCGCGGTCACCGGCGTCGTCATCGGGGCCGGGCTCCTCACCGCCCTGGCGCTGCCGCGAGCACCGGCGGGGGCGCCGGCCGGCGGCTGAGGGACCCGGGCGTCAGCGCCGGCGCCGGAGGAGCCGGCCCAGGAGGCCACCGGGACGCGGGGCCGGCACCGGCGCCGCCGCAGGCGGCACCTCGGGTGGCGGGGCGGTGCTGTTTCACGGGAAACGGCGAACCAAGATCGTCGGATGCAGCGGACGGTTGTGCGCCACGTCACGCTCAGCTAGGAACAGAGATC
>NZ_SPQP01000023.1 GCF_004571075.1 Blastococcus sp. TF02A-35
CTGGACCTGGGCGCCCCGTTCGGCGGCCTCGACGTCATCGGTGGCGTCGTCGCCGTCGGGCTGTGGCTGTTCGTGCTGCACCTGGTCGTCGTCATCGGCTGGCTGGTCACCCGGGCCCTGGACGGTCTGGCCCGCCACCACGGCGCCGGCCCGGACCCCGCCGGGCGGGCGGGGCTCGTCCTCGGCTTCGCCGCCCCCGACCGGGAGGCGCTGCGCGGGGCGCTCGCCGTCGTCACCGCGGTGCTCGCCCGGAACGGCCGCGGGCCCGCCTCCCCGGAGGGAGACGGGCCCGCGGCCGTGACCTGAGGTCAGGCGTCGACGGTCCAGGTGTCGCCGCCGGCGAGCAGGGCGCCGAGGTCGCCGGGGCCCTGCAGGCGGGCCTCGTCGAGCTGCTCGGCCATCATCGCCTCGTAGCTGGGCTTCTGGACCTTCCGGAACACGCCCATCGGCGTGTACCGGAGGTCCTGCGAGGACAGCCGGGAGAGCGCGAACGCGTAGGACGGGTCCTCGCGGGTGGCGTCGTGGACGACGATCTCGCTCGGGTCGACCTGGTTGGTCTCGGCGATCCGCAGGCCGCCGAACTCCTCGCGGACCACGCAGGAGGCGCCGTCGGGACCGAACACGAGCGGCTTGCCGTGCTCGAGCGGGATGGTCCACATCGGGCCGGTCGCCGGGTCCTTGAGCAGCTCGAACGCGCCGTCGTTGAAGATGTTGCAGTTCTGGTAGATCTCCACCAGCGACGTGCCCTTGTGCTCCGCCGCCTGCCGCAGCACCTCGGTGAGGCCCTTGCGGTCGGAGTCCATCGCGCGGCCGACGAACGTGGCGTCGGCGCCGATGGCCAGCGAGACCGGGTTGAACGGGTGGTCCAGCGAGCCCATCGGGGTGGACTTGGTGACCTTGCCGACCTCGGAGGTGGGCGAGTACTGGCCCTTGGTGAGGCCGTAGATCCGGTTGTTGAACAGCAGGATCGTCATGTCGACGTTCCGCCGCAGCGCGTGGATCAGGTGGTTGCCACCGATGGACAGCGCGTCGCCGTCACCGGTCACGACCCACACCGACAGGTCCGGGCGGGACGCGGCCAGGCCGGTCGCGATCGCCGGGGCGCGGCCGTGGATCGAGTGCATCCCGTAGGTGTTCATGTAGTACGGGAAGCGCGACGAGCAGCCGATGCCCGAGACGATGACCATGTCCTCGCGGGCGATGCCGAGGCTGGGCAGGAAGCTCTGGACCGCGTTGAGGATGACGTAGTCACCGCACCCGGGGCACCAGCGCACCTCCTGGTCGGTCTTGAAGTCCTTGCCCTTGAGGTCGGTCACCTTGGGGCCGTGCTGCTCGAGCGAGCGGGCGATGGCGGCGTCGATGGGGGTCGGCGCGTCCGGCATGCCGAGTTCGACGGTGGTCACTGCTGGGCTCCGTTCACAGCTGGGCTCCCTGCGGAGGGGGTCACGGCGGTGGGCTGCGCCGTGTCGATCGCGTCCTGGATCACCGCGGCCAGCTCGGCCGCGCGGAAGGGCAGCCCGCGCACCTGGGTGTGGCTCTGCACGTCCACCAGGTACCTCGCGCGCAGCAGCATCGAGAGCTGCCCCAGGTTCATCTCCGGGCAGATCACCCGGTCGTACCGGGCCAGGACCTCGCCGAGGTCGGCCGGGAACGGGTTGATGTGCCGCAGGTGGATCTGCGCCACCTTCCGGCCCGAGCTGCGGATCCGCCGGCAGGCGGCGCCGATCGGGCCGTACGTGGAGCCCCAGCCGATGACGGCGACGCGGGCCCCCTCACCGTCCAGGCCGTCCGGGTCCTCGACGTCGGTGAGCGGGATCGAGGCGGCGATGCCGTCGACCTTCGCCTGCCGGGTGCGGGTCATGAAGTCGTGGTTGGCCGGGTCGTAGGAGATGTTGCCGGTCCGGTCGGCCTTCTCCAGCCCGCCGATCCGGTGCTGCATCCCCGCGGTGCCGGGGATGGCCCAGGCGCGGGCCAGGGTCTCCGGGTCGCGCAGGTAGGGGAGGTACTCGCCGTCCTCGCCGTTGGGCTCGGTGGCGAAGCCGACGTCGCCGGTCAGGTCGGGCAGCTCGTCGACGGCGGGGATGGCCCACGGCTCGGCGCCGTTGGCCAGGTAGCCGTCCGACAGCAGGATGACCGGGGTCCGGTAGGCCAGCGCGATCCGCGCCGCCTCGATCGCGGCGTCGAAGCAGTCACCGGGCGACCGCGGGGCGATCACCGGGATCGGGGCCTCGCCGTTGCGGCCGAACATGGCCTGCAGGAGGTCGGACTGCTCGGTCTTGGTCGGCAGGCCGGTGGAGGGGCCACCGCGCTGGACGTCGACGATGACCAGCGGCAGCTCGGTCATCACCGCCAGCCCCATCGCCTCGGACTTGAGGGAGACACCGGGCCCGGACGTGGTCGTGATGCCGAGCGCCCCGCCGAAGGAGGCACCGATCGCCGCGGCGATGCCGGCGATCTCGTCCTCGGCCTGGAAGGTCCGCACGCCGAAGGCCTTGTGGCGCGACATCTCGTGGAGGATGTCCGACGCAGGCGTGATCGGGTACGCGCCCAGGAAGATCGGCAGGCCCGAGCGCTGCCCGGCCGCCACCAGCCCGAGGGCCAGGGCCTGGTTCCCGGAGATGTTGCGGTAGCGGCCCGGCTTCATCGGGGCCGGCTTGATCTCGTAGGAGACGGCGAACGCCTCGGTGGTGTCGCCGTAGTTGTAGCCCGCGCGGAACGCGGCGATGTTGGCCGCCGCGATCTCGGGCTTGCGGCGGAACTGGCGCTCCAGGAAGCGGATCGTGCCCTCGGTGGGCCGGTGGTACATCCAGCTCAGCAGGCCGAGCGTGAACATGTTCTTGCTGCGCTCGGCCTCCTTCTTGCCGAGGCCGGAGTCCTTGAGCGCCTCGAGCGTCATGGAGGTCAGCGGCACGCTGACGGTCTGCCAGCCCTCGAGCGAACCGTCCTCGATCGGGTTCGTCGCGTACCCGACCTTGGCCAGGTTGCGCGGGGTGAACTCGTCGGAGTCCAGGATGAGCAGGCCGCCGCCGGGCAGCTCGGCGAGGTTGGCCTTGAGCGCGGCCGGGTTCATGGCGACCAGGACGTCGGGCGCGTCGCCCGGGGTCATCACGTCGTGGTCGGCGAACTGGAGCTGGAAGGAGCTGACGCCCGGCAGGGTCCCCGTCGGCGCCCGGATCTCGGCGGGGAAGTTCGGCAGCGTCTTCAGGTCGTTGCCGAAGGACGCCGTCTCGCTGGTGAACCGGTTGCCCGTGAGCTGCATGCCGTCGCCGGAGTCGCCGGCGAGGCGGATGACCACGCGGTCGAGCGCCACGACGCTCTTGACGAGCCCGCCGGGGGCGGAGCTGGGCACCGTGGTGGCCAGGGCGCCGTTCGACTCCGACGGCGCGACGGTCGGGTTGGTGCCAGTCATCAGGGGGTCTACCTCCACCGGGCGAGGTTACGTGCGTGTGTCCGCGCCCGGGATGTGCAACCGGACACGCTGTGCAGCGGCGAGGATCCCACCGCGTCCAGGGGTGCCAACCAAGGCAGCCCTTATCTCATTCCGCCGGGTGACGGGTGGGCCGGCGGCGGGGAACGGGCGGTCGGCCGACGGCGTTGGACCGGACGTGCAGCGCTGGAACAACGGACTGAAGACCGCCCTGCTCCTGGGGCTCATGGGCGGTCTGATCCTCATGGCCGGGGCGCTCATCGGCGGGCGCGGTGGGCTGTTCATCGCCCTCGTCCTCGCGCTCGGCATGAACGGCTACGCCTACTTCAACTCCGACAAGCTGGCCCTGCGGTCCATGCGGGCCTTCCCGGTGACCGAGACGCAGGCGCCCCAGCTCTACGCGATGGTCCGCGAGCTGGCGACGTCGGCCCGCCAGCCGATGCCCCGGCTCTACGTCAGCCCGACCGACCAGCCCAACGCCTTCGCGACCGGGCGGAACCCGCGCAATGCCGCGGTGTGCGTGACCCAGGGCATCCTCGAGCTGCTCGACCGGCGGCAGCTGCGGGCGGTGCTGGCCCACGAGCTCTCGCACGTCTACAACCGCGACATCCTGATCAGCTCGGTGGCCGGCGCGATGGCCACGGTGATCACCTACCTGGCGCACATGGCGATGTTCGCGTCGCTGTTCGGGGGCCGCTCCGACGAGGACCGCGGTGGCGGCAACGCCCTCGGGGGCCTGCTGCTGATGCTGCTCGGCCCCCTCGCGGCGGGGCTGGTGCAGATGGCGGTCAGCCGCAGCCGCGAGTACCAGGCCGACGCCTCCGGTGCCGAGCTCTCCCAGGACCCGCTGGCGCTCGCCGACGCCCTGCGCGTCATCGAGCGCGGCACGGCGGTGCGGCCGCTCCCGCAGGAGGAGCGCCTGGTGACGCAGAGCCACCTGATGATCGCCAACCCGTTCCGCGGTCGGGGGATGGCGTCGATGTTCGCCACCCACCCCCCGATGGCCGACCGGATCGCCCGGCTGGAGCAGATGGCCCGCGAGCGGTAGGAGGGCCCGGCCGCCCCCTGCGGCCGGGCCGGCTCCGCCAGGTCAGCGGTAGTTGTCGAACTGCAGGGCGACGTCGAGGTCGGCACCGCGGAGCAGCTGCTGGACCGCCTGGAGGTCGTCGCGCTTCTTGCCGCTCACCCGCAGCTGGTCGCCCTGGATCTGCGCCTGGACGCCCTTGGGGCCCTCGTCGCGGATGAGCTTGGCGATCTTCTTGGCGACGTCGGACTCGATGCCCTGCTTGATCGTGGCGCCGATCTTGTAGCTCTTGCCCGAGGCCTGCGGCTCACCGGCGTCGAGCACCTTGAGCGAGATGCCCCGCTTGATGAGCTTCTCCTTGAACACCTCGAGCGCGGCCGAGACGCGCTCCTCGGTGTCGGCCTGCAGGGTGACCCCGTCCTCGCCGGCCCAGGCGATGGTGGCGTTGGTGCCGCGGAAGTCGAACCGCTGCGACAGCTCCTTGCCGGCCTGGTTCAGGGCGTTGTCCACCTCCTGGCGGTCCACCTTGCTCACGACGTCGAACGATGCGTCGGCCATGTCTTCCTCTCCGTGGGGGCGGTTCCGCCACCGGGACTCGTCACGGGGACCCGTCACCGCCGGTACCCCGCGTCTTGTAGTCTCTCCCGCGTACCGAGCAGCACGCACCGCAGGGCGGGTTGCCCGAGTGGCCAATGGGAGCGGACTGTAAATCCGTCGGCTTAGCCTTCGAAGGTTCGAATCCTTCACCCGCCACGTTCGGTACGGCGGCCCCCGACCTGCAGGTCGGGGGCCGTCACCTTCTCCGCACCGCGCGTTGCCCCCGCCGGTCAGGGCAGGGTCGGGGCCCGCGCGCTCGCGACGGCGGTGCGCTCCAGCGGCTCCCCGCCGAGGAAGAGCCAGTCGAAGGCGATCGCGACGTACCGCGTGCAGCGCACGGTGACCTCGGCGCCGTCGGTCTCCGCCGACCAGCTGTCCAGCTGCACGCCGCCGTCGGCGAGCTGGTCGGCGACGGCGGCCTGGGCGGCGGCCCGGGTGAGCGGCAGCTCGGTCCCCACCCCGTGGGCGTAGACGGCCGCCTCGTCGGCCTGGTTCGCCGCGGCGAGCGCGGCGCCGTCGCAGACCGACTGGACCTCCTGCTGCTCCAGGAAGGCGTCGGAGGCGGCGATGCCGCCGAAGCACATCAGCGCGGCGACGAGCCAGCAGACCAGGACGAACGGCAGCGTCGAGCCGCGTTCCGGGTCGTCGGTCGGCCAGCGCACGCGGGGGAGCGTAGGCAGGCCCCTCCGGTTATCCACCACCTGTGGACACGATCTGTGGACATTGTGGACGAGCGGTCACCCGGTCCCGTGACGTGCGGTCGGCCCCTGTGGACGACGGCGGCCGCGGGCGGTGCCGGCGGGCGGTCCTCCAGGCGTCGCGAAACGGCCGCGGACTCACTGTTCGTGCGGCCCGAGTGGCGGAAGGTCACGACATGACGTAGACGCCCGGCGTGTCGTCACGGACATGCTTGTGGCCGCCGGTCACGGGAAGCATTGTCTCCCGCGCGGTCCGTATTCGACGACGCTCTGCCCCCGCGCGTGGATGGCTGCCGCAGCCAGCCTTTCTTTCGTGCCCAGAGGGAGTCGCCATGAACACCATGCAGCGTGAGGGTCAGTCGGGTCGCGGGTTCCGGTGGACGCGTGGCTTCAGGTGGACCCGCCAGGCGGGCTGACCAGCCCGGTCCTGCGGTTCACCCGTGCGGGGCAGTCGTTCTGCGGAACGGCTGCCCCGACTCATGTCCGGCCTCCGAGGTGCCGAGGATGCTTCTGATCGGATCCATCCGCGGGTCCGAACGCGTCGCGCCGGCTGGTTTCGCTGCTAGCCTTCGCCCGCCCGACCACCCGGGGAGTCCATGTGCAGGCCGCTGAGCAGCAGGTCCGCGAGCCAGGAGACGGTCGCGCACCGCGCAGCCCCTGGCTCGTGGCGCTGCTCGGGCTCGCCGTCGGCGTGCCGGTCGGGGTGGCGGTCTTCCTCGCCGGGCCCTGGCGGGTGGACGTGCCGGTGCTCGTCGCCGTCTTCGGCATCGCGGTGGTCGCCGAGCGCCTCACCGTGCACGTCGAGTTCCGGCGGCAGAGCTTCCACAGCTCCGCGAGCGAGCTGGCGTTCGTGCTCGCCCTGCTGGAGGTCGGCGGCGCCTGGACGGCCGTGACCCGCGCGGTCGCGGTCGCGCTGGTCCTCACGGCGCAGCGGCTCCCGGCGCCGAAGGTCGTCTTCAACGCGGCCGTGGCCGTCCTCGAGGCCGGCGTCGCCGTGGCCGTCCTCGGGCTGCTGCCCACCGGTGGGATCACCGACCCGGTGACGTGGCTGTCCTGCCTGGCCGCCGTGTTCGCGGCCAACGTCGTCTCCGCCGGCCTCGTCGGCGGCGCCATCACCATGGCGCAGGGCTACCCGGGACGCGCCCTGTGGGCCGGGATCCTGGTGCCCCTGGTCGTGGTCGGGCCGGTGGCCGCGCTGATCGGCCTGGCCATCCTGCTGCTGCTGCACACCACCGTCTGGGCGTGGCTGATCATGACGCCGCTCGCCGCGGCGGTCGTCCTCCTCCACCGCCGGTTCGCGGGGGTCACGCGGGAGAGCCAGTCGCTCGAGCAGGTCTACGCGTTCGCGCGGCGGGTCGAGGAGGTGCAGCCCGACGAGGCCGGCACCCACCAGATCGTCCAGGCCGTGCGCGAGCTGCTCAACGCCGAGCGCGTGGCCCTCTGGCTGCCGCCCTACCTGGACGAGGGCCCGCGGCTCGTCGTCGCCACGGAGGACGGGGCCGACTGGTACGACGGCCCCGGGGACCCCGACGACCTGCTCCGCCGGCGGGCCGTGGCCTCCACCGACGGCGTCGTCCACGTGACGGCGGCCCGCGCCGGTGCGGCCGAGCGCGCCGCCCTCGCCCGACGCGGGGTCTCCGACCTGCTGGGTGCGCCGGTCACGACGGCGGCCGGGGAGCCCGGCTACCTCGAGGTGTGCGACCGGCGCAGCGACCTGGTCTCCTTCAGCAGCAGCGAGCGCGGCGCCCTGGACTCGATGCTCACCCACGTCAACGCCGCGATCCGCCAGCAGCAGCTGCTGACCCGCATCCGGTACGACGCCGACCACGACCGGCTGACCGGCCTGCCCAACCGGCAGCGGCTCTCCGCCGAGATCGACCAGCTGCTGGCCGGTGGCGCGGCGGGTGCCCGGGCCGGGCTGATCCTGGCCTCCCTCGGCACCTACGCCGACGTGACCGACACCCTCGGCCACGCGGCGAGCGACGAGCTCCTGCTGGTCATCGCCGGGCTGCTGCGCGAGCACGCGCCGCCCACCGCCCTGCTGGCCCGCATGGAGCGCGAGCAGTTCGCCGTCCTCCTCCCGGGGCTCTCGCTGGCGGCCACCGAGCAGGCCGCGCGGCGGCTGCGCGAGGCCGCCGCGACGCGGGTGCGCGTCGCCGGGCTCGACCTCGAGGTCTCGCTGACCATCGGCGTCGTCGCGGCGCCGGTCCACGGCACGGACTCCGGCATCCTCATGCAGCGGGCCGACGTCGCCCTGCTCGCCGCCGAGTCCTCCGGCGGGGTGGCCAGCTACCACCCCGTCCTGGACCAGCAGAGCCTCCGGCGGCTGCAGCTGGCCTCCGAGCTGGAGCAGGCGATGGCCGACGGGCAGATCAGCGTGGTCTTCCAGCCGGTCATCGACGCCCAGACCAACGACATCGTCTCCGTGGAGACGCTCATCCGGTGGGTCCACCCGCGCTACGGCAACGTCCCGCCGGAGGAGGTCATCGGCCTCGCCGAGCAGATCGGCCGGATCGGCCTGGTGACCGACCACGTCCTCGACCTGGCGCTGGCCCGGTGCCGCCGCTGGCTGGACCAGGGCATCGCCCTGTCGGTCGCGGTGAACGTGTCGGCGCGCTCCCTGGCCGAGCCTGACCTGGTCGAGCGCATCCGCGGCGCGCTGCAGCGCCACGAGGTGCCGGGGGAGCTGCTCATCCTCGAGCTCACCGAGAGCAGCGTCGTCGACGACGCCGTGCGGGAGAGCTCGGTGCTGGACGACCTGCACGACCTCGGGCTGCGGCTGTCCATGGACGACTTCGGCACCGGCTACTCGTCCCTGTCGCAGCTGCGCCAGCTGCCCATCGACGAGCTGAAGATCGACAAGTCCTTCGTGCTGACGATGGCGACCAGCCAGGGGGAGTCCTTCATCGCGCGCTCGATCATCGAGCTGGCCCACAACCTGGGGCTGTGCGTGGTCGCCGAGGGCGTCGAGGACGAGATGACCCGCAACCAGCTGGCCACGATGGGCTGCGACAAGCTGCAGGGCTTCCTGATCAGCCGCCCGCTGCCCGAGGACCGGCTGGAGAGGTGGCTGCTCGCGCGGGCCGGCGTGCGCTCCGCCACGCCGGGCGCCCCGCACCGCCGGCTGTTCGTCCGGACCTGACGGCGACCCGTCCGGCACGGCCCGGCGAGCCTCCGGACGGGGTCCTCCAGGGCGGCTGTTACAGTTCTCCACGCACGGTTCGGAGGGGACCTGCGCCCCGGCGCAGACCCGGCCAGCACGGCCAGGTACAGTCTTCGACGGCTCCGAGCACGCCCCTTTAGCTCAGTCGGCAGAGCGTCTCCATGGTAAGGAGAAGGTCTACGGTTCGATTCCGTAAAGGGGCTCTGGCAGTAAGCTGACCAGCCGGTCCTGTCGCGAGACCGGGCCGCACGGTCATCCCGGCGGTGTAGCTCAGCCTGGTAGAGCAAGCGGCTCATAATCGCTGTGTCACCGGTTCAAGTCCGGTCACCGCTACTCCCGACGGACCCCGCACCCCGGGGTCCGTCGTCGTGTCGGCACCGACCGGCGCAGGCAGTACCAGGTCCCGGCCCCGGGGCCTGCACTACAAGGCTAGGAGCGCCCCGTGGCAGCCACCGATGTCCGTCCGAAGATCACCCTGGCCTGCCAGGAGTGCAAGAACCGCAACTACATCACCCGCAAGAACCGTCGGAACGACCCCGACCGTCTCGAGCTGATGAAGTACTGCCCGCGCGAGCGCAAGCACACGCTGCACCGCGAGACCCGCTGACGGTCTCCGGCAGCTGAGCGAGGGCGGGAGCATGGCGCTGGACCGGGAACTGGTCGGGCGCAGCTACCCGCCCTCTGCCGTCTACGAGGTGGGCCGCGCCAAGATCGCGGAGTTCGCGACGGCCGTCGGCGCGCAGGACCCGGTGCACTTCGACGTCGACGCCGCCCGCGCGGCCGGCCACCCCGACGTCATCGCGCCGCCCACCTTCGCCATCGTGGTGAGCCTGGAGGCCGCCTTCGTGGTGCTGGGCGACCCGGAGGTCGGCCTGGACTACAGCCGCGTGGTGCACGGCGAGCAGAGGTTCACCCACCACCGCCCGATCCGGGCCGGTGACCGGCTGGTCGCCACGACGACCATCGACGCCGCCCGCAGCGTCGCGGGCAACGACCTGCTGACCGCCCGGGTGGAGCTGGCCGCCGAGGACGGGGAGGCCGTCTGCACGACGGCGTCGATGCTCGTGGCGAGGGGCGCATGACCGTCGAGGTGGGCACCGAGCTGCCGGAGCAGGTCCTGCGCGTCACCCGTGCGGACCTGGTCCGCTACGCCGGTGCCTCCGGTGACCTCAACCCGATCCACTGGAGCGACCGGACGGCCCGCGAGGTGGGGCTGCCCGGCGTCATCGCCCACGGCATGTTCACCATGGCGCTGGCCGGCCGGGCGGTGACCGCCTGGACCGGTGACCCGTCGGCGCTCGTGGAGTTCCAGGTCCGCTTCGGCCGCCCGGTGGTCGTCCCCGACGACGACGAGGGCGCCGAGGTCACCGTGCGCGGCAAGGTCGCGGCGCTGCTGGACGACGGCCGCGCGCGGGTCGACCTCACCGTCACCAGCGACGGCGAGAAGGTCCTCTCCCTCGCCCGCGCGGTCGTTCGGCTCCCGTGACCGCCCGCCGGTCGGTGGGGGCGCTGCTCGGCGCGCTCCTGCTCACCGGCTGCACGTCCTTCGCCGAGGGGCGCCCCACCGCCGGCTCGGCGGCGCCGGAGACCGGGGAGGAGAGCGCCGACCCGGGCGCCTGCCCCGCGGAGCGGGCCGAACCGGACCCGGACCGGCCCACGGTCTCCTACGACTTCCGGCTGGCCGACGACCTGCGCACGGTCACCGGCAGCGAGACCGTCGTCTTCACCCCGGACCTGCCCACGGACGAGCTGGTGTTCCGGCTGGTGCCCAACGCCCCGGAGTCGGCCCCCGCCGGCAACCGCCTGGTCGTGGACGGCGTCCGCGGCGACGACGTCGAGGAGGGCGGCTACGAGGCGGCGGGTGGCAGCGGGCCCGGCGGCCTCTACGTCGTCCGGCTCGACGCCGAGCTGGAGGCCGGGGAGGCCACCGAGGTGCGCCTGGACTTCACGCTCACCATCGGCGAGGGCGGCTTCGAGCGGTTCGGCGTCGCCGACGGCGTCACCTGGTGGGCCAGCGGCGCCCCGCTGCTGGCCTGGGAGCCCGGGACCGGCTGGGCCCGGGACCCCTTCGTCGGCCTGACGGGGGAGACGGCGAGCAGCCCGGCCGCGGACACCGAGATCACCGTCTCCGCGCCTGAGCAGCTGACCGTGCTCATGACCGGCGCGCGGGCCCGCCCGTCCGACCCGCGCGACGGGCGGCGGACCTGGCGGGCGACCGAGCCGGTCGCCCGGGACGTCGCCGTCGCCGCCGGGCTCTTCGGAACCGCCGAGCAGGAGACGCCGGGCGGGGTGCTCGTCCGCGCCGGCGCCCTGGTCGGCGGCGACCTCGAGCCGGGGGAGCTGCTGGAGGACACGATGGCGGCGATCGCCGAGCTGGAGGCGTTCCTGGGGCCGTTCCCCTACGGGACGCTCAGCGTCGCGCTGCTCCCGGACTACGGGGGCGGGATCGAGTACCCCGGCATGATCCTGCAGGCCACGCCGAGCCGCGAGGTGCTCGTGCACGAGGTCGCCCACATGTGGTTCTACGGGATGGTCGGCAACTCGCAGTTCCGCGACCCGTGGCTGGACGAGGCGTTCGCCACCTGGGCGGAGTCCATGACCGACCCGCCGCCGGCGTCCTCGGTGGAGTCCGCCCTGGCCCGCGAGGGCGACGTCGGCGGCGCCATGGACGAGTTCACCGGCGACCGCCCGTACGTGAGCACCGTGTACGGCAAGGGCGGGGCGGCGCTGCTGGCCGCCCGGGAGGCGGCGGGGGCGGAGGCGTTCGACGCCGCGGTCCGCTGCTACGTCGACGCCACCGCCTGGTCGATCGCGACCCCGGCGGACGTCGGTGCCGCCCTGGCCGACCTGCCCGCCGCGGTCGCCGTCCTCGTCGATGCCGGGGCGCTGGACGAGGACGACCTCCCCGGCTGAGCTACTCGGCCGAGCCGAGGAGCCGCTGCATGCGGGTGACGCCCTCGACGAGGTCGTCGTCGCCCAGGGCGTAGGACATCCGGATGTAGCCCGGCGTGCCGAACGCCTCGCCGGGGACGACGGCGACCTCGGCCTGCTCCAGGACCAGCTCCGCGAGCTCGGCGCTGGTCGCCGCGGTGCGACCGCCGATCGGCCGGCCCAGCAGGCCCTTCACCGAGGGGTAGACGTAGAAGGCGCCCTGGGGCTCGGGGCAGGCGATCCCGGGGATCTCCCGCAGCATCTGCACGATGGTCCGGCGCCGGCGGTCGAAGGCCTCGCGCATGGTGGCGACGGCCGACAGGTCACCGGTGAGCGCCGCGATCGCGGCGGCCTGCGAGACGTTGGCGACGTTGGACGTCGCGTGCGACTGCAGGTTGGTGGCGGCCTTCACCACGTCGGCCGGCCCGGCGATCCAGCCCACCCGCCAGCCGGTCATCGCGTAGGTCTTGGCGACCCCGCTGACGACCACGCAGCGGTCGGCCAGCTCGGGGACGAGGACTGGCAGCGACGGCGCGGTGACGCCCCCGTAGGTGAGGTGCTCGTAGATCTCGTCGGTCAGCACCCACAGGCCGGCCTCCAGCGCCCAGCGGCCGATCTCCTCGACCTGCTCCGGGGGGTGCACCGCCCCGGTGGGGTTGGACGGCGAGCAGAAGAGCAGCGCCTTGGTGCGCGGGGTGCGGGCGGCCTCCAGCTGGGCGGCGGAGACCAGGTAGCCGCTCTGCTCGTCGGCCACGACCGGCACGGGGACGCCGCCGGCCAGCCGGATCGCCTCGGGGTAGGTGGTCCAGTACGGCGCGGGCACCAGCACCTCGTCGCCCGGGTCCAGCATCGTCGCGAACGCCTCGTACACGGCCTGCTTGCCGCCGTTGGTGACCAGCACCTGCGCGGGGGTCAGCTGCAGCCCCGAGTCGCGGGCGGTCTTCGCGACGATGGCCTCCTTGAGGGCCGGCAGCCCACCGGCGGGGGTGTAGCGGTGCATCGCCGGGGTGCGGGCGGCGGTGATGGCGGCCTCGACGACGTAGTCCGGCGTCGGGAAGTCCGGCTCGCCGGCACCGAAGCCGATCACCGGCTTGCCGGCGGCCTTGAGCGCCTTCGCCTTCGCGTCGACGGCCAGCGTCGCGGACTCCGCGATCGCGCCGATGCGGCGGGAGACGCGGCGCGCGGCGGGCGGCAGCCCGGACGAGGGGGCGGCGGGCTCCGGGGCGGTCATGGCCTCATCGTGTCAAAGGCCGTGGCCCCGGCCGTGCCGCCGGTCAGCGGGGCGGTCGCCCCACCGGGAGGGGAGCGGGTCGGTGGGACGTTGGCTGCGCACCCGGGCGGTCCCGTACACTTGCTGGCCTGGGGCAGTTGACCCCGCCACCGGCGTGCCCCGGATCTCCTCGGAGGTCGGGGCGTGGCTGCGGCGAGGCGACCGTCCCGGGGCCCTTCCCAGGGCACAGGGGTGTAGCTCAATTGGCAGAGCAGCGGTCTCCAAAACCGCAGGCTGCAGGTTCAAGTCCTGTCACCCCTGCCCGTGCCGCCGGTCCGCCGGCGACGAGCACGACCAGCACGACACCGGCACCACCGACCGACGGCCCTCGTGCGAGCGGCCACCACCACGAGGCGAGCGAGGCGCAGTGAGCGACGAGAAGCCGGGCCGCGAGGACGACGCGCGCGCCGCCTCCGACGCCGAGCTCACCGACGAGCAGCTCGACCGCGAGGCGCCGGGCGTCGACGACGCCGAGGCCCTCGAGGCGGCCGAGGACGAGGTCGCCGGCGACGCGGAGTCCGAGGAGGGCAAGGTCGTGGCCCCCCGGTCCGGCCAGCGCGGCCGGCGTGGCCGGATCACCGCGGACGCCGAGGACGAGGACGACGAGCCGGCCGCCCGCACCCGCCGGGCCGCGCGCAGCGCCTCGACCCCTGCCCGCGAGGGCACCGGCACCCGCTCGCGTGCCGCCGCCGAGCGCGCCCGGGCCCAGGAGATGCGCCCGCGGCGGTCGATCCTGCGGTTCCTCCGCGAGGTCGTGGCCGAGCTGCGCAAGGTCATCTGGCCGGGCCGGCGCGAGCTCATCACCTACACCACGGTCGTCATCGTCTTCGTGACCTTCATCGTCGCCCTGGTGGCCGGGCTGGACCTGCTCTTCGCACGGGGCGTGATCGCCGTCTTCGGCTGACCTCCGCCCACCGTGCCGCTCCGCCCCCTGACAAGGAAGAGATCCCTGTGACCGACCCCCGCGAGCCCTTCGAGACCGACAACGCGGTCGAAGGCACCGACCTGGACGACGCCCGCTTCGACGTGCGCGGCTCCGCCGACGTCGAGACCGGTGTCGGCGAGACCGGTGCGGCCGAGGGGTCCACCGAGACCGCCGACCTGCAGACCGGCACCGAGGTCGCCGACGTGACCCCGGAGGTCGAGGACGGCGACCCCGCCAGCCTGGCGAGCGACCCGCTGGCCGCCCCGGCCGCCGACTCCGACGTCGCGGTGGAGGAGGACGAGGACCCGGCCGAGGCGATGAAGAAGGCGCTGCGGATCGCTCCCGGCGACTGGTACGTCGTCCACTCGTACGCCGGCTACGAGAACAAGGTGAAGACCAACCTCGAGGCGCGCATCCAGTCCCTCGACGTGGAGGACTACATCTACCAGATCGAGGTGCCCACCGAGGAGGTCACCGAGATCAAGAACGGCAAGCGCTCGCAGGTCAACCGCAAGGTGCTGCCCGGCTACCTGCTGGTCCGCATGGAGCTCAACGACGAGTCGTGGGGCGCGGTCCGCAACACCCCCGGTGTCACCGGCTTCGTCGGCGCGACCTCCAAGCCCTCGCCGCTCACGATCGACGAGGTCGTGAAGATCCTCGTGCCGGCCACCGCCCCGCAGGCGCCCCGGGCCGCCGAGGCCGCCGCGTCCGGTGGCGGTGCCGCCGCGGCCGCGCCGGCTGCCGTCGTCGACTTCGAGGTCGGCGAGTCGGTCACCGTCATGGACGGCCCGTTCGCGACGCTGCCCGCCACCATCAACGAGATCAACGCCGAGCAGCAGAAGCTGCAGGTGCTGGTCTCCATCTTCGGCCGCGAGACGCCCGTCGAGCTGTCGTTCAACCAGGTCAGCAAGATCTGAGCGCTCGACGGCGCTCCGTGCACCAGCTGATCCACCAGAGATAGAAGGAAGTCATGCCCCCCAGGAAGCGGTTGACCGCGGTCATCAAGCTCCAGATCAAGGCCGGTGCGGCCACCCCCGCGCCGCCCGTGGGTCCGGCGCTCGGCCAGCACGGCGTCAACATCATGGAGTTCTGCAAGGCCTACAACGCGGCCACCGAGTCGCAGCGTGGCGACGTGGTCCCGGTCGAGATCTCGGTCTTCGAGGACCGGTCCTTCACCTTCATCACCAAGACCCCGCCGGCGGCGCGCATGCTGCTCAAGGCCGCCGGTGTCGAGAAGGGGTCGGGCGAGCCGCACAAGACCAAGGTCGCCACGGTCACCCGTGACCAGGTCCGCGAGATCGCCACCACCAAGATGGCCGACCTCAACGCCAACGACATCGACCAGGCCGAGAAGATCATCGCCGGCACCGCCCGGTCGATGGGCATCACCGTCGTCTGACACTCGCTCCACCAGTACCAGTGGGAGGGCCTCGCCAGGCCCGTTCACCACGTGACCGGGGTCCTGTCCGTGAAGGACCGGGCCCCCGGAAGGACACCACCATGGCGAAGCACGGCAAGAAGTTCCGCGCCGCGGCCGAGAAGGTCGACCGCGACAACCTGTACAGCCCGCTCCAGGCCGCCACCCTGGCCAAGGAGACGTCGACGACCTCCTACGACGCCACCGTCGAGGTCGCCATGCGCCTGGGCGTCGACCCGCGCAAGGCCGACCAGATGGTCCGCGGCACGGTCAACCTGCCCCACGGCACCGGCAAGACCGCCCGCGTCATCGTGTTCGCGACCGGTGACAAGGCCGCCGAGGCCGAGGCCGCCGGCGCCGACGTCGTGGGCTCCGACGACCTGATCGAGCGCATCCAGGGCGGCTTCCTGGACTTCGACGCCGCGATCGCGACGCCGGACCAGATGGCCAAGGTCGGTCGCATCGCCCGCATCCTCGGCCCCCGCGGCCTGATGCCGAACCCGAAGACCGGCACCGTGACCCCCGACGTCACCAAGGCCGTCAACGACATCAAGGGCGGGAAGATCAACTTCCGCGTCGACAAGCAGGCCAACCTGCACCTGGTCATCGGCAAGACCTCCTTCGACGAGACGAAGCTGGTGGAGAACTACGCCGCCGCGCTCGACGAGGTGCTGCGCGCCAAGCCCGCCGCCGCCAAGGGCCGGTACCTGAAGAAGGTCACCGTCTCCACGACGATGGGCCCGGGCATCCCGGTCGACCCGAACCGCACCCGCAACCTGACGGTGGACGAGCCCACCGCCTGACAGCAGGCCCCGTCCAGGGGCTCCACGGAGGCCCCGTCGCGCACCAGCGCGGCGGGGCCTCCGTCGTCCCGCCGCCCGTCCGGGTGGTCACCGGGGGACCGGCTACCGCCTCCGCCGGTGGATCGCGTACTCTTGGCGTCGTTCCCCCCAAGACCGCTGGTCGTCGCACGTCCGCGTGCGATCGAAGGTCCGCAGACTGCGGACGACCCGCGCAGGAGGACGGTTCGATCGCCGGGCGCTTCTCCGCGCCCGCCTGTCGCCCCGTGCGCCCTGCGCCGGGGCGTTCTCCGTCTCCGGGGCCTCGATCGCCCGTCGTCGTGCAGCGTCCAGTGGTCGCCCGACAGACGAGAGGAGGCCCATGCCCACGCAGGCGAAGGCCGCGGTGATCGACGAGATCACCGAGCGGTTCCAGAACTCGAGTGCGGCGGTGCTCACCGAGTACCGCGGGCTGACCGTGGCGCAGCTGACCCAGCTCCGCCGTTCCCTCGGTGAGGGCAGCAGCTACGCCGTCGTCAAGAACACCCTGACGAAGCGGGCGGCGGACTCGGTCGGTTTCTCCGACCTCGCCCCGCTGCTCAACGGCCCCACCGCGATCGCCTTCATCGAGGGCGACCCGGTGAACGCGGCCAAGGCCATCCGTGACTTCGCGCGCGCCAACCCGCTGCTCGTCGTCAAGGGTGGCGTGGTCGAGGGCCGCACCGTCGACGCCGCCGAGGTCACCCGCCTCGCCGACGTCGAGAGCCGTGAGGTGCTCCTCGCCAAGCTCGCCGGCGCGATGAAGGGCAACCTGACCAAGGCTGCCGGGCTGTTCCAGGCCCCGCTGTCGCAGGTCGCCCGCCTGGCTGCCGCGCTGCAGGAGAAGAAGGCGGCCGACGCACCGGCCGCCGAGGCTCCGGCCGCCGACACCGCTGCTGCTGACACCACCCCCGACACGACCGACGCTGCCGCCGACGCGGCCAGCGACGCCTGATCCAGAAGGAGACACCATGGCCAAGCTTTCCAGCGCCGAGCTGCTCGACGCGTTCAAGGAGATGACCCTCCTCGAGCTGTCCGACTTCGTGAAGCAGTTCGAGGAGACCTTCGAGGTCACCGCGGCTGCCCCCGTCGCCGTCGCGGCCGCCCCGGCCGCCGGTGGCGGCGACGGTGGCGCTGCCGCCGCCGAGGAGCAGGACGAGTTCGACGTCATCCTCGAGGCTGCCGGCGACAAGAAGATCCAGGTCATCAAGGAGGTGCGCGGCCTGACCTCGCTCGGCCTCAAGGAGGCCAAGGACCTGGTCGACAACGCGCCGAAGCCGATCCTGGAGAAGGTCGCCAAGGACGCTGCCGAGAAGGCCAAGGCCGCTCTCGAGGGCGCCGGCGCCACCGTCACCGTCAAGTGACCCCCTGCCCGGCGGCTTAGGCCGCCGGGCAGTGCACCACCTCGCTCAGGGACCGTCCTCCGTCACGGAGGGCGGTCCCTGTCGCGTGTCGGGGTGGTTTGCAACCCGGAGACGAGATCGGGGTCACCCAAACCGCGTGACACACGTAACCTTGCCTCCACACGTTCGTTACTGACCGGTAGTGGTGCGGACCACCCGGACCTCCGGATGCGGAGATCCCCGGGTTGCCGCACACTGCCGGGGCCTGCCACTGCGGCGGGGTGGGGACCGGCAGCTGAGCCGGAACGGGAGGCGGGAGACACGTGGGCGTCGCAGTCGAGGTCTCGGGGCTGACCAAGTCGTTCGGTAGCCAGAACATCTGGAGCGACGTCACGCTGACGTTGCCCCCGGGGGAGATCTCGGTGCTGCTGGGCCCCTCGGGCACCGGCAAGTCGGTGTTCCTGAAGTCCCTGGTCGGTCTGCTGAAGCCCGAGAAGGGCTCGATCATCATCAGCGACACCGACATCGTGACCTGCAGCGAGCACAAGCTGTACGACGTCCGCCGGCTGTTCGGCGTCCTCTTCCAGGACGGCGCGCTCTTCGGGTCGATGAACCTCTACGACAACATCGCCTTCCCGCTGCGCGAGCACACGAAGAAGAGCGAGAACGACATCCGCAACATCGTCCTGGAGAAGATGGAGATGGTCGGTCTCCAGGGCGCCGAGGGCAAGCTGCCCGGCGAGATCTCCGGCGGTATGCGCAAGCGCGCCGGCCTGGCGCGCGCACTGGTGCTCGACCCCGAGGTCATCCTCTTCGACGAGCCGGACTCCGGCCTGGACCCCGTCCGCGTCGCCTACCTCAACCAGCTCATCGTCGACCTGAACGCCCAGATCGACGCCACCTTCCTGATCGTCACGCACGACATCGGCACGGCCCGCACGGTGCCCGACAACCTCGGCCTGCTCTTCCGTCGGCACCTGGCGATGTTCGGGCCGCGCGAGCAGCTGCTGACCTCGCAGGAGCCGGTCGTCCGGCAGTTCCTCAACGGTCGCCGCGAGGGCCCGATCGGGATGAGCGAGGAGAAGGACGTCGCCCAGGTGGAGGCCGAGATGGCCGCCCTGGAGGCCCGCGGCGGCGACGCCCACAACGGCGTGGGCCCCAAGGGTGCCTCCGGTGGCGACGCCGTCCCGCCGCAGCTCGAGCCCTCGCCCGGCCTGCCCGAGCGCAAGGCCGTCCGCCGCCGCCAGGAGCGGGTCGCGCGGATGCTGCACGAGTTCGACCCCGACACCGCCGAGGCGATCCGCGCCTCGCTGCCCGAGGACCTGCTGGCGCAGGCCGACGCGGGTGCCTTCACCCCGACCCGGGGCTCCGGTGGCCGGCACTGGGCGCCGGAGGCCGACGCCGCTGCCGGCGGCTCCACCGCCACGGCCGTGCTGCCCCGGTCGGGCGGTGAGGGGTGACCGCTACCGACAAGCCGAAGGCGCCGGGCCTCCTCGACGGCAAGTACTCGCCGACGCGCCCCGTCGCCGCCAGCGGGAAGCTCTTCGCCTTCGCCCTGGACGTGATCCGGGCGCTGCCCAAGCGCCCCTTCCAGGTCCGTGAGTTCATCCAGCAGACCTGGTTCATCGCCAGCGTCACGATCCTGCCGACGGCGCTGGTCGCGATCCCGTTCGGCGCGGTGATCGCGCTGCAGCTCGGCTCGCTCACCCGCCAGCTCGGCGCGGAGTCGTTCACCGGCTCCGCCGCGGTGCTGGCGGTGCTCCGCGAGGCGAGCCCGATCGTGACCGCGCTCCTGATCGCCGGCGCGGGCGGATCGGCGATCTGCGCCGACCTGGGCGCCCGCAAGATCCGCGACGAGATCGACGCGATGGAAGTGCTGGGCATCAGCCCCATCCAGCGCCTCGTGGTGCCGCGCGTCCTCGGCGCGATGCTCGTCGCGGTCTTCCTCAACGGCCTGGTCAGCGTCGTCGGCGTCGCCGGCGGCTACTTCTTCAACGTGGTGCTCCAGGGCGGTACACCCGGTGCCTACCTGGCCTCGTTCAGCGCGCTCGCGCAGGTGGCCGACTTCTGGTCCGGCGAGCTCAAGGCGCTGGTCTTCGGGCTGATCGCCGGCATCGTCGCCTCCTACAAGGGGCTGAACGCCGGCGGTGGCCCCAAGGGCGTGGGGGACGCGGTGAACCAGTCCGTGGTCATCACGTTCCTGCTGCTGTTCGCGGTCAACTTCGTCATGACGGCGCTGTACTTCCAGCTCGTCCCGCCGAAGGGGGCGTGATGGCGCTCCTCTCGCCCACCGACCGGATCCGGGTCGGTGCCCGCAAGGTGGTCAACACCGTCTACCGGCGTCCGATGGACACCCTCGACGACCTCGGCGACCAGCTCAGCTTCTACGGCCGGGCGCTCGGCTGGGTGCCGCGCACCCTGCGCCGGTACAAGCGGGAGACCTTCCGGCTGCTGGCGGAGGTCACCTTCGGCTCCGGGGCGCTGGCGGTCATCGGCGGCACCGTCGGCGTCATCGCCTTCCTCTCCTTCTTCACCGGCACCGAGGTGGGGCTGCAGGGCTACGCGGCGCTGGACCAGCTGGGCACGTCGGCGTTCACCGGCTTCCTCTCGGCGTACTTCAACACCCGGGAGATCGCCCCCCTGGTCGCCGGTCTCGCCCTCTCGGCGACGGTCGGCTGCGGCTTCACCGCACAGATCGGCGCGATGCGCATCAACGAGGAGATCGACGCCCTCGAGGTGATGGGCGTGCCGTCCCTGCCGTTCCTGGTGACCACGCGCATCGTCGCCGGCTTCATCGCCGTCGTCCCGCTCTACGTGCTGGGCCTGCTGAGCAGCTACTTCGCGACCCGGACGATCACCACGCAGGCGTACGGGCAGTCGGCCGGCACCTACGACCACTACTTCAACCTGTTCCTGCCACCGCAGGACATCTTCTGGTCGTTCCTGAAAGTCCTGGTCTTCGCGGTGGTGATCATCCTCAGCCACTGCTACTACGGCTTCCGGGCCGGCGGTGGCCCGGCCGGTGTCGGTCTGGCCGTGGGCCGGGCCGTGCGTTTCTCGATCGTCGCGGTGATGGTCATCGACCTCTTCCTCTCGCTGGCGATCTGGGGCTCCACGACGACCGTGCGGATCGCGGGGTGAGGGCGAGATGAGCAAGCGGGGACTGGTCGTCCGTCGGCGGCTGCAGGGACTGGCCTTCCTGGTCGTCCTGGCGCTGCTGCTGGGCCTGGCCGTGGCGACCTACCAGAAGGCGTTCACCGACTTCGCCGAGGTGACGCTGCGGGCGGACACGGTGGGCAACCAGCTGAAGGAGGCCTCCGACGTCAAGGTGCGCGGCGTGATCGTGGGCGAGGTGCGAGCCGTGGACGCCGACGTCGACGGCGCGGTCATCGAGCTGGGCATCCGGCCGGAGTACCTCGAGCAGATCCCCGCCGACGTCACCGCCCGGCTGCTGCCCAAGACGCTGTTCGGCGAGCGCTTCGTCTCCCTCGAGCTGCCCGAGAGCCCCGGCTCGGCGCGGCTGGCCGACGGCGACGTCATCGGCCAGGACCGCAGCGAGAACGCCATCGAGCTGCAGCGGGTGGTCGACGACCTGCTGCCGCTGCTGCAGGCCGTGAAGCCCGAGGACCTCTCCTACACCCTCGGCGCCGTGGCCGAGGCGCTGCGCGGCCGCGGCGACAAGCTGGGCGAGAACCTCGCCGCGGTGGGGGAGTACACGACCCAGATCAACACCGTGCTGCCGGAGCTCCAGGCCGACATCAGCGCCATCGCCGACGTCGCCGACACCTACGACGCCGCCGCCGAGGACCTGCTCGGGGTCCTCGACAACCTGGCGGTCACCAGCACGACGCTGGTCGACCAGCAGGAGCAGCTCCGCCGCACGTTCACCGTGGGCGCCGGCACCGGCGACGTGACCGCCGGCTTCCTCGAGGCCAACGAGCGCAACATCATCTCGCTGGCCGAGACCTCGCGCCCGGTGCTCGGCGTCTTCGCGGAGTACTCCCCGGTCTACCCGTGCCTGCTCAACGGACTGACCCGGTTCAACCCGATGATCAGCGAGGCGTTCGGCGCCGACGGCGACCCGTCGCTGAACCTGAACATCGTCGTCAGCCTGCCGCCGCGGAACCCCTACGTCCCGGGCGACCAGCCGGAGTACCTGGACCAGAGCGGGCCGGACTGCCAGGGGCTGGGCGACATCGACGGGATGATCGCCGCCGCGGAGCGCGGGGAGTACTACTGCCCGGCCCCGCCGGAGGACGGCGTCGACTCCGTGGACAACCCCGTCTCGGGGAACCCGGTCTGCATCGGCGGGCGGAACCCGGACGACGCGCCGGAGGGGGCCGGCGAGCCGAACCCCGGCTCGCCCACGGCGGGCAACTCGCTGCCGTACGACCTCGCCGGGTCGACGGCGGAGCTGGACCTGGTGCGCAACATCCTGAGCTACCAGACCGGCGTCGAGCCCGGGAAGGTCTCGGACCTGTCGGCGTCGGTCATGGCGCCGCTGCTCCGAGGTACACAGGTGGCACTGCGATGACGGGGCGTGGCGTGCGGACGACGGGGGCGACCATGGGCTTCGACGCGGGGGTGGCGTCGTGAAGGGCGCGATGCGCGGGCTGGCCGGCCCGCTCACCAAGCTCCTGGTGTTCGGGCTGGTGACCGTGCTGGCCAGCTACGTGCTGGTCAGCACCATCACCAACGCCGGCTACGGCGAGCAGCTCACCTACCGGGCCGAGTTCGCCGACGTCGCCGGGCTGGTCGAGGGCGACGAGGTGCGCATCGCCGGCGTCCGCGTCGGCCAGGTGACCGGCATCGGGCTGGGGGAGCGCACGGACCGGCCGACCGCGGAGGTCGAGCTCGAGGTGAGCGCCGACGTGCCGCTGCCCGCCGGGGTCCAGGCGACCATCCGCTACCGCAACCTCGTCGGCCAGCGCTACATCGCGCTGGTGGAGGGCGACGGCTCGTCCGGTCGCACGCTCGAGGAGGACGCGCTCATCCCGCTGGCCCAGACCAAGCCCGCGCTGGACCTCACCGTCCTGTTCGGCGGCTTCCAGCCGCTGCTGCAGGCGCTCTCGCCGGCGGACATGAACCGCCTCTCCTTCGAGATCATCCAGGTCTTCCAGGGCGAGGCCGGGACCGTGGAGAGCCTGCTCGGCCACGTGGCGTCGCTCAGCAGCTCCCTGGCCGACAAGGACGCCGTCATCGGCGAGGTGATCGAGAACCTGAGCACCGTGCTGGGCAGCGTGGCCGCCCGCGACGAGCAGCTGTCGGGGCTGATCGTGAGCCTGCAGCAGTTCGTGACGGGCCTGGCGGGGGACCGGGACGCGATCTTCGACTCGCTGCAGACCATCGACGGGCTGGCGCGGTCGACGACCGACCTGCTGGTCGACGCCCGTGCGCCGCTGGCCGCCGACATCCGGGCCCTGGGCGACCTGTCCACCAACCTGGCCGAGACCGGCGACGTGGTCGAGGACTTCCTCCAGCTGGCGCCCACCAAGATCGACCTGATCACCCGGACCGCGGTGAACGGCAGCTGGTTCAACTTCTTCCTGTGCGGGGCGTCGGGCAACGTCGTCCTCCCGGTCACCGGGCCCGACGGCGGGGACACCGAGGTCGAGGTGCCCACCGGCGGCCTGCGCAACGGTGAGCGGGGGTGCAGCTGATGGCCCGGTACTCCAAGCCCTTCCGCGACCGGAACCCGGTCACCGTCGGCGCGGTCAGCCTGGCGGTCATCGCGACGATGGTGTTCCTCGCCTTCAACGCGCAGTCGCTGCCGCTGATCGGCGGGGGCACGGTCTACAAGGCCCAGTTCTCCGAGGCGGCCGGCCTGCTGCCCGACGACCCGGTGCGGGTGGCCGGCGTCAAGGTCGGGACGGTCGAGAGCCTGGCGCTGGAGG
The DNA here is from genome assembly GCF_004571075.1 of Blastococcus sp. TF02A-35. GTDB lineage: Bacteria > Actinomycetota > Actinomycetes > Mycobacteriales > Geodermatophilaceae > Blastococcus. The sequence goes on from NZ_SPQP01000023.1 coordinate 23,508, forward strand.
ACGGTGCCGTCACCGTCGAGTTCCGGGTGGAGGACGCCTTCGTGGGCAACCGCTCGGAGGCGGCGATCAAGATCGAGACGGTGCTGGGCGCGAAGTACCTGGCCCTGGTGCCCCGCGGGTCCGAGGAGCTCGACCCCGAGGACCAGATCCCGCTGGAGCGGACCGCCTCGCCCTACGACGTCGTCGAGGCGTTCGCCGACCTCTCGACCACCGTCGAGGACCTGGACACCGCCCAGCTCGCCAGCTCCTTCGAGGTGCTGGCCGAGACCTTCGCCGAGACCCCCGACGAGGTGCGGACCTCGCTGGAGGGGCTGGCCCGGCTGTCGGACACCATCTCCTCCCGCGACGCCCAGCTCCAGCAGCTGCTGACGGCGACCCGCACGGTCACCCAGGTGCTGGCCGACCGGAACGGTGAGTTCACCCAGCTGATCCTGGACTCCAACACGCTGCTCACCGAGGTGCAGGAGCGCCGGGCGCTCATCGACTCGATCCTGACCAGCACCCAGGAGCTGTCCACGCAGCTCTCCGGGCTGGTGACCGACAACCGCGAGGCGCTGACGCCGGCGCTGCAGCAGCTGTCGACGGTCACCGACATCCTGGCCCGCAACCGCGACAACCTGGCGCAGACGATCGACAACTTCGCGCCGTTCGTCCGGGTCTTCACCAACACCCTCGGCACCGGCCGGTGGTTCGACAGCTTCGTGGACAACCTGCTGCCGGGCGTCGTCGGCAGCGTGGTGTGCGGCGGGCCGGGCGTCGTCGGTCTCCCGGTCGACTGTGCGGAGGGCAACTGATGAGCGGCTCGCTGCAGCGCGGCGTCGCGGTCGCCGCGGCGCTGGTCCTGGTGGGTGCGCTGGGCTGGACGGTCCTCCGCCCGGCCGGGCAGTACCGGGTCACCGCGTGGTTCGACCAGACCGTCGGCCTGTACCAGGGCTCCGACGTGCGGATCCTGGGCATCGACGTCGGTGAGGTCACCGAGGTGACGCCCGAGGGCGACCGGGTGCGCGTGGAGATGCTGCTCGAGGAGGACTACGACGTCCCGGCCGACGCGAACGCCGTCGTCCTGGCGCCCTCCCTGGTCTCCGACCGGTACGTCCAGTTCTCCCCGGTCTACGACGGCGGCCCGACCATGCAGGACGGCGCCGAGGTGCCGATGGAGCGCACGGCCACCCCGGTGGAGCTCGACGCGGTCTACGGGGCGCTCGACGAGCTGTCGGCCGCCCTGGGCCCGACCGGCGTCAACGAGAACGGCGCCCTGTCGGACCTGATCGACGTCGGGGCCGCGAACCTCGAGGGCACCGGCGACGACCTCAACCGCACGCTGACCGGGTTCAGCCAGGCGGTGGAGACGCTGTCGAACAACCGCGACGGCCTGTTCGACTCCGTGGACAACCTGCAGACCTTCACCAGCGCGCTGGCCACGATCGACGCGCAGGTGGGCCAGTTCAACACCAACATGGCCGCCGTCGCCGACATCCTCGAGGGGGAGCGGGAGGACCTCGCCGCCGCGATCCAGATGCTGTCGCAGGCGCTGGGCCAGGTGGCCGGCTTCGTGCAGGACAACACCGACCTGCTGCGCTCGAACGTCGACAAGCTGGCCGACATCACGCTCGTCCTGGTGCAGCAGCGCGACGCGCTGGCCGAAATCATGGACGTCGCGCCGGCGGCCCTGGGCAACCTCGCCCACGCCTACAACCCGGACTACGGGACGCTGGACACCCGCGACAACTCGCTCGGTGCCACCAGCCCGGAGGTCATCGTCTGCCAGATCCTCGGTGCCACGGGCCGGCTGCGGCTGGACCTGGACCTCGTCCCCGACGTCGAGGACGAGACCCCCGGGATCATCGACTCGATCACCGAGGGCCTCCAGCTGCCGCGGATCGAGCAGATCTGCACCCGGCTGCTGTCCGGGGACACCGACGGCGACTCGGTCCCGGACGACTTCAACGAGAACGGCATCTCCGACCTGCAGGAGCTGCTCACCGCCCTCTACGGCGGCGCCGCGCCCGGCGCCTCCGGCCGCCCCCTGGTCGGCATGCCGAACGTCGGAGGTCCGCGATGACCCGGCCCCTCACCCGCGTCGCGGCCCTGGCCGGCGGCGTGCTGCTGCTCACCGGCTGCGGGTTCCGCGGCGCCTACTCGTTCAGCCTGCCCGGCGGGGCGGACCTGGGCGACGAGCCCTTCACGGTCGAGGTCGAGTTCCTCGACGTGCTCGACCTGGTGCCGCAGTCCGGTGTCCGGGTGGCCGACGTGCCCGTCGGGCGGGTGACCGGCATCGAGCTGGCCGACGACTGGACGGCGGTGGTGGAGCTCGAGGTCAACGGCGACGTGGAGCTGCCGGAGAACGCCGTCGCGATGATCCAGCAGACCTCGCTCCTGGGCGAGAAGTTCGTCGAGCTGGCCGCCCCGGGCAACGAGCAGCCGCGGGGCGAGCTCGGCGACGGCGACCGCATCGGTCTGGAGCGCACGAACCGCAACGTCGAGGTGGAGGAGCTGCTCGGTGCGCTCTCCCTGGTCCTCAACGGCGGCGGGCTCACCCAGCTGACCACGATCACCCGGGAGCTGGGCGAGGCCATGGAGGGCCGCGAGTCGGCGATCCGCAACACCCTCGAGCAGCTGGACACCCTCGTCGGCGGTCTGGACGAGCAGAAGTCCGAGATCAACCGGGCGCTGGACAGCGTGAACGCGCTCGCCTCCAGCCTCGCCGAGCGCACCCAGACCATCGAGACGGCGCTGGACACGATCGGCCCCGGCCTCGACGTCATCAACCAGCAGCGCGACCTGCTGGTGTCGATGCTGGAGAGCCTGGCCCGCCTCGGCGACGTCGGCACGCGGGTCATCAACCAGGCCGGCGCCAACACCGTCGAGGACCTCAAGCTGCTCCAGCCGATCCTGACCCAGCTGGCGGCCGCCGGACCGGACCTCGCCGGGTCGCTGGACCTGCTGCTGACCTACCCCTTCCCGGCCAGCTCGCTGTCGGCGCTGAACTACCGGCAGGACCTGCGGACCGGTGGCTACGGGCTGTTCACGAACATGACCGCGACCCTGGACCTCGACCTCACCGAGGTGCTCTGCCGCTACGTGGTCGACCCCGTCACGGGGGGCCTGGAGATCATCGAGCCGCCGGACCTCACCGGCGAGGAGTGCGGCGTGCCGGGCACCCCGCCGGGCAACCAGCGCACCGCCGACGGCTCCACGCAGCAGCAGGAGCAGCCGACCACCACCCAGAGCTTCGGCTTCGGGCTGCCCGACGACGCGATCTCGGGGGTGCCCGTCGACCCGGGCACGATCGGGATGCCCGACTTCCTGGGAGGCCGGCCGTGATCACCCGCACCACGAAGCTGCAGCTGCTGGCGTTCGCCGTCGTCGCCGTGCTCGGCATGGCCTACCTCGGGTTCAAGTACGTCGGCCTGGACCGGCTCGTCCTCGGCACGGGGTACGAGGTGGCAGCCGACTTCCGCGACTCCGGCGGCATCTTCGTCAACGCCGAGGTCACCTACCGCGGTGTCTCCGTCGGCCGGGTGAGCGACATGGAGCTCGTCGACGACGGCGTCCGGGTCACCCTCACCATCGACCCGGACACCGAGCCGATCCCCGCCGACACCACGGCGCTGGTCGCCACCCGCAGCGCGGTGGGGGAGCAGTACGTCATCCTCGAGCCCGACGACGACGAGGGCCCCTACCTGGAGGACGGCGCGGTCATCCCCCAGGAGCGGACGTCCATCCCGATCCCGGTGGAGCAGCTGCTGCTCAACGTCGACCGGCTGGCGAACTCCATCGACAAGGAGAACCTGCGGATCGTCGTCGACGAGCTGGGGCAGGCCTTCGCCGGCTCCGGGGACGACCTCGGGCGGCTGATCGACAACGGGAACCTGCTGCTCGCCCGGGCCCAGGAGTCCCTGCCGCAGACGCTGGACCTCATCACCGACGGCCAGACCGTCCTGCAGACGCAGATCGACAGCCGCACGGCGATCCGCCAGTGGGCCGCCGACCTGCGGCTGGTGACCGACACCCTGGTGCAGAGCGACCCCGACCTGCGCAGCCTCGTCGTCAACGCCCCGGACGCCGGCGACGCGCTCACCCGCCTGGTCACCGAGGCCGGGCCCGGGCTGGGGTCGCTGATCCGCAACCTGGACGTGCTCAACGGCGTGACCATCCCGCGCCTGGACGGCGTCGAGCAGCTGCTCGTCACCTACCCCGACGTGGTCTCCGGTGGCTTCACCGTCGTCCGCAACGACGGCGGTGTCATGCGCGCCCACTTCGGCTTCGTCCTGAACGCCAACGACCCGCACGCGTGCACGAGCGGCTACGTCTCCACCGGCCAGGTGCCGAGCCCGGGCGCGGTGCAGGCGCTGGACGTCGACGCCGTCCGCTGCGACGTCGTCAACGGCGTCGACCCCAACCCGGGCGACGACGTGGACGAGCAGGGCTCCAACATCCGTGGTGAGCAGAACATCGGCCGCAGCGGCGGGGTGGGCAGCACCGGGCCGCAGAGCGGCGCGGTCGGCCAGCCGCCGGCGCTGGCCGGGCTGGACGAGCTGCTCGGGCGGCTGCTGCACGCCAGCCCGTTCGCCCGCACCAGCGGCTGACCCCGCCGGACCGACCGGCACCACACCTTGGGCTGACCGCGGAACGCCGCGTGCCCGCAGCACGACCGGACAGGAGAGGATGCGCGGGTGATCAGTGACGCGCGGGGCCGCCCGCACGACGGCGACCAGGCAGGTGCCACCGCCTCCGTCGCCGAGGACGACGCCGTGACCACGGTCGCCGGTCCCACGGGCACCGGCGAGGACCCCGACGCCGGCACGGGCACCGGTGCGGCCGTCGGCACGGGTGCCGACGCACCCGAGGACGCGACGCCCGCCCGTCGCCGTGGCCGCCGCTCGCGCGCGGACGACGACGAGGGCGCCCGCCGGCCGGTGCTGCCGCTCGTGCCGGTCCTGGCCGGCCTGCTCCTGCTGCTGGTCGCGGCGGCGACGTTCCTCTTCCTCACCCGTGACGAGGGGTCGCCCATCGCCGTGGGGGAGTACGGGCCGGTGCTGCAGGCGGCCCGCTCGAACGTCGTGGACCTGACGTCGTTCGACCACCTGACCCTCGACGACGACATCCGGCAGATCGAGCAGGTGACGACCGGCGAGCTCTCCGAGGAGTCGGTCGCCCAGCTCGACGAGCGCCGCCAGGAGATCCTCGACGCCGAGGCCGTCGTCAGCACCGAGGTGGTCGGCGCCGGGGTGACCCGCGCCGAGGGCGACGAGGCCACCGTCCTGCTCGTCATCGAGTCCACGCAGAAGAGCAAGGACAGCCCGCAGGCCCAGGCGCTGCGGTACCGCATCGAGGTCGAGCTCGAGAAGATCGACGACCGGTGGCTGCTGTCCGCCATCCGGGGAGGGTGAGCCCGCGTGACCGAGACACCTGACGAGCGCCCCCGCCCCACCCCGCGCCCCCGGCCCACCGCCGCCGCGCGGCCCAGCCCGCGCCCCCGCGTGGCCGGGAGCCGCCGCGAGCGCGAGGAGGCCGCCACGGCCGCCCAGCAGCCCGCGACCGCCCAGCAGCCCGCGACCGCCCAGCAGCCCACGACCGCCGAGCAGCCGGCGGCGAGCGAGCAGCCCCCGACCACCGAGCAGCCCCCGACCACCGAGCGGCCCGCCGCCACGGCGTCCCGGCGCCCGGCGCGGACCGCCACCGCGGCGCGGCCCGCCGGCGACCCCGTCGTCCCGGCCGCCCGCCGCAAGGCCTCGGCCCTGGTCCTCGTGCTGGCGCTGCTGTGCGCCCTCGCCGCCGCGGGGGTCGGGGTGCTGCTGTGGCAGCGGCTGGACCCCCGCTACGTCGACGGGTCGGTCCTGGCGGCCGCGCGCGACGGCGTCCAGGCCCTCTACGCCTACGACTACAAGGACTCCGAGGGCAGCATCGAGGGCAAGCTCGACGTCCTCACCGGGGAGCTGCGCGACCAGTACGAGCAGGACCTCTCGCAGGGCGGCATCGTCGAGACCTACGAGCAGGTCTCGGCCACCACCAGCTACGAGATCGCCGACGTCGGCCTGCAGCTGATCAACGAGGCGCAGGACACCGCGACCCTCGTCGTCTTCGGCCAGTACGTGGTCAAGTCGGTCAACAGCGGGGAGCAGCCCGCGCCCGAGGGGTCGGAGTGCTCGACCACGCCGGAGGGCGCGCAGTCCTGCGTGCAGACCATCCAGCTCCGGATGGTCACGGTCGACGGCGAGTGGAAGATCAGCGAGGTCACGCTGCTCACCACCAGCTGACGGCGGCCGCCGGACCGCCCGCGGGGCCGGTCCGGCGCCGGCCGTCCGGCGTGGCGGGCACCGCCGGCGCCACCGGCTGGCATCATGGACGGGGCACGCACCCCGTCCGGCCCCGGAGTCCCGGGAGGCCGAGCGTCCTGCGGATGTGGTCCCTGTCGCACAGGCACCCCCGACGTGGACACGGCTCGGGAGCAGGGGTAGGGTCTCCTGTTGCGCTGCCCTCTGACTGCCTGCCCGCCGAGACGGGTCACGACGGGTGCCCGGGAATCCTCCGGGCCATCCCCACGCTGACCGGTCCAGCGGGCGATCGCGGCCGTCGCGGACAGCCTCGCCATTACCGACGACGACCCGGAGTCGACACCGCCGAACCCGCCCCGTTCACATTGGCACGTCGTGAGGTCCTTGGAAGGACGCATCTTGGCAGGCTCTCGCCCCACCAGCATCACCCCCGGCACCACCGAGTCCGGCACTACCAGGACCACCCCGGTCCCCCAGAGCGGCCCCCGCACCGGCGAGGCCGACCAGCAGAAGATCCCCGGCGCGCCGCTGCGCGTCTCGTTCGCCAAGATCTCCGAGCCCCTCGAGGTCCCGGATCTGCTCGCGCTGCAGACCGCGTCGTTCGACTGGCTGGTCGGCAGCCCCGAGTGGCGGGCCACGCTCGCGCCCGAGGAGCAGGAGACCGCCGTCGGCGGCCTCGCCGAGATCCTCGAGGAGATCTCCCCGATCGAGGACTTCAGCGGCTCGATGTCGCTGTCCTTCTCCAACCCGCGCTTCGAGGACGTCAAGGCGTCCCTCGAGGAGTGCAAGGACAAGGACATGACCTACGCGGCGCCGCTGTTCGTCACCGCCGAGTTCATGAACAACACCACCGGCGAGATCAAGTCGCAGACGGTGTTCATGGGCGACTTCCCGATCATGACGAACAAGGGCACGTTCGTCATCAACGGGACCGAGCGCGTCGTCGTCTCGCAGCTCGTCCGCTCGCCCGGCGTCTACTTCGACAAGACCCTGGACAAGACGTCGGACAAGGACGTCTTCTCGGCCAAGGTCATCCCCAGCCGCGGTGCGTGGCTGGAGTTCGACGTCGACAAGCGCGACACCGTCGGTGTCCGCATCGACCGCAAGCGCCGCCAGCCGGTGACCGTGCTCCTCAAGGCCCTGGGCTGGACCGAGGACCGGATCCGCGAGCACTTCCAGTGGTCGCCCACCATCCTGGCCACGCTGGAGAAGGACCACATCGCCGGGCAGGACGAGGCGCTGCTCGACATCTACCGCAAGCTGCGGCCGGGCGAGCCGCCGACGCGTGAGTCGGCGCAGGCGCTGCTGGAGAACCTGTTCTTCAACGCCAAGCGCTACGACCTGGCCAAGGTCGGCCGGTACAAGGTCAACAAGAAGCTGGGCGTCGAGGTCCCGCAGGCCACCAGCACGCTGACCGAGGACGACATCGTCGCCACCATCGAGTACGTCGTGCGTCTCCACGCCGGCGAGCCCGACCACGGCGTCGACGACATCGACCACTTCGGCAACCGCCGCCTGCGCACCGTCGGCGAGCTGATCCAGAACCAGATCCGGGTCGGCCTCTCCCGCATGGAGCGCGTGGTCCGCGAGCGGATGACGACCCAGGACGTCGAGGCGATCACGCCGCAGACCCTGATCAACATCCGGCCGGTCGTCGCCTCCATCAAGGAGTTCTTCGGCACCAGCCAGCTGTCCCAGTTCATGGACCAGACCAACCCCCTCGCGGGCCTGACCCACAAGCGCCGCCTCTCGGCGCTGGGCCCCGGCGGTCTGTCCCGTGAGCGGGCCGGCATGGAGGTCCGCGACGTCCACCCGAGCCACTACGGCCGCATGTGCCCGATCGAGACGCCGGAAGGCCCGAACATCGGCCTGATCGGCTCGCTGTCCTCGTTCGGCCGGGTCAACGCCTTCGGCTTCATCGAGACGCCGTACCGGCGGGTCGAGAACGGCCAGGTCACCTCGCAGATCGACTACCTGACCGCCGACGAGGAGGACCGCTTCGTCGTCGCGCAGGCCAACAGCCCGCTCGACGCGCAGGGCCGCCTCGCCGAGGAGCGCGTCCTGGTCCGCACCAAGGGCGGTGAGGTCGACTACCTCGCCCCCGAGAACGTGGACTACATGGACGTCTCGCCGCGGCAGATGACCTCGGTCGCGACGGCGATGATCCCCTTCCTCGAGCACGACGACGCCAACCGCGCGCTCATGGGCGCCAACATGCAGCGTCAGGCGGTGCCGCTGCTGCGCAGCGAGGCCCCGCTGGTCGGCACCGGCATGGAGCTGCGTGCCGCGGTCGACGCCGGTGACGTGGTCGTGGCCGAGAAGGCCGGTGTGGTCGAGGACTCGACCGCCGACTACGTGACCGTCATGGCCGACGACGGGACCCGGCAGACCTACCGGCTGCTGAAGTTCCGCCGCTCGAACCAGGGCACCTCGATCAACCAGACGCCCGTGGTCCACGAGGGCCAGCGGGTCGAGGTCGGTCAGGTCATCGCCGACGGCCCCTGCACCGACCAGGGCGAGATGGCGCTGGGCAAGAACCTGCTCGTCGCCTTCATGCCGTGGGAGGGCCACAACTACGAGGACGCGATCATCCTGTCGCAGCGCCTCGTGCAGGACGACGTCCTGTCCTCGATCCACATCGAGGAGTTCGAGGTCGACGCCCGCGACACCAAGCTGGGCGCCGAGGAGATCACCCGGGACATCCCGAACGTCTCCGAGGACGTGCTGGCCGACCTCGACGAGCGCGGCATCATCCGCATCGGTGCCGAGGTCGTCCCCGGCGACATCCTCGTCGGCAAGGTGACGCCGAAGGGCGAGACCGAGCTGACCCCCGAGGAGCGGCTGCTGCGCGCGATCTTCGGCGAGAAGGCCCGCGAGGTCCGCGACACGTCGCTCAAGGTCAAGCACGGCGAGTCCGGCAAGGTCATCGGCGTCCGCGTGTTCTCGCGCGAGGACGGCGACGAGCTGCCCGCAGGCGTCAACGAGCTGATCCGGGTCTACGTCGCCCAGATGCGCAAGATCTCCGACGGCGACAAGCTCGCCGGGCGCCACGGCAACAAGGGCGTCATCTCGAAGATCCTGCCGCAGGAGGACATGCCGTTCCTCGAGGACGGCACCCCGGTGGACATCGTCCTCAACCCGCTGGGTGTGCCCGGCCGCATGAACGTCGGCCAGGTGCTGGAGACCCACCTCGGGTGGATCGCCAAGCAGGGCTGGGAGGTCAACGGCGACCCGGACTGGGCGAAGAACCTGCCCGAGGCCGCCAAGGCCGCCGCTCCGGGCACCCGGACCGCGACGCCGGTCTTCGACGGCGCCAAGGAGGACGAGATCATCGGCCTGCTGGGCTCGACGATCCCGAACCGCGACGGCAACCGGATGGTCCAGGAGACCGGCAAGGCGCGGCTGTTCGACGGCCGCTCCGGGGAGCCCTTCCCCGAGCCGATCTCGGTGGGCTACGTCTACATCCTGAAGCTGCTGCACCTGGTCGACGACAAGATCCACGCCCGTTCGACCGGCCCGTACTCGATGATCACGCAGCAGCCGCTGGGTGGTAAGGCGCAGTTCGGTGGCCAGCGCTTCGGCGAGATGGAGTGCTGGGCGATGCAGGCCTACGGCGCGGCCTACGCGCTGCAGGAGCTGCTCACCATCAAGTCCGACGACATCCTCGGCCGCGTCAAGGTGTACGAGGCCATCGTCAAGGGCGAGAACATCCCCGAGCCGGGCATCCCGGAGTCGTTCAAGGTGCTCCTCAAGGAGCTGCAGTCCCTGTGCCTCAACGTCGAGGTGCTGTCCGGTGACGGGCAGGCCATCGAGCTGCGGGACACCGACGACGAGGTCTTCCGCGCCGCGGAGGAGCTGGGCATCGACCTGTCGCGTCGCGAGCCGTCGTCCGTCGAGGACGTCTGATCGTCCGCCGGCCGGCCCCGAGCACAGGGGCCGGCCGGCCACCACACCACAGACATAGAAGCGAAGAACTAGCCCCTGAAAGGGGTCACCTTGCTCGACGTCAACTTCTTCGACGAACTGCGCATCGGGCTGGCCACCGGCGACGACATCCGCCAGTGGAGCCACGGTGAGGTGAAGAAGCCCGAGACCATCAACTACCGGACCCTGCGTCCGGAGAAGGACGGTCTCTTCTGCGAGAAGATCTTCGGTCCCACCCGGGACTGGGAGTGCTACTGCGGTAAGTACAAGCGGGTCCGCTTCAAGGGCATCATCTGCGAGCGCTGCGGCGTCGAGGTCACTCGCGCCAAGGTGCGTCGCGAGCGGATGGGCCACATCGAGCTGGCCGCGCCGGTCACCCACATCTGGTTCTTCAAGGGTGTCCCGTCGCGCCTGGGCTACCTGCTCGACCTGGCGCCCAAGGACCTCGAGAAGATCATCTACTTCGCGGCCTACATGATCACCTCGGTCGACGACGAGGCGCGCCACCGCGACCTCCCGACGATCGAGGCCGAGATCAGCGCCGAGAAGTCGAACCTCGAGGGGCAGCGCGACGCCAACGTCGAGGCCCGTCAGCAGAAGCTCGAGGCCGACCTGGCCGAGCTCGAGGCCGAGGGTGCCAAGTCCGACGTGCGCCGCAAGGTGCGCGAGGGCGGCGAGCGCGAGATGCGCCAGCTGCGTGACCGCTCGCAGCGGGAGATCGACCGCCTCGACGAGGTGATGGACACCTTCCGCAAGCTCGAGGTCAAGCAGCTCATCGCCGACGAGAGCCTCTACCGCGAGCTGCGCGACCGCTTCGGTGAGTACTTCGAGGGCGGCATGGGTGCCGCGGCGCTGCAGAAGCTGCTCGCCGGCTTCGACCTCGACGCCGAGGCCGCCTCGCTGCGCGAGACCATCCGCAGCGGCAAGGGCCAGCGCAAGCTGCGTGCCCTCAAGCGGCTGAAGGTCGTCGCGGCGTTCCAGCAGACCCGCAACTCGCCCATGGGCATGGTGCTGGACTGCGTCCCGGTCATCCCGCCGGACCTGCGCCCGATGGTGCAGCTCGACGGTGGCCGCTTCGCGACCAGCGACATGAACGACCTGTACCGGCGCGTGATCAACCGGAACAACCGGCTGAAGCGGCTGCTGGACCTCGGCGCCCCCGAGATCATCGTCAACAACGAGAAGCGGATGCTCCAGGAGTCCGTGGACGCGCTGTTCGACAACGGCCGCCGCGGCCGTCCGGTCACCGGCCCGGGCAACCGCCCCCTGAAGTCCCTGAGCGACCTGCTCAAGGGCAAGCAGGGCCGGTTCCGCCAGAACCTGCTCGGCAAGCGCGTCGACTACTCCGGCCGTTCGGTCATCGTCGTCGGCCCGCAGCTGAAGCTGCACCAGTGCGGTCTGCCCAAGCAGATGGCCCTGGAGCTCTTCAAGCCCTTCGTCATGAAGCGGCTGGTCGACCTCAACCACGCGCAGAACATCAAGTCCGCCAAGCGGATGGTCGAGCGCGCCCGCCCCGTGGTCTGGGACGTGCTGGAAGAGGTCATCACCGAGCACCCGGTGCTGCTGAACCGTGCGCCGACGCTGCACCGCCTGGGCATCCAGGCCTTCGAGCCGCAGCTGGTCGAGGGCAAGGCCATCCAGATCCACCCGCTCGTCTGCACCGCGTTCAACGCGGACTTCGACGGTGACCAGATGGCGGTGCACCTGCCGCTGTCGGCCGAGGCGCAGGCCGAGGCCCGGATCCTGATGCTGTCGTCGAACAACATCCTGTCGCCGGCCGACGGTCGCCCGATCACCGCGCCGACCCAGGACATGGTGCTGGGCCTGTACCACCTGACGACCCTGGTGCCCTCGCGGCACGAGGCCGACGGTGGCAAGCCCGCGGCGTTCGCCTCGGCGGCCGAGGCCCTCATGGCCTTCGACATGGGTGCCCTGGGCCTGCAGGAGCGCGCGCTGATCCGCCTCGACGAGGTGTTCGGCGTCGACAACGGCAAGGTCAACGACGCGTGGGTGCAGCCCGAGGACTGGACCCCGGGCCGTCCCGCGATCGTCGAGACGAGCCTGGGCCGGGTCCTGTTCAACGAGGCGCTGCCCGAGGACTACCGCTTCGTCAACTACCAGGTGCCGAAGAAGGAGCTCGGGGCGATCGTCAACGACCTCGCCGAGCGCTACCCCAAGGTGCAGGTGGCGGCGACGCTGGACGCCCTCAAGGCAGCCGGCTTCCGCTGGGCGACCCGCTCGGGCGTCACGATCGCGATCGACGACGTCGTCACGCCGCCGGTCAAGCGCGAGATCCTCGACCGGCACGAGGCCGAGGCCGCCAAGATCGAGAAGCAGTACGAGCGCGGCGTCATCACCGACGCCGAGCGTCGTGGCGAGCTGATCGAGATCTGGACCCGCGCGCGGGCCGAGGTCAGCCAGGCGATGGTGGACAACTTCCCGACCACCAACCCGGTCTGGGTCATGGTCAACTCGGGCGCCCGAGGCAACATGATGCAGATCAGCCAGATCGCCGGTATGCGCGGTCTGGTCGCCAACCCGAAGGGCGAGATCATCCCGCGGCCGATCAAGGCCAACTTCCGGGAGGGTCTGTCCGTGCTGGAGTACTTCATCTCCACGCACGGTGCCCGCAAGGGTCTGGCCGACACCGCGCTGCGGACCGCCGACTCCGGGTACCTCACCCGTCGTCTGGTGGACGTCTCGCAGGACGTCATCATCCGCGAGGAGGACTGCGGCACCGACCGCGGCGTGATCATGCCGATCGGCACCGTCGTCGACGGTGTGGTGACGCGTGACGCGCACGTCGAGACCAGCGTCTACGCCCGCGCCCTCTCCGCCGACGTGGTGGCCGAGGACGGGACGGTGATCGCCCCCGCGAACGCCGACCTGGGCGACGTGCTGATCCAGACCCTGATCGACGCCGGCGTGGCCGAGGTCAAGGTCCGGTGCGTCCTGACCTGCGAGTCCCTGCTCGGCACCTGCGCCACCTGCTACGGCCGGTCGCTCGCGACCGGCAAGCTCGTGGACGTCGGCGAGGCGGTCGGCATCATCGCCGCCCAGTCGATCGGTGAGCCCGGCACCCAGCTGACGATGCGCACCTTCCACACCGGCGGTGTCGCGGGTGAGGACATCACCCACGGTCTGCCGCGTGTGGTGGAGCTCTTCGAGGCCCGCGTCCCCAAGGGCAAGGCCCCGATCGCCGAGCTGGCCGGCACGGTCCGGATCGAGGACGGCGAGCAGTTCCGCAAGCTCACCATCACCCCGGACGACGGCTCCGACGAGGTCGTCTACGACAAGCTGTCGCGTCGCTCGCGGCTCCGGGTCGAGGACGGTGCGCACGTCGAGGTCGGCGAGCAGCTCACCGAGGGTGCTGTGGACCCGCACGAGGTGCTGCGGATCATGGGCCCCCGCGAGGTGCAGCTCCACCTGGTCCGCGAGGTCCAGGAGGTCTACCGCTCGCAGGGTGTGTCGATCCACGACAAGCACATCGAGGTGATCATCCGCCAGATGCTGAAGCGGGTGACCATCATCGACTCGGGCGCCACCGAGTTCCTGCCGGGTGCGCTGGTCGAGCGGACGCTGTTCGAGACCGAGAACCGCCGCGTCGTCGCCGAGGGCGGCGAGCCGGCCTCGGCCCGTCCGGTCCTCATGGGCATCACCAAGGCCTCGCTCGCGACCGAGTCGTGGCTGTCGGCCGCCTCCTTCCAGGAGACGACCAAGGTGCTCACCGACGCCGCGATCCAGGGCAAGAGCGACAGCCTGCTCGGCCTCAAGGAGAACGTGATCATCGGCAAGCTGATCCCGGCGGGTACGGGCATCAGCCGCTACCGGAACATCACGGTCGAGCCGACCGAGGAGGCGCGGGCCGCCGTCTACACCATGGCCGGCTACGACGACGGGCAGTACTACAGCCCGGACGTCTTCGGTCAGGGCACCGGCGAGGCCGTGCGTCTCGAGGAGTACGACTGGCGGGGCTGATCCCCTAGCCACGCAGTGACGAAAGGGCCCCCAGGTCGGACGACCTGGGGGCCCTTCCGCGTCCGCCGCCTAGGGTGCCGGTCGTGAGCGCAGGGAACGCCGACGTCACGCGCGCCATCCGGCGCCTGGTGCGCCCGCAGCTCGCGGCCGCCGGGTTCGACGACTTCACCGGGCGCAAGGCGTGGCGCCGCACCGGGGACGTCGTCGAGGTCGTGGACTTCCAGGGCCTCGGGGGTGGCCTGCACGTGGGGGTGGGTGCCACGTCGTTCTCGTTCGGCGTCTTCGCCGGGGTCCGGCACCCCGCCTGCGAGGAGCCGCCCGTGGCCGGGCCGCGCCCGGGCTACCACCAGTGCACCTTCGTCGTGCAGCTCGGCAAGGGCGTGCAGCAGCCTGGGGCCTTCCATCCCTGGGCCGGGAGGTGGGGGAGGACCGGCCGGACGTCTGGGCGGTGGACCCGGACGGCGGGAACCTCGACGTGCTGGTCCGGGACGCCGCCGAGGTGCTGCTCCGCACCGGTCTGCCGCTGCTGGCGCAGCTGGCCTCCCCGCAGGGCGCCTACGCGGCCCTGCTCACCCGGGAGTCGACGTCAGCAGGCCTCGGCAGGCCAGGGGTGCAGCTCCCCGGCGGCCTCGGCTCCCCGCGCCGCACGGAGGCGGTGAGGGGGCTGGCTGCCGCGCTGGGGCGGGACCCCGACGCGGACCTGGCCGCGGCGGGGGCCGGGCGGTTGCCGGGCTGACGACGAAGGGCCCCGCCGACCGGGTCGTCGGGGCCCTCCGTGGGGGTGGGGCCGGGTCAGCCGGCGAGGCGCTTCATCGTCTCCACCGTGCGCAGACGGCCCTCGCGGGTGCCGTCCAGCGGCTGCAGCATCAGCGTGGTGACGCCGGCCTCGCGGAACGCGGCGATCCGCTCGGCCACGTAGCCCTCGGGGCCGATGAGCGAGGACGCCCGCACCAGCTCGAGGGGGACGGCGGCCGCGGCCTCGTCCTTCCTGCCGTCCAGGTAGAGGTCCTGGATGGTCTTCGCCTCCGCCTCGTAGCCGTACCGGACGGCGAGGTCGTTGTAGAAGTTCTTGCCGCGGGCACCCATGCCACCGATGTAGAGGGCCAGCGCCGGGCGGACGAGCTCCAGCAGCGGCTCGACGTCGTCGCCGATGGCCACCGGGACACCGGTGACGATCTGCAGGTCGCCCAGCTCCGGGGGGCGCTTGGCCTTCCCGGCGGCCAGGGAGTCGCCCCAGACCGAGGCGGCCTTCTCCGGGTAGAAGAAGATCGGCTCCCACGCCTCGGCGATCTCCGCCGCCAGCTCGACGTTCTTCGGGCCCAGCGCGGCCAGCATGACCGGCACGCGCTCGCGCACGGGGGTGTTGATCAGCTTGAGCGGCTTGCCCAGGCCGGTGCCCTGGTCGGCCGGCAGCGGCACCGTGTACTTCTTGCCCTGGTGGTCCAGGCGCTCCCGGCGCCACACCTGGCGGCAGATCTCCACGACCTCGCGGGTGCGCTGCAGCGGGGCGTCGTAGGGAACGCCGTGCCAGCCCTCGACGACCTGGGGCCCCGAGGCGCCCAGCCCCAGGGTGAACCGCCCGCCGGAGACGAAGTCCAGGCCGGCGGCCGTCATGGCGGTGAGCGCGGGCGTGCGGCTGTAGATCGGGAAGATGGCGCTGAGCAGCTCGACCCGCTCGGTCACCGCCGCGAGGTAGCCCAGCTGGCTCACCGCGTCGAAGGTGTAGACCTCGGCCACGGCGGCGACGTCGAGGCCGGCCTGCTCGAGGTCGCGGATCTCCGCCGCCGTCTCCTGGAAGCCGCCGCTGTAGCTGGCCTGGATGCCGATGCGCACCGTGCACTCCTTCGTCTCCCGGCACCACGGTTGGCGCCGCCCGCACGCTATCGGGCGGCGGCACGCGGGGGAGCGGGGGAGCTGCCGCCCGGCGCCGGCCGGGGGTACCGTGCGTGGACCCGATGCGGTCCCAGGTCGACCTGTCGACGAGTGTGAGGGACCCGGCTTTGACCGGCTCCGAGGGCACGGGTATCGTGGTCAGCCGTGCCCAGGGTGCCCTGGGCCTGCTCCCGTTCGCGGTGCGCCTGGGTGACCAGAGGCCAAGCCTCCTGGTCGCCGGGGACCGCCCGCCGGACCGCCTCCCGAGGCGGTGACCGGAGGGTGGCGGCGCCGAGTCGCGAGGGGCAACCGAGTTCGGTCCTTCATCGGACCGGTCCCGGGAAGGGCGACACGCCCGACCGCGTGGACCGGAGGTGGAACACGGCCGGGATCGGGAAGGTTCCCTCGCGGGAAGCGGCACCCAGCAGAGCAACGAGCAGTCGGGAAATACCGGACAGCACCACCCCAGCGCAGGTAGGAGATCCAGGCCACCCATGCCCACGATCAACCAGCTGGTCCGCAAGGGCCGCGAGGACAAGGTCGAGAAGACCAAGACTCCGGCGCTGAAGGGTTCGCCCCAGCGTCGCGGAGTCTGCACGCGCGTCTACACGACGACGCCGAAGAAGCCGAACTCGGCGCTGCGCAAGGTCGCTCGCGTCCGCCTCACCAGTGGCATCGAGGTGACCGCCTACATCCCGGGCGTCGGCCACAACCTGCAGGAGCACTCGATGGTGCTCGTGCGCGGTGGTCGTGTGAAGGACCTCCCGGGTGTGCGCTACAAGATCATCCGCGGCTCGCTGGACACCCAGGGTGTCCGCAACCGCAAGCAGGCTCGTAGCCGCTACGGCGCGAAGAAGGAGAAGAGCTAATGCCTCGCAAGGGCCCCGCCCCGAAGCGTCCGCTCGTCGCCGACCCGGTGTACCAGTCGCCGCTGGTGACCCAGCTGGTGAACAAGGTGCTCGTCGACGGCAAGCGCTCGGTCGCCGAGGCGATCGTGTACGGCGCCCTCGAGGGCTGTCGCGCCAAGAGCGACACCGACCCGGTCGTCACCCTCAAGCGCGCGCTGGACAACGTGAAGCCGGCCCTCGAGGTCCGCAGCCGCCGTGTCGGTGGCGCGACCTACCAGGTCCCGGTCGAGGTCCGCGCCTCCCGCAGCACGACCCTCGGTCTGCGCTGGCTGATCCAGTACAGCCGGGCCCGTCGCGAGAAGACGATGACCGAGCGCCTGATGAACGAGCTGCTCGACGCGAGCAACGGTCTGGGTGCCGCCGTGAAGCGGCGCGAGGACACGCACAAGATGGCCGAGTCGAACAAGGCCTTCGCGCACTACCGCTGGTGACATCCGTCCACCAGCGCCCGCGGCCGGCGGGCACCCCGGGCGAACCCCGGGACCCGTACGCGGACCAGAACAAAGAGGAGTAAGGGAATGGCCGACTCACAGGCCCAGCTCGCCAAGACCCGCAACATCGGGATCATGGCGCACATCGACGCCGGCAAGACCACCACGACCGAGCGCATCCTCTTCTACACCGGTATCACGTACAAGATCGGTGAGGTCCACGACGGCGCGGCCACGATGGACTGGATGGAGCAGGAGCAGGAGCGCGGCATCACCATCACGTCCGCCGCGACGAAGTGCTCCTGGAACGGCTACGACATCAACATCATCGACACCCCCGGGCACGTCGACTTCACCGTCGAGGTGGAGCGCTCGCTCCGCGTGCTCGACGGTGCGGTCGCGGTCTACGACGGTGTCGCCGGTGTCGAGCCGCAGACCGAGCAGGTCTGGCGGCAGGCCGAGAAGTACGGCGTCCCCCGCATGTGCTTCGTCAACAAGCTCGACCGCACCGGTGCCGACTTCTTCCGCTGCGTCGACATGATGGTGGAGCGCCTCGGCGCCAACCCCGCCGTCCTGCAGCTGCCGATCGGTGCCGAGGCCGACTTCCTCGGTGTCGTCGACCTGGTCCAGATGCGCGCCCTCACCTGGCGCGGCGAGACCAAGATGGGCGAGGACTACGCGATCGAGGAGATCCCGGCCGAGCTCGCCGACCAGGCGGCCGAGTACCGGGAGAAGCTGCTCGAGACCGTCGCCGAGACCGACGACGAGCTCATGGAGTCCTACCTCGGTGGCGAGGAGATCTCCGTCGAGCGCCTGAAGGCCGCGATCCGCAAGGCGACCATCGCCGCGCAGATCAACCCGGTCCTCACCGGCACCGCGTTCAAGAACAAGGGCATCCAGCCCCTGCTCGACGCCGTCACGGACTACCTGCCCAGCCCGCTGGACATCGAGGCCATCGTGGGCACCGCCCTCGACGGCGAGACCGAGGTCCTGCGGCACGCCGACGAGTCCGAGCCCTTCTCGGCCCTGGCGTTCAAGATCCAGACCGACCAGCACCTGGGCAAGCTGACCTACGTCCGCGTGTACTCCGGTCGCCTCGACGCCGGCTCCCCGGTGCTGAACAGCACCAAGGACCGCAAGGAGCGGATCGGCAAGATCTACCAGATGCACGCCAACAAGCGCGAGGAGCGCGAGGGCGTGGGTGCCGGTCAGATCGTGGCGGTCAACGGCCTGAAGCAGACCACCACCGGTGACACCCTCTGCGACCCGCAGAAGCCCGTCATCCTGGAGTCGATGACCTTCCCGGCGCCGGTCATCTCGGTGGCCATCGAGCCGAAGACCAAGAGCGACCAGGAGAAGCTGGGCACCGCGATCCAGAAGCTCGCCGAGGAGGACCCGACCTTCCAGGTCCGCCTGGACGAGGAGACCGGCCAGACCGTCATCTCCGGCATGGGCGAGCTCCACCTGGAGATCCTGGTGGACCGCATGCGCCGCGAGTTCAACGTCGAGGCCAACGTCGGCAAGCCGCAGGTCGCCTACCGCGAGACGATCCGCAAGGCCGTCGAGCGCTACGACTACACCCACAAGAAGCAGACGGGTGGCTCCGGCCAGTTCGCGAAGGTCCAGATCGCGATCGAGCCGCTGGAGATGAGCGCCGACTCGGCGACCTACGAGTTCGAGAACAAGGTCACCGGTGGCCGCGTCCCGAAGGAGTACATCCCCTCGGTCGACGCCGGCATGCAGGACGCCATGCAGTACGGCGTCCTGGCTGGGTACCCGATGGTCGGCGTCAAGGCCACCCTGCTCGACGGCCAGTACCACGAGGTCGACTCCTCGGAGATGGCCTTCAAGATCGCCGGATCGATCGCCTTCAAGGAGGCGGCGCGCAAGGCCAGCCCGGCCCTGCTCGAGCCGCTGATGGCGGTCGAGGTGACCACGCCCGAGGAGAACATGGGCGACGTCATCGGCGACCTCAACTCCCGCCGCGGGATCATCCAGGCGATGGAGGAGCGCTCCGGCGCCCGCGTCGTCCGGGCCCTGGTGCCGCTGTCGGAGATGTTCGGCTACGTGGGCGACCTGCGCAGCCGCACCCAGGGACGGGCGAGCTACTCCATGGTGTTCGACTCGTACGCCGAGGTCCCGGCCAACGTCGCCAAGGAGATCATCGCCAAGGCGACCGGCGAGTAACCGGAATGCGGGCCGGCCGGCCCGCGCTCCTGCGAGCACAGCCCACCCCAGAGCACGCACCACCTGCGTAACCACGAGGAGAGGAACCCAGTGGCCAAGGCCAAGTTCGAGCGGACCAAGCCGCACGTCAACATCGGCACCATCGGGCACATCGACCACGGCAAGACGACGCTGACCGCGGCGATCACCAAGGTCCTGCACGACAAGTACCCGGACCTCAACGAGGCGTCCGCCTTCGACCAGATCGACAAGGCGCCCGAGGAGAAGGCCCGCGGCATCACGATCTCGATCGCGCACGTCGAGTACCAGACGGAGAACCGTCACTACGCGCACGTCGACTGCCCCGGGCACGCCGACTACATCAAGAACATGATCACCGGTGCCGCCCAGATGGACGGCGCGATCCTGGTGGTCGCCGCCACCGACGGCCCGATGCCGCAGACCAAGGAGCACGTCCTCCTGGCCCGCCAGGTCGGCGTCCCCTACATCGTCGTGGCGCTCAACAAGGCCGACATGGTCGACGACGAGGAGATCCTCGAGCTCGTCGAGCTGGAGGTCCGCGAGCTCCTCAGCGAGTACGAGTTCCCGGGCGACGACGTCCCCGTGGTCCGCGTCTCGGCGCTCAAGGCTCTCGAGGGCGACGCCGAGTGGGGCGACAAGCTCATGGAGCTGATGAACGCCGTCGACACCGCGATCCCCGAGCCGGAGCGCGAGATCGACAAGCCGTTCCTCATGCCCGTCGAGGACGTCTTCACGATCACCGGTCGTG
The DNA here is from genome assembly GCF_004571075.1 of Blastococcus sp. TF02A-35. Taxonomy (GTDB): domain Bacteria; phylum Actinomycetota; class Actinomycetes; order Mycobacteriales; family Geodermatophilaceae; genus Blastococcus. The sequence continues at coordinate 43,855 of NZ_SPQP01000023.1, forward strand.
GCACGGTCGTCACCGGCCGCGTCGAGCGTGGCATCGTCAAGGTCTCCGAGGAGATCGAGATCGTCGGTATCCGCGAGGGTTCGACGAAGACGACCGTCACCGGCGTCGAGATGTTCCGCAAGCTGCTCGACCAGGGCCAGGCCGGCGACAACGTGGGTCTGCTCCTCCGCGGCATCAAGCGCGAGGACGTGGAGCGCGGCCAGGTCGTCGTGAAGCCCGGCTCGATCACCCCGCACGTCAACTTCGAGGGCTCGGTCTACATCCTCTCGAAGGACGAGGGTGGCCGTCACACGCCGTTCTTCAACAACTACCGTCCCCAGTTCTACTTCCGGACGACGGACGTCACCGGCGTCGTGACCCTGCCCGCGGGCACCGAGATGGTCATGCCCGGCGACAACACCGAGATGACGGTGGAGCTCATCCAGCCCATCGCCATGGAGGAGGGCCTGCGGTTCGCCATCCGTGAGGGTGGCCGTACCGTCGGCGCCGGCCGGGTCACCAAGATCCTCAAGTAACACCCCCTGACGGGCGGCGGCCGTGAGCCGGCCGCCGCCCGTCACCGGGGCGGGATCGCACCCGCCCCACCCCCGGTCAGCAGACCCACTCGAACTTTCACAACCGATCGGCAGGAGCAGAAGACAGCGATGGCGGGACAGAAGATCCGCATCCGGCTGAAGGCCTATGACCACGAGGCGATCGACGCCTCGGCGCGGCGCATCGTGGAGACGGTCACCAAGACCGGAGCGCGTGTGGTCGGCCCGGTGCCTCTGCCGACGGAGAAGAACGTGTACGCGGTGATCCGTTCGCCGCACAAGTACAAGGACTCGTTCGAGCACTTCGAGATGCGCACGCACAAGCGGCTCATCGACATCCTCGACCCGACGCCGAAGACGGTCGACGCGCTCATGCGCATCGACCTGCCGGCCTCGGTCGACGTGAACATCCAGTAAGGGCAGTCAGCAGACATGGCGAGCACATTTCGTGGTCTCCTCGGCGAGAAGCTGGGGATGACCCAGGTTTTCGACGAGAACAACCGCCTCGTGCCGGTGACCGTCGTCAAGGCGGGCCCGTGTGTGGTGACCCAGGTGCGCACCCCCGAGGTCGACGGCTACTCCGCCGTCCAGCTCGGGTTCGGTGAGATCGACCCGCGCAAGGTGAACAAGCCCGAGGGTGGGCACTTCACCAAGGCGGGCGTCACGCCGCGGCGCCACCTGGTGGAGCTGCGCACGAAGGACGCCGGCACCTACACGGTCGGCCAGGAGCTGACCGCCGACGTGTTCGACGGCGTGGCCAAGGTCGACGTCATCGGCACCAGCAAGGGCAAGGGCACCGCCGGTGTCATGAAGCGTCACGGCTTCAAGGGCCTCGGCGCGGCGCACGGCACCCAGCGCAAGCACCGGTCTCCCGGCTCCATCGGTGGCGCGTCCACCCCGGGCCGCGTCTTCAAGGGCCTGCGCATGGCGGGCCGCATGGGCGCGGTGAAGACCACGACCCTGTCGCTGAACGTCCACAAGGTGGACGCCGAGCGCGGTCTCCTGCTGATCAAGGGCGCCATCCCCGGCCCGAAGGGCGGCCTCGTGCTCGTCCGCTCGGCCGTCAGGGGTGGCCCCGTGGGGAGTGACACCAAGTGACGACGTCCACCAACGAGACGCGCACCGACCGCCAGGTCGACGTCCGCACCCCGGCGGGGGAGACCTCCGGCAGCGTCACGCTGCCCGGTGAGCTCTTCGACGCCAACGCGAACGTCTCCCTGATGCACCAGGTGGTCGTGGCCCAGCTGGCCGCCGCCCGCCAGGGCACCCACGCGACGAAGACGCGTGGCCAGGTCAGCGGTGGTGGCGCGAAGCCGTACCGCCAGAAGGGCACCGGCCGCGCCCGCCAGGGCTCGACCCGTGCGCCGCAGTTCGCCGGCGGTGGCACCGTCCACGGCCCGCAGCCGCGCGACTACACGCAGAAGACCCCGAAGAAGATGAAGGCCGCCGCCCTGCGCGGTGCCCTCTCCGACCGGGCCCGCGAGGGCCGGGTGCACGTGGTCTCCGCGTTCGTCGACGGCGACGCGCCGAAGACCAAGGCCGCCCTGGCGACCCTGAACGCCGTCACCCAGGCCAAGCGCGTGCTCATCGTGCTCGACCGGGACGACGTGCTGAACTGGGTCAGCCTGCGCAACGTGCCCGAGGTCCACCTGATCGAGGCCGGCCAGCTGAACACCTACGACGTGCTGGTGTCCGACGAGGTCATCTTCACCGAGGCCGCGCTGGCCGAGTTCGTCGCCGGGCCGGCGAAGGGCAAGCGCTCCGGCGCCGAGCTGCCCGACCTGGCCACCTCGGAGATCTCCGGTGGCATCCCGTCCATCGCCCCCGCCGCCGGCGAGGGCACCGTCGAAGAGACCACCGAGGAGAAGGCATGAGCGTCCGCGACCCCCGGGACGTCCTGCTCGCCCCGGTCATCTCCGAGAAGAGCTACGGGCTGCTGGACAGCAACCAGTACACGTTCATCGTGCTGCCCGAGGCCAACAAGACGCAGATCAAGATCGCGGTCGAGCAGATCTTCAACGTGAAGGTCCTCGGCGTGAACACGATCAACCGCCAGGGCAAGCGCAAGCGCAGCCGGGGCGCACAGATGGGCAAGCGCAAGGACACCAAGCGCGCCATCGTGTCGCTGGCCGCGGGCGACCGCATCGAGATCTTCGGGGGCCCGGGCGCCTGACGGCGGGCACTCCAGCCCACCCCATCACCCCGGACCTCACGGACCAGAGATAGAAGACAGGGACTGAGTCAGCAATGGCTATCCGCAAGTACAAGCCGACGACGCCGGGCCGCCGCGGCTCCAGCGTCGCCGACTTCGCCGAGGTCACCCGCGACCACCCCGAGAAGTCGCTGGTCCGACCGCTGCACGGTCGTGGCGGGCGCAACGTGCACGGGAAGGTCACCGCTCGCCACCAGGGCGGTGGTCACAAGCGCGCGTACCGGGTGATCGACTTCCGTCGTGCCGACAAGGACGGCGTGCCGGCCAAGGTCGCGCACATCGAGTACGACCCCAACCGCACGTCGCGCATCGCGCTGCTGCACTACGCCGACGGCGAGAAGCGCTACATCATCGCGCCGGCCCGCCTGAAGCAGGGCGACACGGTGGAGTGCGGCCCCGCGGCCGACATCAAGCCGGGCAACAACCTGCCGCTGCGGAACATCCCGGTGGGCACGGTGGTTCATGCCATCGAGCTCCGTCCGGGTGGCGGCGCGAAGATCGCCCGTTCCGCGGGCACCAGCGTCCAGCTGGTCGCCCGTGAGGGTCGCTTCGCGCAGCTCCGCATGCCCTCGGGGGAGATCCGCAACGTCGACGTGCGCTGCCGCGCCTCCGTCGGCGAGGTGGGGAACGCCGAGCAGTCGAACATCAACTGGGGCAAGGCCGGCCGCATGCGGTGGAAGGGCAAGCGCCCGACCGTCCGCGGTGTCGCCATGAACCCGGTCGACCACCCGCACGGTGGTGGTGAGGGCAAGACCTCCGGTGGTCGTCACCCGGTGAACCCGAACGGCAAGCCCGAGGGCCGGACGCGCAAGCGGAAGGCCAGTGACGCCCTGATCGTGCGCCGCCGGCGCGCCAACAAGAAGCGCTGAGCGGGAAGAGGAGTCCGACAGAGATGCCACGCAGCCTGAAGAAGGGCCCGTTCGTCGACGACCACCTGCTCAAGAAGGTGGACGCTCAGAACGAAAAGGGCACCAAGAACGTGATCCGCACCTGGTCGCGTCGTTCGACGATCATCCCGGACATGCTGGGTCACACCCTCGCGGTGCACGACGGCCGCAAGCACGTCCCGGTGTTCGTGACCGAGGCGATGGTCGGGCACAAGCTCGGCGAGTTCGCCCCCACGCGCACCTTCCGTGGGCACATCAAGGATGACCGCCGCTCGCGGCGGGGCTGACCAGGTAGAGAGAGATTCAGATGACTTCCCAGTTGGGACAGGAGGCGCCGGTCGCCCGGGCTACGGCCCGGTTCGTCCGCGTGACCCCCATGAAGGCCCGCCGGGTGGTGGACCTGATCCGCTACCTGCCCACCGACGAGGCCCTGGCCCTGCTGCGCTTCGCGCCGCAGTCGGCCAGTGAGCCGGTCGCCAAGGTCGTCGCCAGCGCGGTGGCCAACGCCGAGCACAACCTGCAGCTGGACCCCGCTGCACTCGTGGTCAGCGCCGCCTACGTCGACGAGGGCCCCACGCTGAAGCGGATCCGTCCGCGTGCGCAGGGCCGGGCGTTCCGCATCAACAAGCGGACCAGCCACATCACCGTCGAGGTCAGCGAGGTCGCCACCAGCGACGTCCTCGCGCAGAAGTCGCGCAAGGCGCGTCGGGACACCGGCATGTCGGGCCCGGCCACGCAGCAGACGAACAACACGAGGGGAGGGACCCGCTAGTGGGTCAGAAGGTCAACCCGCACGGGTTCCGACTCGGGATCACCACCGACTACAAGTCCCGGTGGTACGCGGACAAGCTGTACAAGGACTACGTCAAGGAAGACGTCGCGATCCGCAAGCTCATGTCCAAGGGCATGGAGCGGGCCGGCATCTCCAAGGTGGAGATCGAGCGCACCCGTGACCGGGTCCGCGTCGACATCCACACCGCCCGGCCGGGCATCGTCATCGGCCGTCGCGGTGCCGAGGCCGACCGCATCCGCGGCGAGCTGGAGAAGCTCACCGGCAAGCAGGTGCAGCTGAACATCCTCGAGGTCAAGAACCCCGAGTCGGACGCGCAGCTGGTCGCCCAGGGCGTCGCCGAGCAGCTCTCCAGCCGGGTCAGCTTCCGTCGTGCCATGCGCAAGGCCATGCAGTCGGCCCAGCGCAGCCCGCAGGTCAAGGGCATCCGGGTGCAGTGCTCCGGTCGCCTCGGCGGCACCGAGATGAGCCGCTCGGAGTTCTACCGCGAGGGTCGCGTGCCCCTGCACACGCTCCGCGCGAACATCGACTACGGCATCTACGAGGCCCGCACGACCTTCGGTCGCATCGGCGTCAAGGTGTGGATCTACAAGGGCGACGTCAGCGGCTCGCGCGCCGAGCGGGAGGCCCTCGAGGCCCTCGCCCAGCGTCAGCAGCGCCGTGAGCGCGCCCAGCGTCCGCAGCGTCGCTCCGGCTCCTCCGGCACCACCGCCGGTGGCACCGAGGCCGGCCGCGCCGCCGCGGAGTCCACGACCGGGCCGGTCGTCGACACCACCGAGGCGGTCGTCGCGCAGACCTCCGGCGAGGTCGCGCCCGAGCAGACCGTCGCCGAGGCCGCCGGCCCGCAGGGTACGGCCGCCGCCGAGGCGACGACCGAGAACACGGAGAGCTGAGCCATGCTCATCCCACGACGCGTCAAGCACCGCAAGCAGCACCACCCGAGCCGTTCCGGCCGGGCCAAGGGCGGCACCGAGATCAACTTCGGCGAGTACGCCATCCAGGCCCTCGAGCCGGCGTACGTGACGAACCGGCAGATCGAGTCCGCTCGTATCGCCATGACCCGTCACATCCGTCGTGGCGGCAAGGTGTGGATCTCGATCTACCCCGACCGTCCCCTCACCAAGAAGCCCGCCGAGACCCGCATGGGTTCCGGTAAGGGTTCGCCCGAGTGGTGGGTGGCCAACGTCAAGCCCGGCCGCGTGCTGTTCGAGCTGTCCGGTGTCGCCGAGCCCGTGGCCCGCGAGGCCATGCGCCGCGCGATCCACAAGCTGCCGATGAAGTGCCGCTTCATCACGCGTGAAGGAGAAGTGTGATGGCCGCCGGTCTGACCGCTCCCGAGCTGCGCGAGCTTTCGGCTGACGAGCTCGCCTCGCGGCTGCGCGAGTCCAAGGAAGAACTGTTCAACCTGCGGTTCCAGTCGGCCACCGGCCAGCTGGACAACAACCGGCGACTGCAGACCGTCCGCCGCGACATCGCCCGGATCTACACGATCATGCGCGAGCGCGAGCTGGGTCTCTCGGTCGCCCCGAACGAGGGTGTGGCATGAGCGAGACCCAGCAGTCGACCGGGCCCGGCCTGGCCGGCCGGGGCTACCGCAAGGTCCGTGAGGGCCTCGTCGTCAGCGACAAGATGGAGAAGACCATCGTCGTCGAGGTCGAGGACCGCGTGAAGCACGGGCTCTACGGCAAGGTCATCCGCCGGACCAGCAAGCTCAAGGCGCATGACGAGCAGGGCGTCGCCGGCATCGGCGACCGCGTGCAGATCATGGAGACCCGCCCGACGTCGGCCACCAAGCGGTGGCGGCTCGTGCAGGTCATCGAGAAGGCCAAGTAACACCTGCACCAAGCGGTCCTCCGGGGCCGCGGTACGGCGGTCCAGCAGCAACGAGTACGCTGGACCACTGGCACGCCCTCGGGCGCGCCGCATCCCGGTTCCCGTGCTTCGGACGCACCGGCGGCTCAGCCGCCGGTGCGTCCGCACGCGGGTCCCGGACAGCCGGTTCACCGTCTCGGCCCGGCTGTCACCACAAGTTTTGGGAGTAGGACGTGATCCAGCAGGAGTCGCGGCTGCGAGTCGCCGACAACACCGGTGCGAAGGAGATCCTCTGCATCCGGGTGCTCGGCGGCTCCGGGCGACGCTACGCGGGCATCGGTGACGTCATCGTCGGCACCGTCAAGGACGCGCTGCCCGGCGCCGGCGTGAAGAAGGGCGACGTGGTCAAGGCCGTCGTCGTCCGCACGGTGAAGGAGCGCCGTCGTCCGGACGGTTCCTACATCCGCTTCGACGAGAACGCCGCGGTCATCATCCGCGACAGCGGCGACCCGCGCGGCACGCGCATCTTCGGCCCCGTGGGCCGTGAGCTCCGCGACAAGCGCTTCATGCGGATCATCTCGCTCGCTCCGGAGGTGCTGTGATCATGGCTCAGGCAGCCAGCGGGAAGACCCCGTCGATGAAGGTCAAGAAGGGCGACACCGTCCTCGTGCTGTCCGGCAAGGACAAGGGTGCGAAGGGCCGCGTCATCGCCGCCTACCCGAAGGACCAGAAGGTCCTCGTCGAGGGCGTGGGCCGGGTGAAGAAGCACACCCGGATCAGCTCCAACCAGCGCGGTGCCCAGCAGGGCGGGATCGTCACGCAGGAGGCTCGCATCCACGTGAGCAACGTGATGGTCATCGACTCCGAGGAGAAGCCGACCCGGGTCGGCTACCGCAAGGACGAAGAAGGCCGCAACATCCGGGTCTCGCGGCGCACCGGTAAGGACCTCTGATCACCATGAGCGCACCCACCCGTGAGCTGCCCCGCATGCTCGCCCACTACCGCGAGGCCATCGTGCCGGCCCTCCAGCAGGAGTTCGGCTACGACAACGTCATGCAGATCCCGCGTCTGACCAAGATCGTGGTCAACATGGGCGTCGGCGAGGCCACCCGCGACGCGAAGCTGATGGACGGCGCGGTCCGCGACCTCACCGCCATCACCGGCCAGAAGCCGGCCGTCGTCCGCGCCCGGAAGTCCATCGCGCAGTTCAAGCTGCGCGAGGGCATGCCGATCGGCGCGAAGGTCACCCTCCGCGGCGACCGCATGTGGGAGTTCCTCGACCGCCTGCTGGCCCTGGCCCTGCCGCGCATCCGCGACTTCCGCGGCCTGAACGCCAAGCAGTTCGACGGCCACGGCAACTACACGTTCGGCCTGACCGAGCAGTCGATGTTCCGCGAGATCGACGTCGACAAGATCGACCGGCCGCGCGGTATGGACATCACGCTGGTCACCACCGCCACGACCGACGAGGAGGGTCGCGAGCTGCTCCGCCAGCTCGGCTTCCCCTTCGCCGGCCTGACCGTCGTGAACACGACCCGCTGAGCCGGGGCAGGAGAGACAGATGGCCAAGAAGGCTCTGATCAACAAGGCGGCCCGCAAGCCGAAGTTCGCGGTCCGCGGTTACACCCGCTGCCAGCGGTGCGGTCGCCCGCACTCGGTCTTCCGCAAGTTCGGCCTGTGCCGGATCTGCCTGCGGGAGATGGCGCACGCCGGGGAGCTCCCCGGCGTGAAGAAGTCGTCCTGGTAACCAGCACGACTCCGGCCCACCCGGGCCACTGACCACCCAGGCACCACCGATCGCCGAGAGGCCCGCGCGCCAAGTCCCCGAGACCCGGCGCATGAGGAACCGCGGCGAGAGAGGCAACACCCGACATGACGATGACCGACCCGATCGCGGACATGCTCACGCGTCTGCGTAACGCCAACCAGGCGTACCACGACGCCGCGGTCATGCCGTCTTCCAAGCTGAAGACGCACATCGCCGAGATCCTCCAGCAGGAGGGCTACATCGCCGGCTGGAAGGTGACGGACGTCGAGAAGGACGGCTCCACCTTCAAGCAGCTGCAGATCGACCTGAAGTACGGCCCGAACCGCGAGCGGAGCATCGCCGGTGTCCGGCGCGTCTCCAAGCCCGGTCTGCGCGTGTACGCGAAGTCCAACTCGCTGCCCAAGGTCCTCGGTGGGCTCGGTGTCGCGATCATCTCGACGTCGACCGGGCTGCTGACCGACAAGCAGGCGAACAAGAAGGGCGTGGGTGGGGAAGTCCTCGCCTACGTCTGGTAAGGGAGCGAACGACAATGTCACGGATCGGACGACTCCCGATCGCCGTGCCCAGTGGTGTGGACGTCGCCATCGACGGCCAGACGGTCAACGTGAAGGGCCCCAAGGGCACCCTGAGCCACACCGTCGCGGCCCCGATCACCGTCGAGCGCGACGAGGACGGCACGCTGCGGGTGCAGCGCCCCAACGACGAGCGGCAGAACCGCGCCCTGCACGGGCTCTCGCGGACTCTGATCGCCAACATGATCACCGGCGTCACCGAGGGCTACACCAAGACCCTCGAGATCGTCGGCGTCGGCTACCGCGTCCAGGCGCGTGGCTCGGACCTCGAGTTCGCCCTGGGCTTCAGCCACCCGGTTCCCGTGAAGGCGCCCGAGGGCATCACCTTCGCCGTCGAGTCCCCGACCCGCCTGCGGGTCAGCGGCATCGACAAGCAGCTGGTCGGCGAGGTCGCAGCCAAGATCCGCAAGATCCGCAAGCCCGACCCGTACAAGGGCAAGGGCGTGCGGTACCAGGGCGAGGTCATCAAGCGCAAGGTCGGGAAGACGGGTAAGTGATGGCTCAGGCAGAGAAGGCCGTTCGGGTCCACAAGCCCGTGGGCACGGACGTCAGCACGGCGCGCCGCACCTCGCGGCTGCGTCGCCACAACCGGCTGCGCAAGCGGGTCTCCGGTACGCCGGAGCGTCCGCGCCTGGCGGTCAAGCGCAGCTCGCGGCACATCCACGTGCAGCTGATCGACGACACCGTCGGTCGCACCGTGGCCAGCGCCTCGACGATGGACGCCAGCCTGCGCGGCGCCGAGGGCGACAAGTCCGCCCTGGCCCGCCAGGTGGGTGCCCTGATCGCCGAGCGCGCCAAGGCCGCCGGCATCGCGGCGGTCGTCTTCGACCGCGGTGGCAACCGTTACGCCGGGCGCATCGCCGCTCTGGCCGACGGTGCCCGCGAGGGTGGGCTGGACTTCTGATGACCACCCACCCCACCAGCACGAGCGAGCAGATCGAGAGGGACGTCTGATGCCAGGACCACAGCGACGCGGCGGCGGCGCCGGCGGCGGTAACGACCGCCGCGACCGTCGTGACGGCGGGCGGGGCCCCGGAGGCGCTCCCGCCGAGAAGAGCAACTACATCGAGCGCGTGGTCGCCATCAACCGCGTGTCCAAGGTCGTCAAGGGTGGTCGGCGCTTCAGCTTCACCGCCCTGGTGATCGTGGGCGACGGTGACGGCACCGTGGGCGTCGGCTACGGCAAGGCCAAGGAGGTGCCCGCGGCGATCGCCAAGGGCGTCGAGGAGGCCAAGAAGCACTTCTACAAGGTGCCTCGCATCGCCAGCACGATCCCGCACCCGGTGCAGGGCGAGGCGGCTGCCGGTGTCGTGCTCCTCAAGCCGGCCAGCCCGGGTACCGGTGTCATCGCCGGTGGTCCGGTGCGCGCCGTCCTCGAGTGCGCCGGCATCCACGACGTGCTCTCGAAGAGCCTCGGCTCGTCGAACCCGATCAACATCGTCCACGCGACCATGCAGGCGCTGAAGGACCTCGTCCGCCCCGAGGAGATCGCGGCTCGCCGTGGTCTGCCGCTCGAGGACGTCGCCCCGGCCGCCATGCTGCGTGCCCGCGCGGGTCAGGGGGTCTGACATGGCGCAGCTGAAGGTCACCCAGATCAAGTCGGCGATCGGCACCAAGCCCAACCAGCGCCAGACGCTGCGTTCCCTGGGCCTGAAGCGGATCAACGACTCGGTCGTCCAGGAGGACCGTCCCGAGATCCGCGGGATGGTCGCAACGGTGCCGCACCTGGTCACCGTCGAAGAGGTCTGAGGAAGACTCGCTATGACTCTGAAGGTCCACCACCTGCGCCCGGCCCCGGGTGCCCACACCGCCAAGACCCGCGTGGGTCGCGGTGAGGGCTCCAAGGGCAAGACGGCCGGTCGCGGTACCAAGGGCACCGGCGCGCGCGGCAACACCCACGCGCGGTTCGAGGGTGGGCAGACCCCGCTGCACATGCGGCTGCCCAAGCTCTCGGGCTTCAAGAACCCGAACAAGGTCGTCTTCCAGGTCGTCAACCTGGACCGCATCGCCGCCCTCTTCCCGCAGGGTGGTGCGGTCAACCCGGACACCCTGGCGGAGGCCGGCGCGGTCCGTCGCGGCCACCCGGTCAAGGTGCTCGGCACCGGCGAGCTCGGTGGCGTGAAGGTCGACGTCCAGGCGCACGCCTTCTCCTCGTCCGCCGCCGAGAAGATCGGCGCGGCCGGGGGCAGCACCACCCGCATCTGATGTAGAACCGCTGCCCCCTGCTGTCCTGGACAGCAGGGGGCAGCGGGGACTCCGGCCCGCCCTGCGCGATCGCGGGGCGGGCCGATTGCTAACCTCACTCGACCGATCAGGGGAGGGCACGTGCTGCAGGCGTTCGCCGCGGCGTTCCGGACGCCAGACCTCCGGCGCAAGCTGCTGTTCTCCCTGGCGATCATCGCCGTCTACCGGCTGGGCGCCCAGGTGCCCGGACCCGGTGTCTCGGTGGAGGCCATCAACAGCTGCCTCGAGCAGGCGCAGGCCTCCGACCAGCGGGACATCTACTCCCTGGTCAACCTGTTCTCCGGTGGCGCGCTGCTGAAGCTCTCCGTCTTCGCGCTCGGCATCATGCCGTACATCACCGCGAGCATCATCGTGCAGCTGCTGGTGGTGGTCATCCCGCGGTTCGAGACGCTGAAGAAGGAAGGGCAGTCGGGTCAGGCCAAGCTGACCCAGTACACCCGCTACCTGACGATCGCCCTGGCCATCCTGCAGAGCACCGGCATCATCGCCCTGGCGCGCAGCGGCCAGCTCTTCCCGAACTGCAGCGAGTCGATCATCCCGTCGAGCTCGGTCTGGTCGACGGTCATCCTCGTCGTCGCCCTGACGGCGGGCACCGCGCTGATCATGTGGCTGGGCGAGCTGCTGACCGAGAAGGGGATCGGCAACGGCATGTCCGTGCTGATCTTCACCTCGATCGCGGCCCGGGTCCCCGCCGAGGGCGGCGCCATCCTGCAGTCGCGCGGTGGCCTGGTGTTCGCCGTCGTCTGCGTCATCGCGGTCGTGATCATCGGGACGGTCGTCTACGTCGAGCAGGCGCAGCGCCGCATCCCGGTCCAGTACGCCAAGCGCATGGTCGGCCGCCGCATGTACGGCGGTACCTCGACCTACCTGCCGCTCAAGGTGAACCAGGCCGGCGTCATCCCGGTCATCTTCGCCTCGTCGCTGCTCTACCTCCCGCAGCTGATCACCCAGCTCCAGGGCAACGAGACCGGCGCGGTGCGGCGGTTCTTCGAGAACCACATCATCGACCAGAGCAGCCCGGTCCACGTGGCGCTCTACTTCGCGCTGATCGTGTTCTTCACGTACTTCTACGTGTCGATCACGTTCAACCCCGAGGAGCGGGCCGACGACATGAAGCGCTACGGCGGCTTCATCCCCGGCATCCGCCCCGGCCGGCCGACCGCCGAGTACCTGCAGTACGTGCTGTCCCGGATCACCCTGCCGGGGTCGATCTACCTGGGCCTGGTCGCCGTCCTGCCCAACCTGTTCCTGTCGCTGACGCAGCCGGGGCAGAACCAGAACTTCCCGTTCGGTGGGACCGCGGTCCTGATCATGGTCGGAGTGGGGTTGGAGACTGTGAAGCAGATCGAGACGCAGCTGAACCAGCGCAACTACGAAGGGTTCCTGAAGTAGTGCGCATCGTCCTCCTGGGCCCTCCCGGAGCGGGCAAGGGCACCCAGGCTCAGATCATCGCCGGCAAGCTCGGCGTCCCGGCGATCTCGACGGGCGACATCTTCCGCGCGAACGTCAGCGGGCAGACCGAGCTCGGCAAGCAGGTCAAGACCTACCTGGACGCCGGCAACCTCGTCCCCGACGAGATCACCGTCGCCATGGTCAAGGACCGGCTGGCCGAGCCGGACGCCGAGTCCGGCTTCCTGCTCGACGGGTTCCCGCGGAGCATCCCGCAGGCCGAGCAGCTCCGTGACTCGCTCACGGACCTGGGCCAGAAGCTGGATAGCGTGCTCGAGCTCGTCGTGGACGAGGACGAGCTGGTCCGCCGCCTGTCCGGCCGTCGCATGATCGTGGACGGCAAGGAGGTCCAGCGGGACGACGACAAGCCCGAGACCGTCCGGCACCGGCTGAACGTGTACCGGGAACAGACCGCTCCGGTGGCCGGGTTCTACGAGGGTGAAGGCCTGCTGGCGCGGATCGACGCGATCGGTTCCGTCGAGGAGGTCACCGCCCGGGCGATGCAGGCCCTGGGCGTGGACGGTGACGGCGATGCGGGGCAGCCGGCTGCGCTCTGAGCAGCCGGCCCTCGGGCCCGTGGAGGGGCGGCGGGGCTGATGGCGACAGGGATCCTCGGTCGTCTCCCGCTGATCGCGAAGTGGAGTGGACGCATGATCCAGATCAAGACGGCGCAGGAGATCGAGCTCATGCGGGCGTCGGGCCTGATCACGGCCGGCGCGCTGAAGGCGGTCCGCGCGGCCGTGGCCCCGGGTGTCACCACCGGTGAGCTCGACGCCGTGGCCGAGGACTACATCCGGTCCCACGGCGCGGTGCCCAACTTCCTCGGCTACCACGGCTTCACTGGCACGATCTGCGCGTCGGTCAACGACGAGGTCGTCCACGGCATCCCGAACCGCGAGCGGCGGCTCGCCGCCGGGGACAACATCTCCATCGACTGCGGCGCCGTCCTCGACGGCTGGCACAGCGACTCCGCGATCACCGTGACGGTGGGGGACCCCTCGCCCGAGGACGCCGCACTTCTCGAGGTGACGGAACGCTCGATGTGGGCCGGGCTGGCCCGGGCGATCGCCGGGGGCCGGCTCACCGACATCAGCCACGCGGTCGAGGAGTCGATCCGCTCGCACGAGCACCCGTACGGGATCGTCGACCACTACGGCGGTCACGGCATCGGCACCGAGATGCACCAGGACCCGCACGTCCTCAACTACGGCCGGCCCGGGCGCGGCCCGAAGCTGGTGCCGGGCATGGCGCTGGCGATCGAGCCGATGGTGACCGTCGGCGACCCGGCGACGGCCGAGCTCGACGACGGCTGGACGGTCGTGACCAAGGACGGGTCGCGCGCCGCGCACTTCGAGCACTCCGTCGCCATCACCCCCGAGGGGCCCTGGGTCCTGACGGCGGAGGACGGCGGCCTGGCGGGGCTCGCCCCGTTCGGGGTCACCCCGCGCCAGTAGGGGCGCCCCCCGCTGTGTAGCCCACCCCTCACCGGGGCGGGTTGGTGACGGGTGTGGCGTCGATGTACGATCTTCTGTGGCGCTAGCGCCGTCTCGTCGTCGTGCTGTGGCCGCATGACCCGGGACGCCCTCTGCGAGAGCGTCAGCACCACCTGTTCTGCAATCTCCGAGCGCGCCCTGCCGGGTACCGGCGTGGGCGCACGAGGATCCAGTACCACCGAGTCAAGGAGCGCGTGTAGGGCATGGCGAAGAAGGACGGGGCCATCGAGGTCGAGGGTCGCGTCGTCGAGCCGCTGCCCAATGCGATGTTCCGGGTCGAGCTGCAGAACGGGCACCGGGTGCTCGCCCACATCAGCGGCAAGATGCGGCAGCACTACATCCGCATCCTGCCCGAGGACCGCGTGGTCGTGGAGCTCTCGCCCTACGACCTGACGCGCGGTCGCATCGTCTACCGCTACAAGTGACAGCCGACGGCTCGCGCGCTGCGCGAGGCTCCAGGCACACATCGATTTCGAGGAATGAGGGGCGGCACCGGTGAAGGTCCAGCCGTCGGTGAAGAAGATCTGCGACAAGTGCAAGGTGATCCGCCGGCACGGCCGGGTCATGGTCATCTGCGACAACGCCCGGCACAAGCAGCGCCAGGGCTGAGGGAGTACCTGAACATGGCACGACTGGCTGGCGTCGACCTGCCCCGCGAGAAGCGGATGGAGATCGCGCTCACCTACATCTATGGCATCGGCAAGCACCACGCCAAGGAGGCCCTGGCGGCGACGGGCGTGAGCCCGGACCTGCGCGCCAAGGACCTCGGCGACGAGGATCTGCTGAAGCTCCGCGACTACATCGACGAGCACTTCCGCGTCGAGGGTGACCTCCGCCGCGAGGTGGCGGCCGACATCCGTCGCAAGGTCGAGATCGGCTGCTACCAGGGTCTGCGGCACCGCCGTGGTCTCCCGGTGCACGGTCAGCGCACCAAGACCAACGCGCGCTCGAGCAAGGGCCCGCGCAAGACCATCGCCGGCAAGAAGAAGGCCGGCAAGAAGTAGGCCGCGTCCAGGCGCCGTCGCGCATCCCTGAGGGGGGAACGACGACGCCACGCGTGCTGCCTCTCTAGGCCACGAAGAGAAGGAACCCCACAGACACATGCCTCCCAGGGCTCGCGCCGCGGCCGGCGCCAAGAAGGTCCGCCGCAAGGAAAAGAAGAACGTCGCTCACGGTGCTGCGCACATCAAGAGCACGTTCAACAACACGATCGTCTCGATCACCGACCCCAACGGGAACGTGATCAGCTGGGCCTCCGCCGGCCACGTCGGCTTCAAGGGCTCCCGCAAGTCGACCCCCTTCGCCGCCCAGATGGCCGCCGAGAACGCGGCCCGCAAGGCGCAGGAGCACGGCATGCGCAAGGTCGACGTCTTCGTGAAGGGTCCCGGCTCCGGCCGCGAGACCGCGATCCGCTCCCTCCAGGCCACCGGCCTCGAGGTCGGGCAGATCCAGGACGTCACGCCGCAGCCGCACAACGGCTGCCGCCCCAAGAAGCGCCGCCGGGTCTGACCGGCCACCGACGAGATCGAACGAGGTAGATAGACGTGGCCCGTTACACCGGAGCCGACTGCCGCATGTGCCGGCGCGAGAAGATGAAGCTGTTCCTCAAGGGCAGCAAGTGCGAGTCCCCGAAGTGCCCGATCGAGATCCGGCCGTACCCGCCGGGCGAGCACGGCCGGGGTCGCAGCAAGGACAGCGAGTACCTGCTCCAGCTCCGTGAGAAGCAGAAGGCCCGCCGCATCTACGGCGTGCTGGAGAAGCAGTTCCGCGGCTACTACGAAGAGGCCAACCGCAAGACCGGCAAGACCGGTGAGGTTCTCCTGCAGATCCTCGAGTCGCGGCTGGACAACGTGGTCTACCGGGCCGGCTTCGCCGAGTCCCGCGACATGGCCCGCCAGCTGGTGCGCCACGGCCACATCCGGGTGAACGGCCGCAAGGTCGACATCCCGTCGTACCGCGTCAGCGAGAACGACATCATCGAGGTGGCCGAGAAGTCGCGCACGATGATGCCGTTCGAGGTCGCCCAGGCCCGCGCCGGCGAGCGCCCCGTGCCCCCGTGGCTCGAGGTCATCAGCAGCCAGCTGCGCGTCCTGGTCCACGGCATCCCGGCCCGGCAGGTCATCGACACGCCGGTCCAGGAGCAGCTGATCGTCGAGCTCTACTCCAAGTAACACCTCGCCCCTGAGGGCCAGAATGGCCATTCTGGCCCTCAGGGACAGGCTCCGGCGGGCGGACAGATGCCTGCCGGGGCCCGCACCACCCTCACGGCGTCATATGGCGGGTGCCGGAGGACATGAAGGAGAAGCAATGCTCATCGCACAGCGCCCCACGCTGACCGAGGAGATCATCTCGGAGCAGCGCTCGCGGTTCGTCATCGAGCCGCTCGAGCCGGGTTTCGGCTACACCCTCGGCAACTCCCTGCGGCGCACGCTGCTGTCGTCCATCCCCGGTGCGGCTGTCACCAGCATCCGCATCGAGGGCACCCTGCACGAGTTCACGACCGTGCCGGGCGTCAAGGAGGACGTCACCGAGATCATCCTCAACCTCAAGGGTCTGGTCGTCAGCTCCGACTCCGACGAGCCGGTGACGATGTACCTGCGCAAGCAGGGCCCGGGTGAGGTCACCGCCGCGGACATCGCTCCGCCGGCCGGTGTCGAGGTGCACAACCCCGACCTGCACATGGCGACCCTGAACGGCAAGGGCCGTCTCGAGGTCGAGCTGGTCGTCGAGCGCGGGCGTGGCTACGTGCCGGCGCCGCAGAACAAGCAGCCCGGCCAGGAGATCGGCCGCATCCCCGTGGACTCGATCTACTCGCCGGTCCTCAAGGTCACCTACGCCGTCGAGGCGACCCGTGTCGAGCAGCGCACGGACTTCGACCGCCTCGTGGTGGACGTCGAGACCAAGCCGTCGATCGCCCCGCGCGACGCCATCGCCTCCGCCGGCTCCACGCTGGTCGAGCTGTTCGGCCTGCTCCGCGAGCTGAACGTGGACGTCGAGGGCATCGAGGTCGGGCCCAGCCCGGCCGAGGCCGCCGACATCGCGAACTTCTCGATGCCGATCGAGGACATGGACCTCACCGTCCGCTCCTACAACTGCCTCAAGCGCGAGGGCGTGCACACCGTCGGTGAGCTCGTCACCCGCTCCGAGGCCGACCTGCTCGACATCCGGAACTTCGGGGCCAAGTCGATCGACGAGGTCAAGATGAAGCTGGCCGCCATGGGCCTCGCGCTCAAGGACAGCCCGCCCGGGTTCATCCCCACCTCGGTGGAGAGCTACGACGAGGGCTACGAGACCGACGCCTACCAGGGCACCGGCGAGT
The DNA here is from genome assembly GCF_004571075.1 of Blastococcus sp. TF02A-35. Classification (GTDB taxonomy): domain Bacteria; phylum Actinomycetota; class Actinomycetes; order Mycobacteriales; family Geodermatophilaceae; genus Blastococcus. Next base: position 60,934 of record NZ_SPQP01000023.1, read on the forward strand.
ACGCCGCGGGCTACGACCAGGCCCAGTACGACGAGGGCTCCTACCAGGAGACCGAGCAGCTCTGAGGCCGTGTGCCGGACGGCGGGGTGCACCCGCCGTCCGTCACGGCCTCGCGGGCAGCGACACTGAACGCGAGCACCACCGCAGCACGGACGACAGCAGCACCACGACGCAGCCGCGCACGCAGCGCCCGGCCGCCTGAGGAAGGACCGACATGCCCACCCCCACCAAGGGACCCCGTCTCGGCGGCGGCCCGGCGCACGAGCGGCTGATGCTGGCCAACCTGGCCACCTCGCTGTTCGAGCACGGCCGCATCACCACGACCGAGGCGAAGGCGAAGCGGCTCCGCCCGCTGGCCGAGAAGCTGGTCACCTTCGCCAAGCGCGGCGACCTGCACGCCCGTCGTCAGGTGATGACCACCATCCGTGACAAGGACGTCGTCCACACCCTCTTCGCCGAGATCGGTCCTCGCTTCGAGAACCGTCCCGGTGGCTACACCCGCATCACCAAGGTCGGTCCGCGCAAGGGCGACAACGCCCCCATGGCGGTCATCGAGCTGGTCGAGGCCCTGACCGTCGCCCAGCAGGCCGTCGGCGAGGCCGAGCGCGCCCGTGGCACGCAGTTCGCCTCCGGCGCCGGTGCTGCCGCTGCCTCCGGTGAGGTCACCGCGGACGCCGTCGAGGAGGCCCCGGCCGCCGACGACAGCGCCGAGGCCCCCGCCGCCGAGGAGACCGAGGCCACCGAGGCCCCGGCCGAGGCTGCTGCCGACGAGACGGCCTCCGACGAGGCCGAGGGCACGGACGCGCGATGAGCTCCCCCCAGGACGTCCCGGGCGCGGGTGCGGCCGGCGTCTCCGCCGGTGGCGGCGACCAGGGGGCGACGTTCGAGGGTGAGACGACCGGCCCCGGCGGCGACACCTCGCCGGCCGTGACCGACGGCAGCGTCACCGACGAGGCGCAGGAGATCGTCACCGACGTCTTCAACCCCGACGGCGAGCGGCAGGACGACTCCGACGTCACCCCGCAGCCGGAGCGGCAGAACGTCGCCGTCGTCGAGGACCCGGCTCTCTCGCCGGAGCTCGCCGCGGCCGCGGCGGCCGAGATCCAGGCCGCCGAGATCGGCGACGCCGCGACCGCCAGCCAGCAGTACCAGGGCGGCGACGCCGCCCCGGACCCGAAGTGACGCGTCGCTGACCAGTCAGCACGTCCAGGACGAGCCCGCCACCGATGCCGGTGGCGGGCTCGTCCGTCTTCGTCTCGCGGTCCAGTACGACGGGACCGCCTTCCACGGGTGGGCGCGCCAGCCGTCCCTGCGCACGGTCCAGGAGGAGCTGGAGCGGGGGCTGGCCACCGTGCTGCGCCGACCC
>NZ_SPQP01000024.1 GCF_004571075.1 Blastococcus sp. TF02A-35
CGGGACCGGAGGACCGGGGTGCGGGTCAGTGGTGCGTGGAGTTGTCCTTCGCGCGCTGGATGGAGGCCTCGATCTCGGCCTCGGCCTCCGCGCGACCGACCCACTCGGCACCCTCGACCGACTTGCCCGGCTCGAGGTCCTTGTAGGTCTCGAAGAAGTGCTGGATCTCCAGACGGTCGAACTCCGACACGTCGTGGATCTCCTTGAGGTGGGCCACCCGCGGGTCCGTCGCCGGAACGCAGAGGACCTTGTCGTCGCCACCGGCCTCGTCGGTCATGCGGAACATGCCGATGGCCCGGCAGGTGACCAGGCACCCCGGGAACGTCGGCTCCTCGAGGATCACCAGGGCGTCGAGCGGGTCGCCGTCCTGGCCGAGGGTGTTCTCGATGTATCCGTAGTCCGCCGGATAGCGGGTGGAGGTGAACAGCATCCGGTCCAAGCGGATGCGTCCGGTCTCATGGTCCAGCTCGTACTTGTTCCGCTGGCCCTTCGGGATTTCTACCGTCACGTCGAACTGCACGAACGTAGTGTGGCTCACGGGGGCCGATCAGGTGGGCGCAGGCCCCCCTCTGGGGGGTGGAGAGCATTTCGTCGGGTGGATCGACGGTCATCACCGCGAACTACGGGCGGTTCCGCCGGCGCATGACGATGGCCGTCATCGCGCTGGTCCTGCTGCTCGTCGGAGGCGGTGTCGGGCTCGGCGTCTTCATGCGCGGCGAGGACTCCCCGGGCACCGACGCGGCCCCCGTCCCCGACGCCCGGCTGCCCGAGCTGGGAGACGTCGAGCCGGTCCTCGCCGCCCTCGGTGCCGAGGCCCCGGTCCCGGACCCCGACGTCCTCACCACCCGCCTCACGCCCCTGGTCACCGGCTCCGCGCTCGGCGCGGGGGCGAGCGCCCAGGTCATCGACGTCGCCACCGGCGAGGTGCTCTTCGACCAGCAGGCCGACGCCCCCGTGACGCCGGCGTCCACCGCCAAGCTGCTCACCGCCGTCGCCGCCCTCACGACGCTCGACCCGTCGGACACCTTCCCGACGACCGTGGTCAGCGGTACGGCTCCCGGCGAGGTCGTGCTCGTCGGCGGGGGCGACGTGACGCTCTCGCGGACCACCCCCTCCCGCACCTACCCGGGGGCGCCCACCGTCGAGGACCTGGCCACCCAGGTCGTCGGGGCGCTGCCCGCCGGCACCGCGGTGACCCGGGTCGTCGTCGACAGCTCGCTCTACACCGGCCCGCTCACCGCGGCCGGCTGGGGGCCGGGCGACGCCCCGTCCAGCTACGCCGCGCCGGTCACCGCCACCGCCGTCGACGGCGCCCGGGTCAGCCCGGGTGCCACCGCGCGCAGCGGCCAGCCCGGCCTGGACGCCGGCGCCGCGCTCGCCGACGCGCTCGGCGCCCCGGGCGCCACCGTCGTCCTGGGCCAGGCCCCGGCCGGTGCCAAGACGCTGGGCACCGTGCGGTCGGCGCCGGTCGCCCGGCTCGTGGAGCAGGCCCTCTCGCTGTCGGACAACCTGCTCGCCGAGGCCCTGGCCCGGCAGGTGGCCATCGCCCGCAACCAGCCCGCCTCGTTCGAGGGCGCGGCGCAGGCGGTCACCGACGCGCTGGAGGAGGCTGGGGTCGCCGTCGGCGACGTGACGCTGGCCGACGGCAGCGGGCTGTCCCGCGGGAACCAGCTCACCGCCGAGGTCCTGGCCGAGCTGGTCGCCGGCGCGGCCGACGGCAGCCTGGGCGACGCCGCGGGCCTGCTCGCGGGCCTGCCGGTCGCCGGCTACGACGGCACGCTGGCCGACCGGGGCGACGCCGACCCCGCGACCGCTCCCGGGACCGTGCGGGCCAAGACCGGCACCCTGCTCGGCGTGCACGCGCTCGCCGGCACCGCCGTGACCGCCGAGGGCCGGCTACTGGCCTTCGCGGTGATCGCCGACAAGAGCACCGGCAGCGAGGCCGCGGCCGAGGGCGTGCTCGACGACTTCGCCTCCGAGCTGGCCGCCTGCGGCTGCTGACCGGCGGGGGAGGCGCTCCGGCGCGGGTACGGTGAGGCGATGAGCAGCCCCACCTCGATGGTCGACTGGGCCCTGGCCGGACGCACCGCCCGGCGGCTGGTCAGCTCGGGCCCGCAGACCACCCGGGACGAGGCCGCCGCCGTCGTCCGCGAGCTGCACGAGGCCGCCGCGACCGCGGTCGCCCACGTGGAGGCCCTCACCGGGCTGCGCCCGGTCCCCGGCGGGGCCGTCCCCGAGGTCGTCGTCGTCGACCGCCCCGGCTGGGCCGACGCCAACGCCCGCGGCATGGCGGCGCTGCTGGACCCGCTGGTCGAGAAGCTGGCCGAGCAGCAGGAGAGCCGCCCGGGCGCGCTGGCCACCGCCATCGGCTCGCGGGCCACCGGCCTGCAGGCGGGCGGGCTGCTGGCGTTCCTCTCCAGCCGCGTGCTCGGCCAGTACGAGATCTTCGGCACCGGCGGCCGGCTGATGCTGGTCGCGCCGAACATCGTGGCCACCGAGCGCAAGCTGGGCCTGGACCCGTCGGACTTCCGGCTGTGGGTCTGCCTGCACGAGGTCACCCACCAGCTGCAGTTCACCGCCGTCCCCTGGCTGCACGGCTACGTGGAGTCCCAGATCGCCGAGTTCGTCGCCGCCACCGACCTGGCGCCCGAGGCGCTGCGCGCCCGCCTGCAGGAGGTGCTGCGCAGCGTCGGGGACGCCGTGCGCGGCACCGAGCCCGGTGGCGGGCCCGAAGGGCTGATGGCCCTGGTGAACGACCCGCGCCAGCGCGAGGTGCTCGACCGGGTCACCGCGGTGATGAGCCTGGTCGAGGGGCACGCCGAGTACGTGATGGACGGCGTCGGGCCGGACGTCGTGCCGTCGGTGCGCACCCTGCGCAAGCGGTTCGCCCAGCGCCGCAAGGGCCGCGGCCCGCTGGACCGGGTGCTGCGCCGGCTACTCGGCCTCGAGCAGAAGATGAAGCAGTACGCCGAGGGGCGGGTCTTCGTCGGCGGGGTCGTGGAGCTCGCCGGCATGGACGGCTTCAACCGCGTCTGGGACGGCCCGCAGAACCTGCCGCGGATCGACGAGCTCACCGCTCCGGAGCGCTGGGTCGAGCGGGTGCTGGGCCGCCCGGCCATCCCCGCCTGACCGCCGCGTGAGCGGGCCACCCCGGGCGGTCGCGGTCCTGCGGCACGCGGTCCGGGCCGGGCTGCGCGCCTCCGACCGGCCGGTCCTCGCCGCCTGCAGCGGGGGAGCGGACTCCGTGGCGCTCGCCGCGGCCCTCGCCTTCGAGGCGCGCGACGCCGGCGTGCGGGTGGGCGGCGTGACCGTCGACCACGGGCTGCAGCCCGGGTCGGACCGCAGGGCGCAGGAGACCGCGGGCCTCCTCGCCGGGCTCGGCCTGGACCCCGTGCTGGTGCTCACCGTGCAGGTGGGGGAGGCCGGCGGCCCGGAGGGCGCCGCCCGCGAGGCCCGGTACGCGGCGCTGGCCACCGCGGCGGCCGGCCACGACGCCCGCGTCGCGCTCGGCCACACCCTCGACGACCAGGCCGAGACGGTGCTGCTGGGCCTGGGCCGCGGCTCGGGCCCGCGCTCGGTCGCCGGGATGGTGCCGGACCGGCCGCCGTTCTGGCGGCCACTGCTCGGCGTCCGGCGGGCCACCACCCGGCAGGCCTGCGCCGCCCAGGGCCTCCCGGTGTGGGACGACCCCTGGAACGACGACCCCGCCTACACCCGCGTCCGGCTGCGCACCGAGGTGCTGCCCCTGCTGGAGGAGGTGCTCGGTGGTGGCGTCGCGCCGGCCCTGGCCCGGACGGCGGACCTGCTGCGCGAGGACCTCGACGCCCTGGACGGGCTGGCCGCCGCGGAGCTCGCCCGGCTGGCGGCCGAGGCGGGCGACGGCAGCCTGCCCGCGCGGCCGCTGGAGCCGCTGCCGGCCGCGCTGCGCCGCCGTGTGCTGCGGGGCTGGCTGCGCGCCGCCGGGGTGCCCGACCTCCAGGCGGTGCACCTGCGGGCGGTGGAGGCGCTGGTCACGGGGTGGCGGGGGCAGGGCCGCATCGACCTACCCGGCGGCGCAGGCGTCGTCCGGGCGTCTGGCACTCTGGTGGTGCTGCCGCCGGACCTCCGGCGCGCTGTTCCCGGACCCGCACCCCTCGAGGAGCCCCTTCCGTGACGACGGAGCCCGCCAGCACCCCCGGGGCCCTCGGTCCCGACCACGGCTACGGCCCGGACATCGACCACGTGCTGCTCAGCGAGGAGCAGATCCAGGCCAAGATCGGCGAGCTCGCGGCCCGCATCGCGGCCGACTACGCGGGCAAGGAGGTCCTCCTCGTCGGTGTGCTCAAGGGCGCCGTGCTGTTCATGAGCGACTTCGCCCGTGCGCTCCAGCTGCCGACGCAGATGGAGTTCATGGCGGTCTCCTCCTACGGCTCCTCCACCAGCTCCTCCGGCGTCGTGCGGATCCTCAAGGACCTCGACCGCGACATCACCGACAAGCACGTGCTGGTGCTCGAGGACATCATCGACTCCGGGCTGACGCTGTCCTGGCTGCTGAAGAACCTCGGCGGCCGGGCGCCGGCCTCGCTCGAGGTGTGCGCGCTGCTGCGCAAGCCCGACGCGGTGAAGGTCGAGGTGCCGGTGAAGTACGTCGGCTTCGACATCCCCAACGAGTTCGTCGTCGGCTACGGCCTGGACTACGCCGAGCGCTACCGGGACCTGCCCTACATCGGGACGCTCAAGCCCGAGGTCTACTCCAGCTGAGCGCCGGGGCGTCCTCCGCCTGAGGGATGCGGGGGGCTTCCCGGCTCGCACCCAGGGGATCCACAGGGTCCCCGGTGTACCGTCGATCGTGACGACGCTGCACCGAGCGCCGGGGTCCCCACCCGGGCCGCCGGCTGCGTCCTGGGGACGATCGGGAGGGTCGACGGGCAGGCCGGCACGCCGGCGCCCGGCATCGGTGTATGGAACGCAAGAAGATCTTCCGCTCCGTCTGGTTCTGGATCGTCCTGGTCATCCTGCTGGCTCTGACGGTCTCCACGATCGTCGGCAACAGCGGTGGCTACAAGGAGATCTCGACCTCGACCGCCATCGAGCAGATCGAGCGCGGCAACGTCGAGTCCGCGACGCTCAACACCCGGGAGCAGACGCTCGACCTCGAGCTCGCCGAGGAGGTCGAGGGCAGCACCGAGGTGACCGCCTCCTACCCGGTGGCGTTCGAGGGTGAGCTGGTCGACCTGCTGCGCGAGCAGGAGGACGGCTCCGAGGGCTTCGACACCAACGTCACCCAGGACAGCCTCCTGGTCAGCCTGCTGGTCAGCTTCCTGCCCTTCCTGATCCTCCTGCTGCTGCTCTTCTGGCTGTTCAACTCCATGCAGGGCGGCGGCCGCGGCGTCATGCAGTTCGGCAAGTCCAAGGCCAAGCAGGTCACCAAGGACACCCCGAAGACGACCTTCGCCGACGTCGCGGGCGCCGACGAGGCCGTCGAGGAGCTGCACGAGATCAAGGACTTCCTGCAGAACCCGGTCAAGTTCCAGGCCGTCGGCGCCAAGATCCCCAAGGGCGTGCTGCTCTTCGGCCCGCCCGGGACCGGCAAGACGCTGCTCGCCCGCGCGGTGGCCGGCGAGGCCGGCGTGCCGTTCTACTCGATCTCCGGCTCGGACTTCGTCGAGATGTTCGTCGGTGTCGGCGCCAGCCGGGTCCGCGACCTCTTCGAGCAGGCCAAGACCAACGCCCCGGCGATCATCTTCATCGACGAGATCGACGCCGTCGGCCGGCACCGCGGCGCCGGCATGGGCGGCGGGCACGACGAGCGCGAGCAGACCCTCAACCAGATGCTGGTCGAGATGGACGGCTTCGACGTCAAGGGCGGGGTCATCCTGATCGCGGCCACCAACCGGCCCGACATCCTCGACCCCGCGCTGCTGCGCCCCGGCCGCTTCGACCGGCAGATCGCCGTCGACCGGCCCGACCTCGAGGGCCGCAAGGCGATCCTCTCGGTGCACGCCAAGGGCAAGCCGCTCGCGCCCGACGTCGACATCGAGACCGTCGCCCGCCGCACCCCGGGCTTCACCGGCGCCGACCTGGCCAACGTGCTCAACGAGGCCGCGCTGCTCACCGCGCGCAACAACGGCTCGCTCATCACCGACGACACCCTCGAGGAGGCGATCGATCGCGTCATCGCCGGCCCCGAGCGCAAGACGCGGGCGATGAGCGAGAAGGAGAAGAAGGTCACCGCCTACCACGAGGGCGGCCACGCCCTGGTGGCGCACGCACTGCCCAACCTGGACCCGGTGCACAAGGTGACGATCCTGCCGCGCGGCCGCTCGCTCGGGCACACGCTCGTGCTGCCGACCGAGGACAAGTACACCCAGACCCGCTCGGAGATGATCGACACCCTGGCGTACGCGCTGGGTGGCCGGGCGGCCGAGGAGCTGGTCTTCCACGAGCCGACGACCGGTGCGGGCAACGACATCGAGAAGGCCACCGCGATGGCCCGGGCGATGGTCACCCAGTACGGCATGAGCGCCAAGCTGGGCGCGGTCAAGTACGGCAGCAGCGACTCCGAGCCGTTCCTCGGCCGGGACATGGGCTCGCGCCCCGACTACTCCGAGGCCGTCGCCGCGGACATCGACGGCGAGATCCGGGCCCTGATCGAGGCCGCGCACGACGAGGCCTGGGAGATCCTGGTGGAGCACCGCGAGGTGCTCGACCAGCTGGTGCTGGAGCTGATGGAGAAGGAGACCCTCTCCAAGGACGACATGGCCCGCATCTGCGCGCCGGTCACCAAGCGTCCGTCGCTGGCCCCGTACAACGGCTTCGGCAAGCGCACGCCGTCGGACCAGCCGCCGGTGCTCACCCCGTCCGAGCGCGCGGCGCAGAACGGTTCGGCGCCGCACGAGACCACCCCGGTCGGCGACGTCGGGGCCCCCGCGCAGCGATGAGCGAGATGCCGGCGGAGCCGGAGGACCTGCTCCTGACGCCGGCTGCCGGCGTGGACCAGGAGCGGGCCGCCGCGGCGGTCCGCGAGCTGCTCATCGCGGTGGGGGAGGACCCCGACCGGCCCGGGCTGCAGGACACCCCGGCCCGGGTCGCCCGCGCCTACGCGGAGACCTTCGCCGGCCTGTGGCAGGACCCGTTCGACATCCTCGCGACGACGTTCGACGAGGACCACGACGAGCTGGTGCTGGTCAAGGACATCCCGATGTACTCGACCTGCGAGCACCACCTCGTGCCGTTCCACGGCGTGGCGCACGTGGCCTACATCCCGGGCAGCGACGGGCGGGTCACCGGGCTGTCGAAGCTGGCCCGGCTCGTCGAGGTCTATGCCCGCCGGCCCCAGGTGCAGGAGCGCATGACCCGGCAGATCGCCGACGCGCTCAACGACGCGCTCAAGCCGCGCGGCGTGCTCGTCGTCATCCAGGCCGAGCACCTGTGCATGGCCATGCGGGGCATCCGCAAGCCCGGCTCCTCCACGGTCACCTCGGCCGTGCGGGGGATCTTCCGGGAGAACGCGGCGACACGCAGCGAGGCCATGAGCCTGGTGCTGGGCAGGTGACCGCCGTGCCGCGCCCCGACCGGTGCGTGGTCATGGGCGTCCTGAACGTCACCCCCGACTCGTTCTCCGACGGCGGCTGCTTCGCCGAGCCGGGGACCGCCATCGCGCACGGGCTGGCCATGCACGCCGCCGGTGCCGACTACGTCGACGTCGGCGGGGAGTCCACCCGCCCCGGCGCCGACCGCGTGGACGCCGAGGAGGAGTGCGGCCGCGTCGTCCCGGTGGTCCGGGAGCTCGCCGCTGCCGGGGTGCGCGTCAGCGTCGACACCACCCGCGCGGAGGTCGCCGAGGCCGCGCTGGCCGCCGGGGCGCAGCTGGTCAACGACGTCAGCGGCGGGCTGGCCGACAAGAACATGGCCGAGTTCGTCGCCGAGGCCGGCGTCCCCTGGGTGCTCATGCACTGGCGCGGGCACAGCCGCGAGATGTACGCCGCGGCGCAGTACGGCGACGTCGTCACCGAGGTGTGCGCGGAGCTGATGGCCCGCGTGGAGGACGTCGTCGCCGCCGGCGTGCGGCCCGAGCAGCTCGTGCTGGACCCCGGCCTAGGCTTCGCCAAGCGCGCCGAGCACAACTGGGCGCTGCTGGCCGGGCTGGACCGGCTGATCGGGCTGGGGCTGCCGGTGCTCGTCGGCGCCTCCCGCAAGACCTTCCTCGGCCGGCTGCTGCCGGGCCCCGACGGCGCACCCCGCCCGGCCGAGCAGCGCGACGCCGCCACGCTGGCCACCACGGTGCTCGCCGCGGAGGCCGGTGCGTGGGGCGTGCGCGTCCACGACGCCGCCGCCTCGGTGGACGCCGTCCGCACCGTGGCCGCCGTCCGCGCGGCGAGAGGAGCCGGCCGTGGCCAGCACCCCTGACCGGATCACCGTCCGCGGCATCCGGGCGCACGCCCACCACGGCGTCTACGCCTTCGAGCGCGAGCGCGGCCAGCTGTTCCTCGTCGACGCCGTGCTCGAGCTGGACACCTCCGCGGCCGCCGCCGGCGACGACCTCGCACGGACCGTCAACTACGCCGAGCTGGCCCAGAAGCTGCAGCACGTGCTGGCGGGGGAGCCGGTGAACCTGCTGGAGACTCTCGCCCAGCGGCTGGCCGACGTCTGCCTCGCCGACCCGCTGGTGGACGCCGTGGAGATCACGGTGCACAAGCCGGAGGCCGAGCTCGGCGTCCCCTTCGACGACGTCGCCGTCAGCATCCGCAGGCAGCGCCGGTGACCCGGGCGGTCCTGTCGCTGGGCGCCAACCTCGGGGACCGCGCCGCGACGCTGCGGGCGGTGCTCACCGCGCTCAAGGACGACGGCGTGCTGGTCGCCCGGTCCACCCTCTACGAGACGCCGCCGTGGGGGCCGGTCGAGCAGCCGCCGTACCTGAACGCCATCGCCGTCGTGCGCGGGGACCGCGACGCGCGCGGGTGGCTGGAGCGCGCCCGCGAGCTGGAGCAGGCGGCCGGCCGCACCCGCGAGGTCCGCTGGGGGGCGCGCACCCTCGACGTGGACGTCGTCGCCGTGACCGGGGACGACGGCCAGCCGGTGGTCTCCGACGACCCGGAGCTGACGCTGCCGCACCCGCGGGCCCACGAGCGCGCGTTCGTGCTCGTCCCGTGGGACGTCGTCGAGCCGACCGCCGTCCTCCCCGGGCACGGCCGGGTCGCCGAGCTGGTGGCCGCGCTCGACCCCGCCGAGGTCGCGGCGGTGCAGCGCTGGGACCACCTCCACTGAGCCGGCCGTGACCCCGATCCGTCGTCGCGACCTGCTGGTGCTGGCCGCCGGCCTCGCCGTCGCCTCCTGGCTGATGGTGCGGGCGCTGTACGGCGAGCTGCCCGCCCTGCGCTGGTGGCAGCCGGTGCCGCTGGCGGTCCTCGCCCTGGCCGAGGCCCTGGGTGCCCGCACCCTGCGGTCCCGGCTGGCCGCCCAGCGGGAGGCCCGTGCCGGGCGCGGTCCCACGGCGGCCGACGGCCGCGCCGCCCTCCTGCGGCCCGTCGAGCCGATGGTGGTGGCCCGGCTGGCCGTGCTGGCCCAGGCGAGCGCCTACGCCGGCGCCGTGGTCGCCGGGATCTGGGGCGGCGTGCTGCTGCACGCCGCGCCGGCGGTCGGCCGTCTCGCGGCGGCGGGCGGCGACACGGTCGTCGGCGTGGTCGGCGTGGCGTGCTCCGCGGCGCTGGTCGTCGCGGCCCTGTGGCTCGAGGGCGCCTGCCGAGTGCCGCCGACCGACAGCGGTCCCGCCGGTGCGGAGCCGTCCGCCCCGAGGTGAGCAAGATCGGTCGGGCCGCGGGCGACCGCGGGGACCCAGACTGACCCCATGACCGGACGGGACCGTCTGCGCGAGCTCCTCGACGCGGTGCTCGACGAGGACAACCGCACCCTCACCGACATGGCCGACGACGCCTACGCCTCGCCGTTCCACTTCTCGCGGGTGCTCACCCGGGACGCGGGGGAGTCGCCCGTCGCGATGCGCCGGCGGGTGATGCTCGAGCGCGCCGCCTGGCAGCTGCGGCAGGGGAGCAGCGTCACCGACGTCGCCTGGGCCGCGGGCTACGAGTCCGTCGAGGGGTTCAGCCGCGCCTTCAGCCGTGCCTACGGCCGGGCGCCCAGCACCGTGGACGCCACGTCCGGGCACTGGCTGCCGGCGCCGAACGGCATCCACTTCCACCCGCCCACCTCGCTGTGGGTGCACAGCACCGAACGGGTCATGGACCCGCTGACCGAGCAGCTGGTCGCGCACGACCTCGACGACGCCCGCCACCTCGTCGAGGTGGCGAAGGGGCTGACCGCCGAGGAGCTCCGGGCCGTGCGCCTGCCCGGGCTCGTGGTCCTGCCGTGGGACGGCCCCGAGGAGTCGGTCCAGGCGGTGCTGGAGCACCTGGTCTTCACCTTGGAGGTCTGGCTGGCCTCGATCGAGGGCCGCGACACCCCCGGGCACGACGACGACCCGGACGCCGCCCGGCTGCTGGAGCGGCACGACGCCGTGGCACCGCGCTGGCTGGCGACGGTCCGCGACATCGACCGCCGGGGTGGCTGGGACGACCGGCTGGTCGACGCGCTGTGCGAGCCGCCGGAGAGCTTCGTGCTCAGCAGCGTCGTCGCGCACGTGCTGACCTTCTCCGCCCACCGCCGTCAGCTGGTCCGGCACCTGCTCCGCACCGCCGGGCAGGACGTCGGCACCGGCGACCCCATCGAATGGCTCCGCGCGCGCCGCGGCGAGACCCCGGGAGGAACCCCGTGCTGACCTACCACACCGCCACCACCCTCGACGGCTTCATCGCCGACCCGGACGACTCCCTCGACTGGCTGCTGCGCCAGCAGCACGACGCGAGCGGCCCCTTCGGGTTCGACGAGTTCATGGCCGGCATCGGGGCCGTCGTCATGGGCTCGACCACCTACGAGTGGGTGCTGGCCCACGAGGGGGACGCCTGGCCCTACGCGATGCCGACGTGGGTCATGACCTCCCGCGACCTCGCGCCGGTCGAGGGCGCGGACATCCGGTTCGCCTCCGGGGACGTGCGCGCGGTGCACGAGGAGATGACCGCGGCCGCCGGGGGCAAGGACCTCTGGCTGGTCGGTGGGGGAGACCTCGCCGGGCAGTTCGCCGAGGCCGGGCTGCTCGACGAGGTCGTCGTCTCGGTGGCCCCGGTGACGCTGGGGGCCGGGCGGCCGCTGCTGCCGCGGCGGCTGGACCTCGAGCTGGTCGGGTCGGCGGTGAACGGTGCCTTCGTCTGCGCCCGGTACCGGGTGGCCGGCCCCCTGCTGGAGGACCGCGCCTAGGAGCGCGCCGCCCCGGCGGTCTCGGGCACCGCCCCCTCCACCGAGCGCCGGAGCGCGGCGTGCAGCGACTCCGGGGTCAGCACCCCGAGGAACCGCTCGCCGTCGAGGACCGCGACCCACCCCGCCTCCAGCTGCAGCATCTGCGCGAAGGCCGTCTTCAGGGACGCGCCCACCGGCACCCAGGCCTCCATCCGCCGGCAGGCGTCCCGCACCGTGCCGCTGCCGGACGCGCGCTCCACCGACAGCCACCCGTGCAGCGCCTGCCGGTCGTCGAGGACCACCGCCCACCGCGCACCGGCGCGGACCATGGCCGCCCGCGCCTCGGTGAGCCCGTCGTCGACGCGCACGACGGGCGGGTGCTCCAGGTCGGCGGTGTCGATGCCGGTGACCGCCAGCCGCTTGAGCCCCCGGTCGGCGCCGACGAAGTCGGCCACGAAGTCGTTCGCCGGCCGGCCGAGGAGCTCGGCGGGCGTCGCGAACTGCTCCACGTTCCCGCCGGTGCTCATCACCGCGATCCGGTCGCCGATGCGCACCGCCTCCTCGATGTCGTGCGTCACGAAGACGATGGTCTTGCGCACCGTCTCCTGCAGCCGCAGGAACTCCGACTGCAGGCGCTCGCGCACCACCGGGTCGACGGCGGAGAACGGCTCGTCCATGAGCAGCACCGGCGGGTCGGCCGCCAGCGCCCGGGCGACGCCGGCGCGCTGCCGCTGGCCGCCGGAGAGCTGGCCGGGGTAGCGGTCGCCGTGCACCGCCGGGTCCAGCCCGACCAGCTCGAGCAGCTCGTCGACCCGGGCCCGGGTGCGGGCGCGGTCCCAGCCGAGCAGCCCGGGCACCGTGCCGACGTTGGCCCGCACGGACTGGTGCGGGAACAGCCCGACGTTCTGGATGACGTAGCCGATGCGACGGCGCAGCCGCTCCGCGTCGACCCGCGTGACGTCCTCCCCGCCGAGCAGGATCCGCCCGGTGGAGGGCTCGACCAGCCGGTTGATCATCTTCATGGTGGTCGTCTTGCCGCAGCCCGACGGGCCGACGAGGACGCTGATCTCCCCGGCGGCGAACGTCAGGTCCAGCTCGGCGACCCCGACCGTCCCGTCCGGGTAGGTCTTGCTGACGCCCTCCAGCCGGATCTCCTCGGCCGTCGAAGCTGCCGGTGGGGCGGGGTGAGCAGTAGCGTCCACGAGGTGGCCTTCCTGACAGGCATCCGGTGCTGAGCGCGGAAGCGGGGACGGCGCTGGCCGCGGACGCGGCACCGAACCCGTGGTTCGACCTCTCCTGGGTGGCGGACAACTGGTCGACCATTCTGCCGCTGGCGGGCCAGCACGTCAGGCTGACGCTCGTCTCGGTCCTGATCGGTGCGGCGATCGCCTTCCCGCTGGCGCTGCTCGCCCGCCGCAGCCGGGGGCTGGCCGCGGGCGTGCTGGGCTTCTCGACGTTCCTCTACACGATCCCGTCGCTGGCCATGTTCGCCTTCGTCGCCCCGTTCACCGGCCTGTCGGAGACCACGGTCGCCATCGGCCTGGTCCTGTACTCCCTGGTCGTCCTCGTGCGGAACTTCCTCGCCGGGCTGCAGGCGGTGCCGGCGGAGGTGCTCGAGGCGGCGCGGGGGATGGGCTACGGCCGCCGGCGGCTGCTGCTGCGGGTGGAGCTCCCCCTCGCGCTGCCGGCGGTGATGACCGGGCTGCGCATCGCCACCGTCTCCACGGTCGCGCTGGTCACCGTCGGCGTCATCGTCGGCCAGGGCGGGCTGGGCCAGCTGATCATCGTCAACGGGTTCGGGGCGAACTACTACCGGCCGCCGATCGTGTTCGGGACGCTCGCCTGCGTGCTGCTCGCGCTCGTCGCCGACCAGCTGCTGGGCCTGGTCGAGCGGCTGCTGACCCCCTGGGCGCGGGCATGAGCGCGCTGGCGGACGCCGTCGTCTGGCTCAACGACCCGCTCAACTGGACCCGCCCCCGGGGCATCCTGGAGCTGGCCGGCCAGCACCTGCGGATCTCCGCGCTGGCGATGGGCATCGCCCTGGTCGTGGCGCTCCCGCCGGCGGTCTGGCTCGGCCACCGCGGGCGGTCCGGCGGCTTCCTCCTGGGGCTGTCGAACGTCTCCCGGGCGGTGCCGACCCTCGCCATCCTCACGATCTTCGCCGTCACGCCGCTGGGCTTCACGATCTGGGCGCCGGTCATCGCGCTCGCGGTGTTCGCGATCCCCCCGGTGCTGGCCAACACCTACGTGGGCTTCCGGGAGGTCGACCGCGACGTCGTGGAGGCCGCGCGGGCCATGGGGATGACCGGCCGGCAGGTGGCGTGGCGGGTCGAGCTGCCGCTGGCGCTGCCCCTGGTGATGACCGGGATCCGGACGGCGGCGGTCCAGGTGGTCGCCACCGCCACGCTGGCCGCGCTGCTCGGCGGCGGGACGCTCGGTGCGGTCATCCGCTCGGGCTTCGGCCGCCAGGACTACGGGATCGTCGTCGCCGGCGCGCTGCTGGTCGCGGCGCTGGCGCTGCTGACCGAGCTGGTGCTGGCCGCGGTGTCCCGGGCGGTCACCCCGGGGCCACCCCGGCGGCTGCTCCCGTCGCTGCGGCCGCGGCGCGCGCAGGTCGCGGCGCTGCCGCCCACCTGAGCGGATCGGTCGCGCACGACCGACTTGCCCTCGCAGGGCAGGGACCACTTGGATGGGGCTGCGGGAGCTGCTCCCGCCAGACACGCGTGGTCCAACACGGGGCCACGGGACACAGAAGGCGGAGCCATGCGCACGCGTGCCCTCATCACCCCGCTCGCCCTCCTCGCCGTCCTCGGGACGGCCGCGTGCGGGGAGTCCGGGTCCTCCGGGAGCAGCGGCGGGGGTGGCACCGAGGCCTCCGGCGACGCGTGCGCCCCCGTCGCCGGTGACCAGCTCGTCCGGCTCGAGGACGACAAGAACCTGCAGACCGTCGACAACGTCATCCCCGCGGTGTCGCAGGAGGCCGCCGCGGCCGACCCGAACCTGGTCACGACCCTGAACACGGTCTCGGCGGTGCTCACCACCGACGACCTGGTGGAGCTCAACGACCAGGTGGACAACCAGCGCCGCGGCGCCGAGGAGGTCGCCCGCGAGTACGTGGAGGAGCAGGGCCTGGGCGAGGGCGTCTCCGGGGGCAGCGGCGAGGTGCGGGTCGGTGGCGCCAACTTCACCGAGAGCCAGGTGCTGGCCCACGTCTACGCGCGCGTCCTCGCCGCGGCCGGCTACCAGGCGACCGTGCAGTCGGTCGGCAACCGCGAGGCCTACCTGCCGGCGCTCCAGCGCAACGAGATCCAGGTGTTCCCCGAGTACGTGGGCACGGTGACCGAGTTCCTGGAGGGCGACGACCAGACGGCGGTGGCCAGCAGCGACCTGGACGCCACCGTCGAGGCGCTCACCGGCCTCGCCGCGGAGAACCAGCTGGTCTTCGGCGAGCCCGCCGAGGCCGCCGACCAGAACGCCTTCGCGATCACCCAGGAGCTCTCCGACCAGCTCGGCGGGGTCACCACCCTGTCGGAGCTGGCCGAGGCCTGCGGCGACGGTTCGCTGGTCCTCGGGGCGGTCTCGGAGTGCCCGACCCGGCCGTTCTGCCAGCCGGGGCTGGAGAAGACCTATGGGCTGACGTTCGCGAGCGTCGAGGACCTCGACCTCGGCGCTCCCACGAACGAGGCGCTGAAGCAGGGCGTCGTCTCGCTCGGCCTGGTGCTCTCCACCGACCCCGCGCTCGCGGCCGGGTAGGGCCTAGCGGTACCAGCCGCCGGGGGGCAGCTGCTCCCCGGCGGCCACCGGCGTCGCGACCCGGTTGCCCTCCGGCGCCAGCGGGCAGGACCAGCGCGGGTCGTAGGCGCAGGACGGGTGGTAGGCGAAGTTGAGGTCGACGACCAGCCGGCCCCCGTCCCCGCCGAGGTCGGCGCCCTTGACGGTGTCGAGCAGGTAGCGCCCCCCGCCGTACGTGCTGCCGCCCGCGGTGCCGTCGCGCAGCGGCAGGAACACCCCGCCGCCGTACAGGGCCACCCACCAGACGTCGAGCCTGCCGACCCCGGGCAGGTCCACGGCGCCGATGCGGTCCAGCGGCACCACGCCGTCGGCCGCGGTGGGGACCTCCAGCCGCAGCGGCTCGGCGGGCCCGACCAGCGGCTCGAAGCGCAGCGCCGGGTCGTAGGGGGCCACGGGGAGCCCGGTGAACCCGGCGCGGGCGGCGCCGTCCAGCGGGGACTGCGGGTGGCCGGCGAAGAGCTCGTCACGCCCGGCCCGCCACCGCCGCCAGCCCTCCTCGGGGTCCGCGGTCGCCCGGACGGCGGCGTGCAGCGCGGCGACGCGTCGGCGCCAGTCCAGCAGCGGGAGGCTCACCCGGGCAGCCTTGCACGCCGCGCCCGCCACTGTGGGCACGGAGCCGGATGCTGCCCGTGAACGCCGCTCGTCGCTACGCTGGACCCATGCCCCGCCGCGAGGACGACGACGTCGCCCGCGGACCCGTCCTCACCGACCGCCGCACGCTCATGCAGGCCGGCGGTTTCCTGCTCGCCGGCGCGGCGACCCTCGTCGTCTTCCTGACCGAGAACCCGCAGCTGCTCCGCCTCGCCGTCGTGGCGGTGGCGTGGGCGTTCGTCCTGGCCACCTTCGCCGCCGGCCGCTGCGGGGCCGACCGCGTCCGGGCCGCGGCGCGCGAGGCCGACCTCCGCCGGGCCTACGAGCTGGAGCTGGACCGCGAGGTCGCCGCCCGCCGGGAGTACGAGCTGGAGCTCGAGAACGAGCTCCGCCGCGAGACCGAGGACGCGATGCGCGACGAGCTCGACGCGCTGCGCCAGGAGATCGCCTCGCTGTCCGGCCTGCGCGACGAGGTCGCCCGCGTCTCGGCGATGCGCGCGGACCTGGCCGCGCTCAGCGGGCTGCGCGACGAGGTCGCCCGGGTGGCCGCCCTCCGCGACGACGTCGCCGCGCTGACCTCCCTGCGCGGCGAGCTGGGGCAGATCGGTGCCCTCCGGGACGACATGGGCCGGCTGCGTGCGGAGCTGGCCGAGCAGCTGTCCAGCGAGATGCTGGTGGAGCGGATCGTGATGCGCACCCAGGCCAGCCGGCTGCCCGGTGAGGCGCCCCGGCTCGACGGCCCCGCCCGCACGCTGGAAGGGGCCGGCTGGAGCGACGACACCCCGCCGCGCGAGCTGACCGGGGGCTGGCCGGCGATCCGGCTCGACGAGCAGCCGCGGACCCAGCAGTTCGAGCAGGTGCGCGGCACGGCGTCGTGGGCGCCGTCCCCGGTTCCCCCGCCCGCGCCCCCGACGACCTCGTTCCCCGCCGTCACCCCGCCGTGGCAGGCCGCGTCGGCGCCGCCGACCGTGGTCCCCGCGCCCCCGGCGGCCGCCCCCTACGAGCCGGCCCCCGCCTACGAGCCGCTGCCGAGCTACCTCTCCGACGCCCGCTACACCGCGGAGCCGGCCCGTCCGCAGCCGCCGGAGCCCGGCGTCCCGCCGGCGTTCGACCGGCACGCGCGGGCGGCCGCGCACGAGTCCGACCCCTACCTGGGCTCCCGGTTGCCGGCCGCCGGGCCGGCCGCACCGCCCACGGTGGTCTCGCCCGTGGTGACGCCGTCGTCGGCCATGCCGCCGGCCCCTGCCGAGCGGCCGCAGCTGCCCGTGGAGTGGTCCGTCGCCCGCCCCCTGCTGGAGCCGCCCCCGGCCCCGCCGGCCGACGAGGCCGCCCCGCGTCGCCGGCGCACCGACGAGCCGCCCGCGTGGTCGCCCGCCCCGGAGCAGGCGCCCACGACCGAGCGGCCGACCGCGGCCCCGGCGTGGTCACCGCCGGCCGCGCCGGACACCTCCGACAGCCTGGCGCGGATCCTCGCCGAGAACGGCGGCACGCCGCCCTCGGGTGGGCGGCGGCGCCGCCGCTACCGCGAGGACGGCGAGTCCGACGACGTCCTGGCCCGGGTGCTCGGCCGCGACTAGCGAGGTCCTCGCGACAGCCCTCCGCCGTCGACCACCAGCGTCTGGCCGGTGACCCAGCCGGCGCCCTCGCCGAGCAGGTAGGCCGCCGCCTCGCCGATGTCCTCGGGCGTCCCGAGCCGGGCCATCGGGTAGGCCTGGGCCACCTCGGCCTCGCGCCCCTCGAAGAGCGCCCCCGCGAACCGGGTCTTCACGACCGCCGGCGCCACCGCGTTCACCCGCACCTTCGGCGCCAGCTCGACGGCGAGCTGGGTGGTGAGGTTGATCAGCGCCGCCTTGCTCACGCCGTAGGCCCCGATCTCCTGCGACGAGCGCAGGCCGGCCACCGACGCGACGAACAGCACCGAGCCGCCGTGCTCGGACATCCAGGCCCGCCACGCCTCCTGCACGAGGCCGAGCGCCGACACCACGTTGGTGTCGAGGATCTTGCGGAAGGCGTCCAGCTCGAGGTCCATGAGCGGCCCGTACGCCGGGTTGATCCCGACGTTGCCGACGAGCACGTCCAGGCTGCCGAAGGTCTCCACCGCGGTGCGCACGGCCTCGGCCCGGTGCGCCGGGTCGCCGGCATTGCCGGCGACGGCCACCGCGACCTCCGGGCCGCCCAGCGACCCGACCGCCTCGGCCAGCGCGTCGGGCTTGCGGGCGGTCAGGACCACCCGCGCGCCCCGGTCGACCAGGCTCCTCGCGATCCCCAGCCCGATACCCCGGCTGCCGCCGGTCACCAGGGCGGTGCGTCCCTCGAACGTGCGCACGCTGCCTCCTTCGTCGGTGTGCCGGGGGTCACGGTAGGGCGGCCGCCGACCGCGCCGGCCCGCGGGTGCACGTCCCCTGGGTGAGGTAGGACACAGGGCTGCGCCGTTGCGGGCCGCCCGAAGCGGTCACACACTCGCCATCGGCACGTCGCCCGCGTGACACATCCGGTTGCAGCGGGCGCCGTCTCCCCGCACGACCCGCACGACCCACTCGCGGCCACCCGGCCGCGACCGACGTCCGGTACCCGCCAGGGACTGGAACGAGAGGTGCACCGATGCCTGCTGCCCGTAGGAACCGTGCCGCCGGGCTCGCCCCGGCCCCCGACGCACCCGCGCGCCTGCGCGTGGGGGTCATCGGCGCCGGCCGCGTCGGCGCCGTCCTCGGTGCCGCTCTCGCCGCCGCCGGCCACGACGTGGTCGCCGCCTCGGGTCTCTCTGCCGCCTCCGCCGAGCGCGCCGCCCGGCTGCTGCCCGGCGTCCCCCTCGTCCCGGCCGACGCCGTCGTCGCCGCCTCCGACCTGGTCGTCCTCGCCGTGCCCGACGACACGCTGCCCGGCCTGGTCTCCGGACTCGCCGAGACCGGCGCCTGGCGCGCCGGCCAGCTGGCGTTCCACACCTCCGGCGCGCACGGGCTGGCCGTGCTCGCCCCCGCGACGGCGGCCGGCGTGCTCGCCCTGGCCCTCCACCCGGCCATGACCTTCTCCGGCGCCCCCGAGGACGCCGACCGCCTCGACGGCGCACCGTTCGGCGTCACCAGCCGCCCCGAGCACCGCCCGGTCGCCGAGACCCTGGTGCTGGAGATGGGCGGCGAGCCGTTCTTCGTCGCCGAGGCCGACCGCGGGCTCTACCACGCGGCGCTGGTGACCGGCGCCAACCACCTGGTCACGCTCGTGGCCGAGGCCGCGGACCTGCTCCGCACCGCCGGCGTCGACGAGCCGGCGCGGGTGCTGGCCCCGCTGCTCACCGCCGCGCTCGACAACGGCCTGCGCCGCGGCGACCGCGGGCTCACCGGGCCGGTCAGCCGCGGCGACGTCGGCACCGTCGGCCACCACCTCGACACCCTGGCCGAGCGCGCCCCCGACGCGGTCGCGGCCTACGTGGCGATGGCCCGCCGCACCACCGAGCGGGCGCTGGCCGCCGGCCGCCTCAAGCGGCACGAGGGCGCCCCGCTGCTGGACCTGCTCGACGGCTCGCCCACCCAGCCGGCGGACTCGCGATGAGCACCACCACCCGCCCCGCCGTCGCCGAGTCGGTCGCCGAGCTGCGCCGGCTGGTCGCCGCGCTCCCCGGACCGGTGGCCCTGGTGCCGACCATGGGCGCGCTGCACGAGGGGCACCGGACGCTGGTCCGCGCCGCCCGCGAGCGGGCCGGCAGCGTCGTCGTCTCGGTCTTCGTGAACCCGACCCAGTTCGGCCCGGGGGAGGACTTCGACCGCTACCCGCGCACCTGGGACGCCGACCTGCAGGCGCTGGCCGAGGAGGGCGCCGACGTCGTCTTCCACCCGCCGGTCGACGAGGTCTACCCGTCCGGCGCGCTGGGCGTGACCGTCCACCCCGGCCCGCTGGGCTCGGTGCTCGAGGGCGAGGTGCGGCCCGGCCACTTCGCCGGCGTGCTCACCGTCGTCGCCAAGCTCCTCGGCCTGGTGCGCCCCGACGTGGCGTTCTTCGGCGAGAAGGACTACCAGCAGCTCACGCTGGTCCGGGCCATGGCCCGCGAGCTGGCGCTGGGCGTCGAGGTCGTCGGCGTGCCGACCGTCCGCGAGGGCGACGGCATGGCGCTGTCCAGCCGCAACCGCTACCTCTCGCCGGGGCAGCGGGCCACCGCCGCCGCCGTCTCCGCCGCGCTGCGCGCCGGTGCCGCTGCGGGAGCGCAGGGCGCCGACGCCGTCCTCTCGGCCGCCCGGACCGTGCTCGCCGAGCACCCGGAGCTGGTTCAGGACTACCTCGAACTCACCGATACCGACCTGGGGCCGCCGCCCGCCGCCGGTCCCGCCCGCCTGCTCGTCGCCGTGCGCGCCGGCAGCACCCGCCTCCTCGACAACACCGCAGTCCAGCTGGGAGCCCCCCGATGATGCGCACGATGCTCAAGTCCAAGATCCACCGCGCCACCGTGACGCAGGCCGACCTGCACTACGTGGGCTCGGTGACCGTCGACGAGGACCTCCTCGACGCCGCCGACCTGATCCCCGGCGAGCAGGTCGCGATCGTCGACATCACCAACGGCGCCCGCCTGGAGACCTACGTCATCCCCGGTGAGCGCGGCACCGGCGTCATCGGGATCAACGGTGCCGCCGCGCACCTGGTGCACCCCGGCGACATGGTCATCCTGATCAGCTACGGCGTGATGGACGAGACCGAGGCCAAGAGCTACATCCCCAAGGTCGTGCACGTCGACGGCGCCAACCGGGTCGTCGAGCTGGGGAGGGACCCCTCGGCCCCGGTGCCGGGCGCCCCCGACCAGCAGCGCAGCGACCTCGGCGTCCCCGTCCGGTGACCCGGTGCTGCTGACCGTCGACGTCGGCAACAGCCAGACCGTCCTGGCCACCTTCGACGGGGACCGGCGGGTCGGCTCCTGGCGGGTGACCACGGCCGCCCGCGCGACCTCCGACGAGCTGCGCATGGTGTGGCGCGGCCTGCTGCGCGACACCGAGGTCACCGGCGTCGCGGCCTGCTCCACCGTGCCGGCGCTGCTGCCCTCGCTGCGCCAGCTGCTGGGCTCCCTCGAGGTCCCGGTGGTGCTGATCGGGCCGGGGGTACGCACCGGCGTCCCGCTGCACGTGGACAACCCGCGGGAGGTCGGCGCCGACCGCGTCGTCACCGCGCTCGCCGCGCACGAGCTGTTCGGCCGCACCCGCGACGGCCGGGGACGCCCGGTCGTCGTCGTCGACTTCGGCACGTCCACCAACGTCGACGCCGTCGGCCCGGACGGGCAGTTCCTGGGCGGCGCGCTCGCCCCGGGCGTCGAGGTCAGCCTGGACGCGCTGGCCAGCCGGGCGGCGCAGCTGCGCTCGGTGGAGCTGTCCTGCCCGCCGCAGGCGATCGGCAAGAACACCGTGGCCGCGCTGCAGTCGGGGCTGGTGCTCGGCTTCGCCGGCCTGGTCGACGGTCTGGTCACCCGGATCGCCGCCGAGCTGGTCGCCCAGTTCGGCTCCGCGCCGGTCGTCGTCGCCACCGGTGGGCTCGCCCCGGTGGTGGTCGACAGCTGCGCCTCGATCGGGGAGCGGGAGCCGGACCTGACCGTCCACGGGCTGCGGCTGGCCTTCCAGCGGCATCGGGCGCAAGCCGCCCGCTGACCCGCCCGTACGCTTTCCTCCCGTGAGCGAAGGACCGAACGGCCCCGGCGAGGACAACGGCGGCGAGGAGCTGCCCGAGCAGATGCGGGTGCGCCGCTCGAAGCTCGACCGGCTGCGCGAGTCCGGCGCCGACCCCTACCCGGTGTCGGTGCCGCGGACGACGTCGCTGTCCGACGTCCGCGCCGCGCACCCCGAGCTGGAGCCGGACACCATGACCGGCGAGCGCGTCGGGGTCACCGGCCGGGTCATCTTCTCCCGGAACACCGGCAAGCTGGCCTTCGCGACGCTGCGCGAGGGGGACGCCGAGCTGCAGGTCATGCTCTCCCGCGACCGCGTCGGCGAGGACGCTCTGGCGGCGTGGAAGTCCGACGTCGACCTCGGCGACCACGTGTTCGTCGAGGGCGAGGTCGGGACGTCGCGCCGCGGCGAGCTCTCCGTCTTCGCCGACTCCTGGCAGCTGACCGCCAAGGCGCTGCGCCCGCTGCCGGTCGCGCACAAGCCGATGAGCGAGGAGCTGCGGGTGCGCCGCCGCTACGTCGACCTCATCGTCCGCGACGAGGCGCGGCGCACCGTGCGCCAGCGGGCCACCGTGATGTCGACGCTGCGCGCCGGCCTGGGCCGGCGGGACTTCATCGAGGTCGAGACGCCGATGCTGCAGACGGTGCACGGGGGCGCGGCCGCCCGGCCGTTCCGCACGCACATGAACGCCTTCGACCTCGACCTCTACCTGCGGATCGCCCCCGAGCTGTTCCTCAAGCGCTGCATCGTCGGCGGCCTGGACCGGGTGTTCGAGATCAACCGGAACTTCCGCAACGAGGGTGCCGACAGCTCGCACTCCCCGGAGTTCGCGATGCTCGAGTTCTACGCGGCCTACACCGACTACCAGGACGTCGCCCGCATCACCCGCGAGCTGGTCCAGGAGAGCTGCGCCGCGCTCTTCGGCGACCACGTCGCGCGCCACCACGACGGCACCGAGGTCGACCTGTCCGGGGAGTGGCGGCAGGTGAAGCTGTTCGACCTGGTCAGCGAGGCGGTGGGGGAGACGGTGACCCCGCGGACGCCGATCGAGCGGCTGCGCGCCCTCGCCGAGCGGCACGAGGTCGGCGTCGACCCGGCCTGGATCCACGGCAAGCTGGTCGAGGAGATCTTCGAGGCGCTGGTGCAGCCCTCGCTGCAGGAGCCGACGTTCGTCATGGACTACCCGGTGGACACCTCCCCGCTGACCCGCGCGCACCGGTCCGAGCCGGGCGTGGCCGAGAAGTGGGACCTCTACATCGGGGGCATCGAGCGGGGCACGGGCTACTCCGAGCTCGTGGACCCCGTGGTCCAGCGCGAGCGGTTCACCCAGCAGGCCCTGCTGGCCGCCGCCGGCGACCCCGAGGCCATGGTGCTCGACGAGGACTTCCTCGAGGCACTCGAGTACGGAATGCCCCCGACCGGTGGAGTCGGTATGGGGATGGACCGGTTGATGATGACCCTCACCGGGCTCGGAATCCGCGAGACGATCCTGTTCCCGCTGGTGAGACCAATAAGTTCCTGATCGGCCGCTCTTGGCTTCCCCACAAAAGGGCAGAACGTCCCGGGTGCAATGTCTCGTAAAAGTGAGGCTTGTGCTTTAATCGATTCACACCCGTCGGGTGTGGAATAACGATCGGCTCCCGGGCCGCTGTGAATAAAGCGAGGAACGAATGGCGCGCAAGGTCCAGGTCATCCTGAGCGACGACCTCGACGAGAATCTCCCGGCCGACGAGACCGTCAGCTTCTCGCTGGACGGGACCTCGTACGAGATCGACCTGGCGGAGAAGAACGCCAAGGAGATGCGTGACGCTCTCGCCCGCTACGTCTCGGCGGCGCGCAAGGTCGGCCGCGGCAGCGGCAACCGCGCCTCCGGCGGTGGGCGCTCCCGCGCCACCGGTGGTCGCATGGACCGCGAGCAGGCCGGCGCGATCCGCGACTGGGCCCGCAAGAACGGCCACGCCGTGAGCGACCGCGGCCGCATCCCGGCCAGCGTCGTCGAGGCCTACGAAGCCGCGCACTGACCGAAGGACCCGCTCGCCCCCCGGCCCGATCCGCTCGCGCCGGGACCCTGCGAGGGGGCTGTTCCAGCCACTCACCGAGCCCGGCTCCCCGCGAGGGGGGCCGGGCCTTCGGCTTCTCCGGGGCGCGCCGACGTCCGCTCACGGCGTAACGGGTGCGGAACAGCGCCTGGAAAGGGACGGTTGGAACGAGCAGCCACCCACCGCACCGCCGCGCCGCGACGGGACGGCGTGGTCCGCGACTACAGTGGAAAGACCGGTGCCCCCGCGCGCCGACGGACGTCGGGTGCTCCTCCCCATCTCCGGGGAGAGCAGTGCCGGACCAGCCGGTCAGAGGAGAAGCAGCAGATGTTCGAACGGTTCACCGACCGAGCCCGTCGAGTCGTCGTCCTGGCCCAAGAAGAGGCCCGGATGCTCAACCACAACTACATCGGCACCGAGCACATCCTCTTGGGCCTGATCCACGAGGGTGAGGGCGTCGCCGCCAAGGCCCTGGAGTCCCTCGGCATCTCGCTGGAGGGCGTCCGCCAGCAGGTCGAGGAGATCATCGGGCAGGGCCAGCAGGCGCCGTCCGGCCACATCCCCTTCACCCCGCGGGCGAAGAAGGTCCTCGAGCTGTCGCTGCGCGAGGCGCTGCAGCTCGGCCACAACTACATCGGCACCGAGCACATCCTGCTCGGCCTGATCCGCGAGGGCGAGGGCGTCGCCGCCCAGGTCCTCGTGAAGCTCGGCGCCGACCTCAACCGCGTCCGCCAGCAGGTCATCCAGCTGCTGTCGGGCTACCAGGGCAAGGAGCCCGCCGCTGCCGGGGGCCCGGCCGAGGGCACCCCCTCGACCTCCCTGGTCCTCGACCAGTTCGGCCGCAACCTCACCCAGGCCGCTCGCGACCAGAAGCTCGACCCGGTCATCGGGCGGGCCAAGGAGATCGAGCGGGTCATGCAGGTGCTGTCGCGGCGCACCAAGAACAACCCGGTCCTCATCGGCGAGCCCGGCGTCGGCAAGACCGCCGCCGTCGAGGGCCTCGCGCAGGCCATTGTCAAGGGCGAGGTGCCCGAGACGCTGAAGGACAAGCAGCTCTACACGCTGGACCTGGGCGCGCTCGTCGCCGGCTCCCGCTACCGCGGTGACTTCGAGGAGCGGCTGAAGAAGGTCCTCAAGGAGATCCGCACCCGCGGCGACATCATCCTGTTCATCGACGAGATCCACACCCTCGTCGGGGCGGGCGCCGCCGAGGGCGCGATCGACGCGGCCAGCATCCTCAAGCCGATGCTCGCCCGCGGCGAGCTGCAGACCATCGGTGCCACCACGCTGGACGAGTACCGCAAGCACCTGGAGAAGGACGCCGCGCTCGAGCGCCGCTTCCAGCCCATCCAGGTCAGCGAGCCGACCCTCGCCCACACCGTGGAGATCCTGAAGGGCCTGCGCGACCGCTACGAGGCGCACCACCGGATCAGCATCACCGACGCCGCCCTCGTGGCCGCCGCGACGCTGGCCGACCGGTACATCTCCGACCGCTTCCTGCCGGACAAGGCGATCGACCTGATCGACGAGGCCGGCGCCCGGATGCGGATCAAGCGGATGACCGCCCCGCCGGACCTGCGCGAGTTCGACGACAAGATCGCCGGCGTCCGCCGCGAGAAGGAGTCGGCGATCGACGCGCAGGACTTCGAGAAGGCCGCGGCGCTGCGCGACACCGAGAAGCAGCTCCTGGGCGAGAAGGCCGAGCGCGAGAAGCAGTGGAAGGCCGGCGACATGGACGTCGTCGCCGAGGTGGACGAGGAGCAGATCGCCGAGGTCCTCGCCAACTGGACCGGCATCCCCGTCTTCAAGCTCACCGAGGAGGAGACCTCCCGGCTGCTCCGCATGGAGGACGAGCTCCACAAGCGGATAATCGGCCAGGAAGAGGCCATCAAGAGCGTCAGCCAGGCGATCCGGCGCACGCGTGCGGGCCTCAAGGACCCGCGCCGTCCGGGTGGTTCCTTCATCTTCGCCGGCCCCTCGGGTGTCGGTAAGACGGAGCTGGCGAAGGCCCTGGCGCAGTTCCTCTTCGGTGAGGACGACGCGCTCATCCAGATCGACATGGGTGAGTTCCACGACCGGTTCACCGTGTCGCGCCTGGTCGGTGCCCCTCCCGGTTACGTCGGTTACGACGAGGGTGGCCAGCTGACCGAGAAGGTGCGGCGGAAGCCGTTCTCCGTGGTCCTCTTCGACGAGATCGAGAAGGCGCACGCAGATGTGTTCAACACGCTGCTGCAGGTTCTCGAGGACGGCCGTCTCACCGATGGTCAGGGCCGGATCGTGGACTTCAAGAACACGATTCTGATCCTCACGACAAACCTCGGTACGCGGGACATCTCGAAGGCCGTCGGTCTCGGTTTCCAGGCCGGTAACGACGACCAGAGCAACTACGAGCGGATGAAGCTGAAGGTCCACGAGGAGCTGAAGCAGCACTTCCGGCCGGAGTTCCTCAACCGCATCGACGACATCGTCGTGTTCCACCAGCTGACCGAGAACGAGATCATCCGGATCGTCGACCTCATGCTGGCGCGCGTCGAGACGCAGCTCGGGAACAAGGACATGGCGCTCGAGGTCACGCCGGCGGCGAAGAAGCTGCTGGCCGCCCGCGGGTTCGACCCGGTGCTGGGTGCGCGGCCGCTGCGCCGCACGATCCAGCGCGAGATCGAGGACGCGCTGTCGGAGAAGATCCTCTTCGGCGAGCTGGCCAGCGGCCAGATCATCGTGGTGGACGTCGACGACGCCGAGGGCGCCGCGCAGAAGTTCACCTTCCGCGGCGAGGCCAAGCCGGTCGACCTCCCCGACACCCCGCCGGTCGCCCTCTCGGGCGGCGACGAGGACGGGAAGTCCGCCGCGGAGTGACCCGCCGGCACTGACGAGGAGGGCCGCTCCCACCGCGAGGTGGGGGCGGCCCTCTCCGTTCGCCGGCCCGGGTCAGGCGGGCAGGCGGAACAGCCCGTCCTCGGTCTGCTCGACCAGCCCGTCGGTCAGCAGCGAGCCCAGGCAGCGGGAGCGCTGGGCGGCGTCGTCCCAGGCGGCCTCCAGGGCGGCGGCGTCCACCGGCTCGTGCGCGGCACGCAGGACGTCGAGCAGCCGGCCGCGAACCTGGCGGTCGGTGCCGGCGAACTTCTGCACGCGCCGGGGCGGGCCGTCGTGCGCGGGGGAGCCGGCCAGGCGCCAGGCGCAGCGGTCGCGGACGGGGCAGGCCCCGCACCGCGGGGTACCGGCGACGCAGACCAGCGCCCCGAGCTCCATGACCGCCACGGAGAACCGCACCGCCCGGTCGTCGTCCTCCGGGGCCAGCGCCGTGATGTCGGCGAGGTCGGAGGCGCGGGCGTTCCCCGCCTCCGCGCGGCCGTGGACCAGCCGGGCCACCACCCGGCGGACGTTGGTGTCGACGACCGGCTGCCGCTGCCCGTGGCCGAAGCAGGCGACCGCCCGCGCCGTGTAGGTCCCGACGCCGGGCAGGGCCTCCAGGGCGGCGACGTCGGCCGGCACCACGCCGCCGTGCCGCTCGGTGAGGGCGATGGCGGCCTCCCGCAGCCGCAGGGCCCGGCGGGGGTAGCCGAGCTTCCCCCACGCGCGGATGACCTCGCCCGGCGGTGTGGCGGCGAGGTCGGCGGGCCGGGGCCAGCGGGCCATCCACTCCCGCCAGACCGGCTCCACCCGCGCGACCGGCGTCTGCTGCAGCATCACCTCGCTGACCAGCACCGCCCAGGCGTCCACCCCGGGGGCCCGCCACGGCAGGTCGCGCGCCGCGGTGGCGTACCAGTCGACGATGGCCTCACCGGCGTGCTCGCCGGGCGCGGTCGCGGACGTCACGGGTGCCCAGTGTGCCGTTGGTCCGGTGCGGCGCGCCGAGGGGGACGGCGTGGGCCCGCCGATTACCGTTCCCGGCGTGTTGCACCCGGTCGGCCCGCTCCCCGCAGCCGTCTACTGGCGGCGCCGGCTGGTCGTCCTGGCGCTCGTGGCCGCGCTCGTCGGCGGGCTGGTCTGGCTGGCCGTCGCACTGCTGGACCGGCGGGGCACCGCGGGCGGGGAGGCGGCTGCGCAGACGACGGCCGGGCCCACCGAGCTGCCGGCCCTGGACCGGGTCGTGCCGTCGGTGGCCGCCGTGCGGACCCCGGCGGCGCCCAGTGTGCCCGTGGCGGCCCCCAGCGCGCCCCCAGCGCCCTCCCAGGTGGCCGGTGAGCCCTGCACCGACGAGGTGCTCGCGATCGAGGTGCGCACGCCCGGGGCGGTGCCGGTGGGGAGCAAGCCGACCTTCGAGCTGCTGCTGGCCAACACCGCGGACGTGCCCTGCGTGCGGGCGCTGGACAAGGAGCTGCAGGAGCTGGTCCTCGTGGACGCCGCCGGGGCGCGGGTGTGGGGGAGCAACGACTGCTTCCCGGAGAGCAGCGACGACCCGCGCACGCTCGCGCCCGGCGAGCTCGTCGCGATCCCGGTGGTCTGGGGCGGCCTGACCAGCGAGCCCACCTGCACCGCCGAGCGGACCACGCCGCCGCCGGGGGCGTACGCGGTGCGGGGCCGGCTGGACACCAAGGTCTCCGCCGACGCCCCGCTCACCCTGCAGTGAGGCCGGCGGGCCGTCAGCTGTAGCGGTCGAGGATCGAGGTCTCGGCCAGCCGCGAGAGGCCCTCGCGGATCCCGCGGGCGCGGGCCTCGCCCACGCCCTCCACGGCCAGCAGGTCCTCGATGGTCGCGGCCAGCAGCTTCTGCAGCCCGCCGAAGTGGTCCACGAGGCGGTCGATGATGCCGGCCGGCAGCCGGGGGACCCGGGCGAGCAGGCGGTAGCCCCGCGGGCTGACCGGGGAGTCCAGCGCGTCCGGGGACGTCGGCAGCCCGTAGCAGCGGGCGACGGCGGAGAGGTCGAGCAGCTCGGTGGCGGTGAGCGCGCGCAGGTCGGTGAGGACCTGGTCGATCGTCCGCGGGCGGCGGCCGCCCGACGGGAGGTAGTCGCGGACCAGCAGGCCGCGGTCCTCCTCGACGCCGGCCAGCATCTCGTCGAGCTGCAGCGCGAGCAGCCGCCCGTCGGTGCCGAGCTCGACGACGAAACCCTCGATCTCGTCGGCGATCCGCCGGACCATCTCCAGCCGCTGGCTCACGCTCATCGCGTCGCGGACGGTGACCAGGTCCTCGATCTCGAGCGCGGACAGCGTGCTGGCGACCTCGTCCAGGCGCAGCTTGTAGCGCTCCAGGGCGGCGAGGGCCTGGTTCGCCCGGGCCAGGATCGTGGTCGGGTGCTCGAGGGTGTACCGGCGGCCGGCCACGTAGACGCTGATGATGTGCATCGACTGGCTGACCGAGATCACCGGGAAGCCGGTCTGCACCGCGACCCGCTCGGCGGTGCGGTGCCGGGTGCCGGACTCCTCGGTGGGGACCGTCGGGTCCGGCATGAGGTGCACACCGGCGCGGACGATGCGGGTGCCGTCGTAGGAGACGATCACCGCGCCGTCCATCTTGGCCAGCTCGCGCAGCCGGGTGGCCGACAGCGCCACGTCCAGGGCGAACCCGCCGGTGCACAGCGACTCGACCACCCGGTCGTAGCCGAGCACGATCAGGGCGCCGGTCCGGCCGGCGAGGATGCGCTCGAGGCCGTCGCGCAGCGCCGTGCCGGGAGCGATGCGGCCGAGGAGTTCGCGCAGGGCGATCTCGGGGTCCACGGCGGCGGGCACGAGCGCTCCTGACGGTCGAGTGGTGCGGCGGCTGAGTCTACGTGCCCGGGGGGAGGTCGGGCGGGCCTCGGGGTAGGACCCCCTCCGGTGCACTGCGTTACGAAACCCTAGAGGTTCAGAACATGCGGTGGAAGGCCGCACCCAGGTCGGGGACCTCGATCAGCCGCATCCCGGCCGGGGCGGTGCCGGCGTCCGGGGGTACGAGGGCCGTCCGGTAGCCCTGCCGTGCCGCCTCGGCCAGCCGGCGGCCGGTCCCGCCCACCCGGCGGATCTCCCCGGAGAGCCCCACCTCGCCCAGGGCCACCGTCCCGGCCGGCAGCGGGCGGTCCTTGGCCGCCGAGGCGATGGCGAGCGCGAGCGCCAGGTCGGCGGCGGGCTCGGCGATCCGCACCCCGCCCACGGAGGCGGCGAAGACGTCGGCGTCCGCGAGCCGCACCCCGCCGCGCCGCTCGACGACGGCGTTGACCATCGCGACCCGCTGGCTGTCGAGGCCGCTGACCGCGCGCCGGGGCGAGCCGCCGCCGCCGGAGCCAGCCACCAGCGCCTGCACCTCGGCCAACAGGGGGCGGCTGCCCTCCAGCGTGACGGTCACGCAGCTGCCCGGGACCGGGTCGGCACGGCGGGAGACGAAGAGCGCCGACGGGTCGGGGACGCCCACCACGCCGCGGTCGCCGATCTCGAAGCAGCCGATCTCGTCGGCCGGCCCGAAGCGGTTCTTCGTCGCCCGCACCATGCGCAGGGTCGAGTGCCGCTCGCCGTCGAAGGAGATGACCACGTCGACCAGGTGCTCGAGGGTGCGGGGGCCGGCGATGGCGCCGTCCTTGGTGACGTGCCCGACGAGGATCGTGGTCATCCCGCGGCTCTTGGCCACGCCGGTGAGCGCGGAGGCGACGGCGCGGACCTGCGTGGACCCGCCGTCGGTCCCCTCGACCGCGGGGGAGCGGACGGTCTGCACGCTGTCCAGCACCAGCAGCGACGGCTTGACCTCCTCGACGTGCGCCAGTACCGCCGAGAGCTCGGTCTCCGCCGCGAGGTAGAGCCGGTCGTGCAGGGCGCCGATGCGCTCGGCGCGCAGCCGCACCTGCCCGGCCGACTCCTCGCCGGAGACCACCAGCGCCGGCCCGTTGCTGGCCGCGACCCGCTGGGCGACCTCCAGCAGGAGCGTGGACTTGCCGACGCCCGGCTCGCCGGCGACGAGCAGCACCGCGCCCGGCACCAGCCCGCCACCGAGGACGCGGTCGAACTCCGCGATGCCGGTGGGGACGGCGCGGGCGCCCGCGAGCTCCACCTGCGCGATCGGCAGCGCCGGGGCGGTGACCTGGCCGGCGGAGACGGCCCGCAGCCCGGTGGTGGGGGCGCCGGTCTCCTGCAGCGTGCCCCACGCCTGGCACTCCGGGCAGCGCCCCACCCACTTGGCGGAGACGTAGCCGCAGTCGGTGCAGCGGTGGGACGGGCGGGCGGACTTGGCTCCGGCGGGTGGCACGGGTCGACGCTAGCCGCGACCACCGACAGTTCCCCGGAAACGCGCGACGGCGGCCCCGATCCGGGGCCGCCGTCGCGGCGGTGCTGAGGTGGTGCGGCTCAGCGGGAGCTCACTCGCCGCCCTCGTGGCCGGAGTTCTCGTCGTGCGAGTCGCCCGAGCCGCCCCCGCCGTGCGACTCCTCCTGGTGGAAGTCGAACGCCTCGCCGCGCTCGAGCTCCTCGCCGGGGGTGCCGACGGGGACCAGCAGGGTCACCTCGCCGGCGTTCTCGAAGACCAGCGTGAGCTCGATGACGCCGCCGGTGGTCAGCGACTCCTCCAGGCCGGTCAGCGTGATGGTCGCCGCGCCGTCCTGGCCGACGAACACCGAGGAGCCGGCGGGGATCTCCAGCTCGGTCGAGGCGGCGGCGGTGGGCGCGGCCGTCGTGGTGGGGGCGACGGTCCCGGTCGCGGTGCCGGTGCCGGGCGCGCTCGGCGTGGCCGGGGACGCGGTGGTGG
The DNA here is from genome assembly GCF_004571075.1 of Blastococcus sp. TF02A-35. GTDB lineage: Bacteria > Actinomycetota > Actinomycetes > Mycobacteriales > Geodermatophilaceae > Blastococcus. Next base: position 30,974 of record NZ_SPQP01000024.1, read on the forward strand.
TCGGGGCCGTGCTCGTGGAGGGGCCGGCGGCCCCGGCGGTCTGGATGACCGCCTCGTCGAAGCCCTCGCCGGTGATCTCGGTGAGCGTGTCGGCCTCGGTGGCGCCGTTGACGATCGCCAGCACGAGGGTGGCGTCGTCGCCCTCCTCGTAGCGGCCGCCGTCGGGGTAGGCGAGGTTGGCCTGGCGGAGCGTGATGTCGCCGACCCGCGCCATGGCGCCGGCCTTGTCACGGTCCTGGGTGGCGGTCTGCGTGACCTGTCCGGCGCTGCACCCGGAGAGGGCGAGCGGGGAGAGGAGCAGAACGCCCAGGGTGGCGACGCGCAGAGCGCGGTTCACGGCTGTCGACCTCCAGCAGGACCGTGCCGGCCACCGCGGGATCGGTGGCACGAAGACTGGCTGAGCGTATCGGTCGCCCGTCCGGGTCGCCCGGAGGGAGCGGCGGCCGGTCGCGCCGCCCGCTCCCGCGCTCGCGCTCAGGACAGCGCCGAGCCCCCGGCGAGCAGCAGCACGACGTCCAGGACCGTCAGCGCCATGACGGCCGGGAACGCCAGCCGGCGGAAGCCGGGGCGGCCGGCGAGGCCGGCCACGACCGCGGCGGGGACGGCGAGGGCCAGGGCCGTCCAGCCGGTGGCGGACGGGGGGCCGGCCGGCCCCAGCACCAGCACGAGCGAGGCGGCGCCGAGCAGCAGCGCGGCGACCGCGGCGGAGACGCCGGCGCCGAGCCGGTGGGGGAGGCCGCGCACGCCGGTGGCGAGGTCGTCCTCGAGGTCCGGGGCGACGTTGGCGAGGTGGGCCGCGCCGCCCAGCGCCGCTCCCGCGGCGACCAGCCACCAGGGGGCGCCGGCGTCGCCCGGCGCGGCGGCCACGACGCCCGCGGGGAGGGCCCCGAAGCCGACGACGTAGCCCGCACCGGACCACACCGTGCGCTTCAGGCCGGCGTTGTAGGCCCACCCGCTGGCCACGAGGAGCAGCAGGAGCAGGCCGGGCACCGCCCCGAGGAGCAGCGAGAGGACGACGGCCAGGGCGGCCGACCCGAGCGCGGCACGGCGCAGCAGGGCGGGGCTGACCGCGCCCTGGACGACGGGCTTGTCGGCCCGGGCGACGGCCCGGTCGCGGTCGGCGTCGAGCCAGTCGTTGCTCCACCCGATGGACGCCTGACCTGCGAGGACGGCTGCGCAGACGAGTGCGGTGCGGCCCGCCGGGGTGTCCGCCGCCACGGCCAGCAGGGTGGCCACCGTGGTGACCGCCACGGCCGGTCCCGGGTGGGTGGCCAGGGCCAGTGCCCGCAGCAGGGCGGACGGCCGGGCGGCTCCCGGAGGCACATCAACCACGCTCTGTCAACCCCCTGAGGCCAATGCATCAAGGCTCTGACCTGCAGATTTACTGCCCGGGCCCGATCCGTTGGGCAGTGTGCCGTGCTAACCTAGAGGCAGCGAAAGGGGTCACATTCACATGGGCTTCACTGTCGGCGAGACCGTCGTCTACCCGCACCACGGCGCTGCTCTGATCGAGGCGATCGAGAAGCGGGTCATCAAGGGCGAAGAGAAGGCCTACCTCGTGCTGAAGGTCGCCCAGGGCGACCTCACGGTGCGCGTGCCGGCCGACAACGCAGAGATCGTCGGCGTCCGTGACGTCGTCGGCCAGGAGGGCCTCAACCGGGTCTTCGAGGTGCTGCGCGCCCCGCACACCGAGGAGCCGACCAACTGGTCGCGGCGTTACAAGGCCAACCTCGAGAAGCTCGCCTCGGGCGACGTCAACAAGGTCGCCGAGGTCGTGCGCGACCTCTGGCGGCGCGACAAGGACCGCGGCCTGTCCGCGGGCGAGAAGCGCATGCTCTCCAAGGCTCGTCAGATCCTGGTCAGCGAGCTCGCGCTCGCCGAGGGCACCAACGAGGACAAGGCCGAGGTCCTCCTCGACGAGGTCCTCGCCAGCTGAGTCCGCCTCCGGCGCACTCACCTCCCCGTACGCACCGAACCGCTCCCGTGCACGCTGTCGCGATCGTCGCAGCGGCCGGGAGCGGTTCGCGTCTGGGGGCCGACCGCCCCAAGGCGCTGGTGGAGCTCGCCGGCCGCCCGCTCGTGTGCTGGGCCGTCGACGGGCTGCGGGCCGGCGGGGTGGCGGAGGTCGTGGTGACCGTCCCGGCCGCCGAGCGGGAGGCCTTCGCGGCCGTGCTGCCCGGCGACGTCCGGATCGTCGACGGCGGCGCCACGCGCACCGCGTCGGTCCGCGCCGGGCTCGCCGCCGCCGCTGCCGGTGCCGACGTCGTCCTGGTCCACGACGCCGCCCGGCCGCTCACCCCGCCCGACGTCGTCGCCCGGGTGCTCGCCGCGCTCGCGGCGGGCGCCCCGGCCGTCGTCCCCGTGCTGCCCGTCGTCGACACGACCGTCCTGGTCGACGACGACGGCGCGGTCACCGAGGCGGTTCCCCGCGCCCCGCTGCGCCGGGTGCAGACCCCGCAGGGCTTCGACCGGGAGACGCTCGTCGCCGCCTACGCCGCCCTGCCCGACGGCGCCGAGCTCACCGACGACGCCGCCGTCGTGCGGGCCGCCGGCGTCCCGGTGGCGACCGTCGCCGGCGACGAGCGGTCCGCGAAGGTCACGGTGGCGCACGACCTGGCCCTCGCCGAGCTCGCGGTCACCCTGGGCCCGTCTGGCACGGTGACCGCATGACCGAGCTGCCCCGGGTCGGCGTCGGCACCGACGTGCACCCGATCGAGGCCGGCCGCCCCTGCTGGCTGGCCGGGCTGGAGTGGCCGGGCGTCGACGGCTGCGCCGGCCACTCCGACGGCGACATCGTCGCCCACGCCATCACCGACGCGGTGCTCTCCGCGGCCGGGCTGGGCGACATCGGTGGGCTGCTGGGCACCGACGACCCGCGCTGGGCCGGTGCCCGGGGCGCGGACGTCCTGGTGCACGTCCGCGAGGTCCTCGACGCCGCGGGCTGGCGGGTGGGGAACGTGTCGGTCCAGCTGGTCGCCTCGACGCCCAAGCTCGGCCCCCGGCGGGGCGAGGCGGAGGCGGCGCTGTCGGCCGCCCTCGGCGCCCCGGTCAGCGTGACCGCGACCACCACCGACGGCCTCGGCCTGACCGGCCGGGGCGAGGGGCGGGCCGCCGTGGCCACCGCGCTGGTGGTCCGGACGGGGGAGGCGGCCGCCGACGCCGCACAACCGGGGCACCCGGCTCCGTAGACTCCCACCGGTGAGCCTCCGCCTGTACGACACGGCCGCCCGCGCGGTCCGCGACTTCACGCCCCTGCGTGCCGGTCAGGCATCGGTCTACGTCTGCGGGCTCACCGTGCAGGGCAGGCCGCACGTGGGGCACATCCGGGCGGCTGTCTCCTTCGACGTGCTGCGCCGCTGGCTGACCGCGGGCGGCCTCGACGTCACCTACGTCCGGAACGTCACCGACATCGACGACAAGATCCTCGCCAAGGCGGCCGAGCACGGCGTGCCGTGGTGGGCCTGGGCGTACGACAACGAGCGCGCCTGCACCCGCGCCTACGACGCCCTCGGCGTGCTCCCGCCGACCTACGAGCCGCGGGCCACCGGCCACGTGCCGGAGATGGTCGAGCTCATGCAGCGGCTGGTCGAGCGCGGCCACGCCTACGCGGTCGACGGCGACGTGTACTTCGACGTCCGTTCCTTCCCCGAGTACGGGGCGCTGACCGGGCAGCGGCTGGAGAACCTCGAGCCCGCGGCCGACACCGACACCGACGAGCGCAAGCGCGACCCCCGCGACTTCGCCCTGTGGAAGGGCAGCAAGCCGGGCGAGCCGGAGACCGCGTCCTGGCCGACGCCGTGGGGCCGCGGCCGGCCGGGCTGGCACCTGGAGTGCTCGGCGATGGCCGGTCGCTACCTGGGCGACGCCTTCGACATCCACGGCGGCGGCCTGGACCTGCGCTTCCCGCACCACGAGAACGAGCAGGCCCAGTCCCGCGCGGCGGGGGAGGACTTCGCCTCCTACTGGATGCACAACGGCTGGGTCACCCTCGGCGGCGAGAAGATGAGCAAGTCGATGGGCAACACCGCGCTGGTCGACGAGGTCCTCCAGCGGGTCCGCCCGGTCGAGCTGCGCTACTACCTGGTCGCCCCGCACTACCGCTCGACGATCGAGTTCACCGACGCGGCGCTGGAGGAGGCCGGCCAGGCCTACCGCCGGGTCGAGTCGTTCGTGAAGCGGGCCGCCGAGCGCGTCGGTGCGGACGCCGGGAAGCCGGAGCTGCCGGGCGAGTTCCGCGCGGCGCTCGACGAGGACCTCGGTACCCCGGCCGCGGTCGCCGCGGTCCACGAGGCCGTGCGGCAGGGCAACACCGCGCTCGCCGACGGCGACGACGCGGCGGTGGGGGCAGCGCTCGGCTCGGTGCGCGCGATGCTCGGCGTCCTCGGCCTGGACCCGCTCGACCCGCAGTGGGCCTCCACCGGCGGCTCCGACGACCGGCTGGCGCAGGCCACCGACGAGCTGGTGGCGCTCGCCCTCGAGCAGCGCCAGGCGGCCCGTGCACGCAAGGACTTCGCGGCGGCGGACGCGATCCGCGACCAGCTCGCCGCCCTCGGCCTCTCGGTCGAGGACACCCCGCAAGGAACCCGATGGGAGCTGAGCCGCTGATGGCCGGCAACAGCCAACGACGAGGCCGCAGCGACGGCGCCGGCAAGAAGACCGCCACCGCGGGCACGGGTGGCAAGAACCGGCGGTCGCTCGCCGGCCGCGGTGCGACCCCGCCCGCGGAGGCCCGCACCGGGCACCCGGCAGCGCGGCGGGCCGCGAACGAGGCACGGCAGCGCGCCGACCGCGCCCGCGCCCGCCAGCGGGCCGAGGAGCAGCCCGAGCTGCTGCTGGGCCGCAACCCCGTCGTCGAGGCGCTGCGGGCGCGGATCCCGGCGACGGCGCTGTACGTCGTCACCGGCGACACGACCCGGCCCGGCGCGGACGAGCGGATCACCGAGGCCCTGGGCCTGGCCGCCGACCGCGGCCTGCCGCTGCTCGAGGTCGGCAAGTACGAGTTCGACCGCATGTCCCAGGGCGCGCTGCACCAGGGCATCGGCCTGCAGGTGCCCCCGTACGACTACGCGCACCCCGACGACCTGCTGGCCATCGCCCACGACTCCGGGCGCGCCCCGCTGATCGTGGCCATGGACGGCGTCACCGACCCGCGGAACCTCGGTGCGGTGGTCCGCTCCGCGGCCGCCTTCGACGCCCACGGCGTCGTCGTGCCCCAGCGCCGCGCGGTCGGCATGACCGCCTCGGCCTGGCGCACGAGCGCCGGTGCCGCCGCCCGGCTGCGGGTGGCCCGCGCGGTCAACCTGCCGCGGGCGCTCACCGCCTACCAGGACGCCGGGCTGCAGACGGTGGGCCTGGCCGGCGACGGCGACGTCGACCTGCACGAGTACGACGGCTTCGCCGACCCGGTGGCGCTGGTCGTGGGTGCGGAGGGCACGGGCCTGTCGCGGCTGGTCCGGGAGAAGTGCGACGTCGTCGTGCGCATCCCGATCGGTCGGGACACCGAGTCGCTGAACGTCAGCGTCGCGGCCGGCATCGCGCTGTACCAGGCGGCCGCCGCCCGCCGCGGCTGATCCTCCCGGAGCGCCGGCTCAGCCGATGAGCTGCGCCAGGGTGTAGATCACCAGGCCGGCGAGGCCGCCGACGACTGTGCCGTTCACCCGGATCCACTGCAGGTCGCGGCCGACCTGGAGCTCGATGCGGCGGCTGGTCTCCTCGGTGTCCCAGCGGGCGACCGTGCTGCTCACCAGCTCGGCGAGGTCCCCGGAGAACCGCTCGACCACGTAGCCCGCCGCCCGGCGGCTGTGCCGCTGCACGAGCTCGCGCACCGTCGGGTCGCTCTGCAGGAGCTTGGCGCCGTCGAGGACCAGCGCCGTCAGCCGGGCGCGCAGCGGGGACGCCGGGTCGGCGGCGGCGGCCAGGACGGTGGTCTTCGCCGTGGTCCACAGCGACCCGGACCAGACCCGGATCGCCGGGTGCTCCAGGACCTCCCGCTTGAACTCCTCCACCCGTGCCGCCGTGTCGGGGTCGGTGCGCAGGGCGTGCACGTAGGCCCGCAGCCGCGCGTCGTAGGAGCGGCGCAGCTCGTGGCGGGGGTCGTCGCCGACCTCGGCGATGAAGCGGTGGATGCCGGCGAACGCGCGGTCGAAGACCCGGTCGTCGACCCAGTCGGGGACCCAGGCGGGCGAGGCGTCGCCCAGCTGGGCGCGGAAGACCAGGCGGTTCTCGTCCAGGAAGCGCGCCATCAGCCGCAGCGCCGCCGAGAGCACCTCCTGGTGCCGGTCGCCGTCGACCACCAGCTCGAGCACGCGGGCGACGGCCGGGGCCGCGGGCGTCTCGTGCAGCTTGCGGTCGACCAGGGCGGCGACGGCGGGCTGCACGTCCTCGTCCTGGACCAGGTCGCTCACGGCGGTGAGGACCTTGGACGCGTCACCGCCCAGCCGCTCCGCCCGGCCCGGTGCGGCCAGGAAGGCGCCCAGCCGGCCGGGGACGTCGATCGTCGCCAGCTTCTCCTCGACCACGGCCCGGGTCAGGAAGTTCTCCTGCACGAAGGTGCCCAGGCTCTCGCCGATCTGGTCCTTCTTGCGCGGGATGATCGCGGTGTGCGGGATCGGCAGCCGCAGCGGGTGCCGGAAGAGCGCGGTGACGGCGAACCAGTCGGCCAGCGCCCCGACCATCGAGGCCTCCGCGGTGGCCCGGACGTAGCCGACCCAGGCGCCGGTCTCCTCACCGAGGAGCACGCAGACGACGAAGACGGCGGCGGCGACCAGGAACAGCCCGGTCGCCAGCCGCTTCATGCGGGCGAGGTCGCGCGCGCGGGCCGGGTCGTCGAGGGAGCCGGCCAGGGGCGCGGTCGGTCGGGGAGCGGCCACCCGGTCCACCCTAGGGACCGTTACCGGGTGGCCGCTCCCGCCCTCAGCTGGTCTCGCCCAGGGTGACGTCGAGGGTGCGGGTGTCCGAGCCGCGGCGGACGGTCAGCTCCACGGTCGCGCCCGGCGCCAGGCTGCGCACGGCGGCGGTGAGCTCGGTGGACGTGGTGACCGGCCGGTCGCCCACGGCGGTGACGACGTCGCCCGGCTGGAGCCCGGCCTGCTCCGCGGCGCTGCCCGGCTCCACCGTCTCCAGCTGGGCGCCGGTGCCGACCTCGCTGTTCTCGTCGTCGGCGGCGGTACGGGCCCGCACGCCGAGGTAGGCGCGGGTTGCCTTGCCGGTCTCGATGATCTCCTGCGCCACGCGCTGGGCGGCGTTGCCGGGGATCGCGAACCCGACGCCGATGTTGCCGCTCTGCGACTGCCCGCCGGGCAGGCCCGAGGCGACGGTGGCGATGGCGGTGTTGATGCCGATGACCTCGCCGGCGCCGTCGACCAGCGCGCCGCCGGAGTTGCCCGGGTTGATCGCGGCGTCGGTCTGGATGGCGTCGAGGACCGTGGCGTCGTCCTGGGTGGAGCCGGTGGCCACGGCGCGGTTGGTGGCGCTGATGATCCCGTCGGTCACGGTGTTGGACAGGCCCAGCGGGGCCCCGATGGCGACGGCGACGTCGCCGACCTGGACCGCGTCGGAGTCGGCGAAGGTGGCCGGCGTCAGGTCGCGGGCGTCCTCGAGCCGCAGCACCGCCAGGTCGAAGGCGGGGTCGGTGCCGACGACCTCGGCGTCGTAGAGCGAGCCGTCCGCCGTCCGGACCTGGACGCTGCCGCCCTGCCCGCCCTCGGCGACCACGTGGTTGTTGGTCAGCACGTAGCCGTCGGCGGTGAGGACGACGCCGGACCCGCTGCCGGCGCCCGAGCCGCTGGCCACGTACACGGTGACCACGCTGGGCGCGGCCTTGGCCGCGGCGGCGGTCGTGGTGGTGGCCCGCTCCGGGTCCTTGATCGTCACGCTCTGCGCGGGGGAGGAGGAGCTGGAGGTGGTCCCCGGGTCGTCGACCAGGCTCGCCACGCCGGCGCCGGCGCCACCGCCGACCAGCGCGCCGACGACGAGCCCGGCCAGCCCGATGCGCAGCCGGCTGCCGCGCGACGGCGTCCGCTCCGGCTGCGGCGCCGGCAGGGGGGTCGTCGGGTCCGGCGTCGTCGGGGCGGTGGGGAAGCCGCCGTAGCCGGGGTAGGCGGGCGCCTGCTGCGGTGGCTGCTGCGCAGGGGGCGGCCAGCCGAACTGCTGGCCCGGGCCGGGGTGCTGGTGCTCGCTCACGGGTCCGATCCTCTCCTGGTGCGGCTCTCCGTCCGCGCCGTCGGTACCCACTGTGCGTCGCCGCGCTGGTCCGCCGCTGGACGGCGGCTGTGAGTCTGCTGGACGGGCCTAGCGGGGCACGGGGAGCAGCCGGCCTCGGGCGACCATCTCGGTGACGCCCCAGACCGCGAGCACCTCCGTCGCCAGCAGCCCGACCAGCACGAGCAGCTGCGCGGCCCCGGCCTCCAGCGGGCTCCCGCCGCCGAGCAGCACGCCGACGAAGGCGCCGGGGAGGGTGACCAGCCCGACGGTGCGGGTCTGGTCCAGCGGCGGCAGCAGCGCGGTGCCGGCAACCGGGCGGCCGACCAGGAGCACCGCGTCGCGGGGCAGCAGGCCCAGGGACAGCGCGGCCTCGACCTCGCCTCGGCGCTGCCCGACCTCGTCCCTGAGCCGCCGGCCGGCCAGGGACGTCGCGGTCATGGCGCCGCCGACCAGGATCCCCGCGACCGGGATGACCGCCTCGCCCCGCAGCGGCACGGTGCCGCTGGCGAGGACCAGCGCGACCACCGGTGCGGCGCCGCCGACGACGGGGAGGGCCGTCGCGAGCAGCCGCCGTCCCGCTCCGGGGGAGCGCAGGGGGAGGCCGGTGGTCCGGCCGGCGGCGGTGGCGGTCGCGACGGACACCATGAGCAGCACGAAGCCGGCGGAGAGCCACAGCGAGCGGACGACCAGCAGCAGCACCGAGGACACCACCGCCAGCTGGACGGTGGCGCGGACGGCGGCCACCACGACGGTCCGGTCCTCACCGAGCCCGGAGGCCCGGCCGGCCGCGGCGGCCAGCCCGGTCAGGAGCACCAGGACGACGGCGAGGCGCACGTCGACGTCGACCACGGAGGACCCCACGGCGCCCGATCCTCCCGGTCGCCGTCCGCGGTCCGGCAACGGGTGGTGCGTGTCGTGTGCAACACGGTGCCGGGCCGGGTAGTGCCCGGCCGGCGGTCCGGTCCGCCGATCGCTCCGTCCGCCGTGGAGGCTGCTCGTGCCCGTCCGTGGTCCTGTGTCCCGGTTCCTCGCCGGTGCCGGTCTGGTTCTCGTCGCCGCCGTCTCGGTGGTGGGTGGCATCGCCCTCCGGGGCCCGGGGCTGGTGGCCGTCCTGGTCTCCGGGCTGATGGCCGCGTGCGTCGCGGCCGGGGTGGCGCGCGAGTCCGCCGAGCCGCGCCGGCGGTCGGTCCTCGAGTCGGCCCTGCTGGCGGGTGCGGTGACCGTGGTGGCGCTGCTCGTGCTGAGTGGGACGGCGATGGTCGCCGGTGGTGGGGTGGCGGTGCTGCTCGTCGCCGTCGTCGGCGCCGGGTGGGGCGTGGCCCGCTGGCTCGGCGACCGGCGCGCCGCCGTCGTGCGGGCGCCGCAGGCCCGGGTCGCCCCGGCGCCCCCGGTCCCGATCCGGCCGGTCCACGGGCTGAGCACGAGCGCGCTGGCCGAGGAGTGGGTGCGCACGGGCGCAGCTCTGCACGGCGGGCTCACCCCCGCGGCGTGGCAGGGCACGGTCACGCGGCGGGCGCTGCTGCTCGACGAGCTGGAGCGCCGCGACCCCGCCGGCTTCGCCCGCTGGATGGCGGCCGGCCCCGACGCCACCGACCCGGCCGGCTTCGTGCGGGCCGAGCCACCGCGCACCGACCCCAGCGCGGAGGCCGAGGCGGCCTGACCGGCTGCCCGGCACCTACGATCGACGCGGCCACCGGCGGTGGCCGCCGCCGGCGTGGCGCAACTGGTAGCGCACCCGACTTGTAATCGGGCGGTTAGGGGTTCGAGTCCCCTCGTCGGCTCAGTCGAAGCTGCCCGCGCCGTCGCGCCGGTAGGGGGAGAGCCTGTCCAGGCGCTCGCGCTCCACCCGCTCGGCCCGCACCCGGGCCGCCGTCCCCGGCTCGTAGCCCGCCTTCACGACGCGGTGCTCGACGGTCTCGACCATGAAGGCCAGCGAGAAGAGCAGGCCGAGCAGCAGCCCACCGACGGCCGCCGAGGCCCGGTAGGCCAGCGGAACGGGCACGACCGACAGGCAGAGCAGGACCAGCGGGGAGAGCTGCACGACGGCGCGGGCCAGGTGCCGCCACACCCAGGTACGGCGGGTGGTGTCCTCGAGCACCCAGGGGGAGAGCTCGCGGGGGAGGCCGCCACCGAGGGCGTACCAGACCCACCGCAGGGGACCGGGCCGCGCGCTGCTCACGCCTCCGACGGTAGGCCGATCCGGTTGCGTGCTGCCGGTCGGGCGCCGCGGCGTACGGTGCGGCGGTGGACGAGCGGCGCCTGGGGGTGGTGTCCGGGCTCGGCGCCTACGCGCTCTGGGGGCTGTTCCCGCTGTACTTCCCCCTGCTCGAGCCGGCCGGGGGGCTGGAGATCGTCGCCCACCGCGTGCTCTGGTCGCTGCTCTTCGTCGGCCTGCTCCTGACCGTCGTGCGCCGGTGGGGGCTCGTGCGGGCAGCGGTCCGGGAGCGGCGCACGCTGGTGGTGCTCGCCGGCGCGGCGGTGCTCATCGCCGCGAACTGGCTGATCTTCGTCTAGGCGTGAACTCCGGGCAGGTCGTGGAGACATCGCTCGGCTACTTCATCAACCCCTGGTGAGCGTGCTCCTCGGGGTCGTCGTCTTCACCGAGCGGCTGCGCCCGCTGCAGTGGGTGGCCGTCGGCATCGCGGCGGTCGCCGTCCTGGTGCTGACGCTGGACCACGGCCGGCCGCCGTGGATCGCCCTCAGCCTCGCCGCGACGTTCGGCCTCTACGGCGTCATGAAGAAGCTCGTGGCGGTCGAGGCGGCGCCCGGGCTGTTCCTCGAGACGGCGCTCGTCGCCGTCCCGGCCGTGGTGGTGCTGTCCGTCCTGCACTCCGGGGGCGAGGGGACGTTCGCCGCCGCGGGCGCGGGGCACGCGCTGCTGCTCGTGAGCTCCGGGGTGGCGACCGCCGTCCCGCTGCTCCTCTTCGCCGCCGCGGCCCGGCGCATCCCGCTGTCGACGGTCGGCCTCCTCCAGTACCTGACCCCGCTGATGCAGCTGGCGGTCGGCGTCTTCGTCTACGACGAGCCGATGCCACCGGCCCGCCTGGCCGGTTTCGTGATCGTCTGGGTGGCCCTGGTGGTCTTCACGGCCGACATGCTGCGACACGCCCGGGCAGGCGCGCGTCGGACGTCACCGGAGGCGGTCCCGGCGACCCCCTGAGCGGTCGTCGTCGGACCCGCCGCGGCACCGGCGCGGAACTGTCGGTGGGCGGGGATACGGTGCCGGTCGAGCCGTCGGGGGAGCCCCGGCGGCAGGTGCGGCAGGAGATGGACCAGCGATGAGCATCGACCCAGCCCCCGTGGTCTCCCCGCCCCGGGCCGACGGGTCAGGGGAGGCGTCCGCGCAGGTCGGCGCCGTAGGGCTGTCGCGGCGGGAGCACGACATGCTCGGGTTCGAGCGGCAGTGGTGGCGGCGGGCCGGGGCCAAGGAGACGGCGATCCGCGAGCGCTTCGGTACGACGCCGACCCGGTACTACCAGGCGCTCAACGCCCTGGTCGACCGGCCCGAGGCGCTGGCCGCCGACCCCCTCCTCGTGCAGCGCCTCCGGCGGGTGCGCACGGCGCGGCAACGAACGCGTTCGTCTCAGGTCCTGGGCAAGGCGAATTACATGGATTAGATTTGCTCACCGTGGGCAGGCACGCCGCGTCAGGCAGTGACGGACTGGACCAGGGGACCGCTCCTGCAGCCGCTGGACGGCGCAGGACCGACTCCCTCGATCACGCTCGCCCGGCTCCTGGGCTGAGCGACCACCCCACGACCCGCGACCGGGACCGGTCCGGGCGCCGTGACGTGCTGCTCGGCCTCCCGCCGGCCGACCGCGCGCCGCAGGGCTCGCGCTCCCGGCTGCCGCTGCCCCCGGTCCCCGCAGGCGGCCGGCCCGCGGCCGCGGTCCCGCCGCGTCCGGTCCCCGCCCCCGCGCGTCCCGTGGCCCCCGAGCCGCGGCTCGGGCGCCCCGCCCGCCCGGCCGACGTCCTCGCGCCCGTCTCCGCCGGGGAGGGGATCGCCAAGCCCGTCCCCGCCATGGCCAAGGCCGCCGCCACCTCGCTGGCGCCCTCGGGCACCTGGGTCGAGGACGAGGCGCTCGTGACCACCGGCCCCGGCCGCGGTCCCCGCCCGGCCCCGCGGGTGCCCCGCGTGCCCCGGCAGACCACCCCGTCCGGCGCCCCCGCGAAGTCCTACGGCGACTGGACCAAGCCCTCCCGCGCCGACGAGGGCTCCCGCCCGGCCTTCGACCTCGGCACCGACCTGGACCTGCCGCAGGGCCTCGTCCCGCCGATGACCACCGCCATCCCCGAGCGGGGTGCCGGCCTGCGCCGGGCCGCCGACGTCGACGAGTACGACGAGGCCTACGACGAGGCGTACGAGGACGAGTACGACGACGAGCCCGCGCTCGACCGGGACGAGGCCCCGGCGCCCGTCCGCGGCCCCGTCAAGGGCGGTCGCGCCAACTTCCGCGCCGAGCGCCAGGCCGCCGACGCCGCGCGCCGCCGGGCAGCCAAGAAGAACGGCACGCCCGAGGTCATCTTCGAGGACGAGGACGAGCCCAAGCCGCGCATGGTCCTCAAGAGCCTGGTCGCCATGGCGGTCGTCGCTCTCGTCGTCCTCGGCGTCTACACCGTGACCAAGCCGGAGCAGACCGAGGCCGGCGCCCAGGCGCCGGTCGCGCCCGCCACCGTCGAGGCCCCCGCCATCCCCACCGCGGAGCTCCCGCCCCTGGCCAACGAGCCCATCTCGCTCGAGCCCGAGGCCCCCGTCGCCAAGCTGCCGGTCACCGTCCTGAACGCCACGACCGTCAACGGTCTCGCCGGCAAGATCTCCTCCGCCGTCGTCGGCGGCGGCTGGGAGTCCCCCGGCGTGGGCGCCTACGAGGGCGACCCGGTCGCCGCGACCACCGTCTTCTTCACCGAGGGCGACGAGGCGCAGCGCCAGGCGGCGCTCGCGCTGGTCGAGCAGTTCCCGCAGCTGGCGGGCCCTGCGCCGCGGTTCTTCGAGGTCACCGACGTGCCGGCCCCGGGCCTGGTCATCGTCGCCACCGGTAACTGGACGCCCTGACCCCGGCGGCCGGTGCCGCGCGGAACACGCGCGGCACCTCGGCCGTTGGGCGCTTCGTGCGCTCCCACCGTGGTCCCGCGCGTGCGGGCGGGCGCGCCGTGGTCGCCGCCCTCCTCGCCGTCGGCCTGACCCCCGCCACCGTCGTCCTGGCACCGCCGGCAGCAGCCGCGGAGGTCCGCACGGAGGACGCGCGGGTGCCTTCGGGCAGCGGCGCGGACGCGGTGGAGCTCGACACCACCCTCTACCTGCCGGACGGCGACGAGCCGGCCCCCGCCGTGGTCCTCGCGCACGGCTTCGGCGGCAGCAAGCGCTCCGTGGCCGACGACGCGCGGGACCTCGCCGAGCGCGGCTACGTCGTCCTCACCTACTCCGCCCGCGGGTTCGGCGAGAGCACCGGCCAGATCGGGCTCAACGACCCGCGCTACGAGGTCGCCGACCTCTCGACGCTGCTGGACCTGCTCGCCGAGCGGGACGACGTGCAGCTCGACTCCGACGGCGACCCGCGCGTCGGCGTAGCCGGCGGCTCCTACGGCGGCGCGCTCGCGCTGCTGGGCGCCGCCTACGACGACCGCGTCGACGCCATCGCGCCGCAGATCACCTGGAACTCGCTGACCACCTCGCTGTTCCCCTCGCAGACCGGCACCACCGACGCCGGCACCGTCGCGGCCACGCCGCAGTCGGAGGGCGCCGGCGTCTACAAGCGGCTGTGGGCCGGCCTCTTCTTCGGCATCGGCGCGTCCCCGTCCGGTGGCCTGCTGGGCGGTCTCGGCGGCGGGGGCGGTGAGACCGCGGGCGCGGACGGTGCCGCGGCCGGCGGCCGGGTGGCCGACGGCATCCCGCCCGAGCTCCTCGAGCGCGCCGCGCAGAACCCCGAGGCCGTGGAGCAGCTGCTCACCTGCGGCCGCTTCCGCGCCGACATCTGCGCCGCCTACCAGGCCGCCGCCGAGGCGGGCACGCTCACGCCCGAGATCGCCGCGGTGCTCGACCGCAGCAGCCCGGCGGGCGTCCTCGACCGCATCGACGCGCCCACGCTCCTGGTCCAGGGCACGCAGGACTCCCTGTTCGGGCTCGGCCAGGCCGACGCCAACGCCCGCGGCATCGCCGCCGACGGCACGCCGGTGAAGGTCGTCTGGTTCGCCGGCGGCCACGACTCCGCGTCGTCGGAGAACCAGACCGAGGCGCTGCGGGAGCAGGTGGCCGGCTGGTTCGACTGGCACCTCCGCTCCGCCGACGACCCCGCCCGGGGCCAGGACCCCGGCACCGGCTTCGAGTTCCCGGCGCCCACCGGCCTCGGCGCCACGTTCGGCCGGGTGCAGGGCGGCAGCCGGACCGTCGTCGCCGACCGCTACCCGGGCCTGGACGGCGAGGAGCCGGCCGCCCGGCGCGAGGTGTCGGTCGAGGGACCGCTGCAGCCGGTGGTCAACCCGGCCGGCGGCACCCCTGCCTCCCTCACCACCGTGCCCGGCCTCGGCGCGCTCGCCTCGGCGCTGGGCGGGACGACGCTGGAGATCCCGGGCCAGTTCGCCGCGTTCGACAGCGCGCCGCTGGACGCCCCCGTCGAGGTGGTCGGCGCCTCGACCGTCGACCTGCTGGTCGCGGCCCCCGGCGGCTCGGCCACGCTGTTCGCCAAGCTCTACGACGTCGCGCCCGACGGGAGCACCACGCTGCCCAGCGGGCTCGTGGCGCCGCTCGCCCTCACCGGCATCTCCACCGACCCCGCCGCGCCCACGCGGGTGAGTGTCACCCTGCCGGGCATCGTGCACCGGTTCGAGACCGGCCACAGCATGCGGGTCGTCGTCTCCTCCACCGACCAGGGCTTCGCGCTCCCGACGGCCGCGGGGGCCTACTCCGTGGGCCTGGCGTCGGCCGACCTGGCGGTCCCCGAGGTGAGCGGGCAGACGGAGAACACCGGCGGGACCTCGCGCTGGTGGGTGCTGCTCGGCGTGCTCGCCGCGCTCGGGCTGCTGGGGTGGCTGGCGGCGCAGTGGTGGGGCGCCCGGCGTCGTCGCCAGGTCTCGGCCGCCGACCCCGACGGCGAGGACGTGCCGCTGCGCTTCGAGGGCGTGACCAAGGCCTACAAGGACGGCTTCGTCGCCGTGCGCGACCTGTCCTTCGAGGTGCGCCGCGGCCAGGTGCTCGGCCTGCTCGGCCCCAACGGCGCCGGCAAGACGACGTCGCTGCGCATGCTCATGGGCCTGATCAAGCCCACCGAGGGCCGGATCAGCATCTTCGGCCACGCGGCGGGACCGGGCGCCCCGGTGCTGTCCCGGCTGGGGTCCTTCGTCGAGGGCACGGGGCTGCAGCCGCACCTCTCCGGCCGCGACAACCTGACCCTCTACTGGGCTGCGACCGGCCGGCCGGCCGAGGACGCGCACATGGAGGAGGCCATCGCCGTCGCCGGGCTCGGTGCCGCGCTCGACCGCCCGGTGCGCCGCTACAGCCAGGGCATGCGCCAGCGCGTCGCCATCGCGCAGGCGATGCTCGGCCTGCCCGACCTGCTGGTGCTCGACGAGCCGACCAACGGGCTGGACCCGCCGCAGATCCACGCCATGCGCGAGGTGCTGCGCGACTACGCGGCCACCGGGCGCACCGTCATCGTCTCCAGCCACCTGCTCAGCGAGATCGAGCAGACGTGCAGCCACGTCGTCGTCATGGCGAAGGGCCAGAAGATCGTGCAGGGCACGGTCGAGGAGATCGTCGGCACCGGTGGGTCGGTGCTGGTCGGCCTGGCCGACGACGCCGACACCGACCGGGCGGTCGCCGTGCTCGGCACCGTGCCGGGCGTGACCGCCGCCCGCACCGACGAGGGCCTGGTCGCCGAGCTGGACGGCGCCCGGCGGTCCGACGCGCTGCAGGCGCTCGTGTCCGCGGGCATCGCCGTCGACCAGTTCACGCCGCGACGACGGCTCGAGGACGCATTCCTCGCGCTGGTGGGGGAGAGCTGATGAGCACGACCGACCACGTGCAGCCGACCGGTGCGGTCAAGGGCTACCGGCCGGACCGCACCCTGCGGCTGTCGGTGGAGCTCCGCCGGCAGTTCAAGCGGCGCCGCACCATGGGCGTCTTCCTGCTCATGGCCGCGCTGCCGCTGGTCCTCATCGCCGCGCTGAAGCTGGGCGCGAACGAGGAGGCCGAGTCCAACGACCGGATCAACCTGGTCGACGTCGCCACCTCCAGCGGGCTGAACTTCACGCTGTTCGTGCTGTTCGCGACCACCGGGTTCTTCCTGGTCGTCGTCTACGCCCTGTTCTTCGGGGACACCGTGGCCACCGAGGCGCAGTGGGGCTCGCTGCGCTACGCGCTGGCCACCCCGGTGCCCCGCATGCGGCTGCTCCGGCAGAAGTGGTTCGCCGCGCTGGTGCAGTCGGTGGCGGCCCTGCTGACGCTCGCCGCGGTGGCGGTGGTCGCCGGCGGCCTCGCGTTCGGCTTCGACGACATCCAGACCCCGGTCGGCGTCACCCTCGACCAGGGCGACGGCATGCTGCGGCTGGCCGGGATGCTCGGCTACCTCGCCGTCCACCTGCTGGTGGTGGGGGCGCTGGCGTTCTGGTTCTCGACGATCACCGACGCGCCGCTGGCCGCCGTCGGTGGTGCGGTCTTCACGATGGTGGTCTTCGCGATCCTCGACCAGGTGGAGCAGCTCGGCGCGATCCGCGACTGGTTCCCCACGGCGGAGGAGTTCGCCTGGACCGACCTGCTGCAGACGCCGATCGACTCGGGCGACATGTTCCGCGGCGTCATCCAGTCGCTGGTCTACGTCGCCATCTTCACGGCGCTGGGCTTCCGCCACTTCGCGCGGAGAGACGTCACCAGCTAGTCGGGCGCGGACGGCGCTACAAGCTGGCGCGGACCGCCTGGGCCCAGCCCTCGCCCATCGCGCCGTCGGTGACCGTCACGTTGGGGACGGCGGTCATCAGCCCGGTCATGCCGTCGACCGCGGCCCCGTTCGCGGTGATGAACAGCCGCCCGACGGCCGGCGCCATGTCCAGGTCGCTGACGCTGTCACCGATCGCGACCGCGTCGTCGGGGGAGAGGTCGCGGCGCTCGAGGTCCCAGGCGATGGCCGCGCCCTTGGAGATGCCGCGCGGCATCAGGTGGTAGACCCGCGGGGGAGCGGCGTCGTCGTCCAGCCCCATCCAGGACGCCGCCGGGATCGCGCCGTTGTCCTTGAGGGTCAGCCAGCCCGCGCCCCGCTCGGCCAGCCACGCGTCGACGGCGAGCGGGTCGACCCGCCCGCGCAGCAGGGCGTCGGTGTCGTGCGTGGCGTGCCACGGCGCGTGCCACTCCAGGCGGCCGGGGTGGGCGGCGATCAGCTCCTCGACGACGCCGAGGGAGGCCATCACGTCCATCGGCGTCCGGTTGCCGTACTCCTCGGGCAGCTCGCCGCGGAGCCGGTGCGGCGTGCGGCCGGCACCCCAGCCGATCGTGGCGCCCAGCTCCGCGATCGCGCCGTCGGCGGCGAAGATCCGAGCCGCCTCCACGACCTGCTCGTAGGTGCGGCCGCTAACCAGCACCAGGGCGACGCCGGCCCGGTGCAGCTCCAGCAGCGCCGCGGCCGGCCCGTCGGTGAGCTCGCGCCCCGCCGTGTGCCAGAAGGAGCCCCGGGGACCGACCATCGTCCCGTCGAGATCGGTGTAGACGACGCGCGCGCTCACCTGGCCATCCTGTCCGCTCGCCGGTCGGCGCCCGCGACTGGGTAGAGTGCGGCTGTTCACTCATCCAGAGGGGCAGAGGGACACGGCCCGACGAAGCCCCGGCAACCGCCGACTGCGCTCGCGCAGCGGGAGGTGCCAATTCCGTCCTGCGCGGCTCGACGGCCCGACGCGGGGAAGATGAGGAGGTAGTCGTCGCATGACTCTGACCGCTCCCGGATCCGTCCAGGCCGACTCCAGCGCCGGTGGCCCGGTTCCCCCGTGTCCGGCCCGCGGGCTGGTCTGCCGCAACTGCGGCGCCACCTTCGGCCTGATCGCCGAGCACGCCTGCGCCGAGTGCTTCGGCCCGCTGGAGGTCGACTACGACCCCGAGGTGATGAAGGCCGTCACCCGGGAGCAGATCGAGGCCGGCCCGCAGAACATCTGGCGCTACGTGGCCCTCCTGCCCGTGGGCCAGGACCCCGCCTCCCGCGTCTCGCTCGACCCCGGCATGACGCCGCTGGTCCGCGCCGACCGGCTGGCCGAGGAGCTCGGGCTGACCGGCGGCCTGTGGGTCAAGGACGACTCCGCGAACCCCACCCACTCCTTCAAGGACCGCGTCGTCAGCCTCGCCGCCACCGCGGCCAAGGGCCTGGGCTACCGGAAGATCGCCGCGGCCTCCACCGGCAACCTGGCCAACTCCGTCGCCGCGCACGCCGCCCGCGTCGGGCTGCCCTCCTACGTGTTCATCCCGAGCGACCTCGAGCCGGGCAAGGTCGTGCAGTCGGCCGTCTACGGCCAGACGCTGGTCGCCGTCGACGGCTCCTACGACGACGTCAACCGGCTCACCAGCGAGCTCGCCGAGACCGACGAGTTCGAGGACACCGCCTTCGTCAACCAGAACGTGCGGCCCTACTACGCCGAGGGCTCCAAGACGATGGGCTACGAGATCGCCGAGCAGCTCGGCTGGCGGATCCCGGCCCAGGTCGTCATCCCCATGGCGTCGGGCTCGCTGCTCACCAAGGTGGACAAGGCCTTCCGCGAGCTCACCGCCGCCGGCATCGTCGAGGCGACCGAGTGGACGATCTTCGGCGCCCAGTCCGCGGGCTGCGACCCGATCGCGACCGCCTTCGACAACGGGTGGGACGTCGTGAAGCCGGTCAAGCCGACCGGGATCGCGAAGTCGCTCAACATCGGCAACCCCGCCGACGGCCCCTACGCCTTGGACGCCATCCGCCGCACCGGTGGTTCGGTCGCCCGCGTGGGCGACGACGAGATCGTGCAGGGCATCCGTGACCTCGCCCGCACCACGGGCGTGTTCGCCGAGACCGCCGGCGGCGTCACCGTCGCGGTCCTGCGCAAGCTCGTCGAGGGCGGGCAGCTCGACCCGGCCAAGGAGACCGTCGTCCTCAACACCGGAGAGGGCCTCAAGACCCTGGACCCGCTGGAGCCGGTGGTCGGCCCCACGCACCGGGTGGAGCCGTCGCTGAGGTCGGCGAGGGCCGCGGGCCTGATCGGCTGAACGCCGCGCCCCGGGAGGGCGTAGGGTCGGGGCCGTTCCCCGGTTCAGGCGACCACGAGTCGCTGCATCCGGGTATGAGCCGTGCGCGTGGGTACTCCCACCAGCGCTTTTCTGCTGTACGTTCTCCCGCGGTTCGAGTTCCACGTTCGTGTTCGGCGGGCGGAAGAGCAGAGACCCCGTCCCATCACGAGCGGTGGGGCGGCCGCACGCACGAAACGTGGGAGCACACGTGGCACAGGGCACCGTGAAGTGGTTCAACGCCGAGAAGGGCTTCGGCTTCATCGCCGTCGACGGCGGCCAGGACGTCTTCGTCCACTACTCGGCCATCCAGATGGACGGGTACAAGTCCCTCGACGAGGGCCAGCGGGTCGAGTTCGAGGTCGTCCAGGGCTCGAAGGGCCCGCAGGCCGACGCGGTCCGCAGCGCCTGAGCAACCGCTCGACAGCGGCCCGGTCCCCCTCGGGGGGCCGGGCCGCTGCCGTTCCCGGGTCCCCCCGGTAGGGCGGCCGACCACCCCCGTTCTTGCACTCGCCAGGGTCGAGTGCCAGACTCGTTTCTGGCACTCGGGACTCCCGAGTGCCAATCAGGTCGGAACGGTGAGGCACCGGCGCGCGGACGCAAGGGAGTCCGCGTCACCCGATGTCGTCCGTCGCGGGCACCAACCCGGCCGTGCAGCGATCAATGCATGGAGGACATCACCACATGGCCAAGATGATCGCCTTCGAGGAAGAGGCGCGCCGCGGCCTTGAGCGGGGCATGAACACCCTCGCCGACGCCGTCAAGGTGACCCTCGGCCCCAAGGGCCGGAACGTCGTTCTGGAGAAGAAGTGGGGCGCCCCCACGATCACCAACGACGGTGTGAGCATCGCCAAGGAGATCGAGCTCGAGGACCCGTGGGAGAAGATCGGGGCCGAGCTGGTCAAGGAGGTCGCGAAGAAGACCGACGACGTCGCGGGTGACGGCACCACCACCGCCACCGTGCTGGCCCAGGCGCTCGTGCGCGAGGGTCTGCGCAACGTCGCCGCCGGCGCGAACCCGATGGCCCTGAAGAAGGGCATCGAGAAGGCCGTCGCCTCGGTCAGCGAGTACCTGCTCTCCACCGCCAAGGACGTGGAGACCAAGGAGCAGATCGCCGCCACCGCCTCCATCTCCGCCGCTGACCCCGCCATCGGTGAGCTCATCGCCGAGGCCATGGACAAGGTCGGCAAGGAAGGTGTCATCACCGTCGAGGAGAGCAACACCTTCGGTCTCGAGCTCGAGCTCACCGAGGGCATGCGCTTCGACAAGGGCTACATCTCGCCCTACTTCGTGACCGACGCCGAGCGCATGGAGGCCGTCCTCGACGACCCGTACGTGCTCGTCGTCAACTCGAAGATCAGCTCGGTCAAGGACCTGCTCCCGCTGCTGGAGAAGGTCATGCAGGGCGGCAAGTCCCTGGCCATCATCGCCGAGGACGTCGAGGGCGAGGCCCTCGCGACCCTGGTCGTGAACAAGATCCGTGGCACCTTCAAGTCCGTCGCCGTCAAGGCCCCGGGCTTCGGTGACCGCCGCAAGGCCATGCTCGGCGACATCGCCATCCTCACCGGTGGCCAGGTCATCAGCGAGGAGGTCGGCCTCAAGCTCGAGAGCGCCGGCGTCGAGCTGCTGGGCCGCGCCCGCAAGGTCGTCGTCACCAAGGACGAGACGACGATCGTCGAGGGTGCCGGTGACGCCGACCAGATCCAGGGTCGCGTCAACCAGATCCGCGCCGAGATCGAGAAGTCGGACTCCGACTACGACCGCGAGAAGCTGCAGGAGCGCCTGGCCAAGCTGGCCGGTGGCGTCGCCGTCATCAAGGCCGGCGCCGCGACCGAGGTCGAGCTCAAGGAGCGCAAGCACCGCATCGAGGACGCGGTGCGCAACGCCAAGGCCGCCGTCGAGGAGGGCATCGTCGCCGGTGGTGGCGTCGCTCTCGCGCAGGCCACGGCCGTCGCGTTCGAGAAGCTCGAGCTCGAGGGTGACGAGGCGACCGGTGCCAACATCGTGCGCGTCGCGCTCGAGGCCCCGCTGAAGCAGATCGCCGTCAACGCCGGCCTCGAGGGCGGCGTCGTGGCGGAGAAGGTCCGCAACTCCGAGACCGGTTTCGGCCTCAACGCCGCCACCGGCGAGTACGTGGACCTGGTCGCGGCCGGCATCATCGACCCGGCCAAGGTCACCCGCTCGGCGCTGCAGAACGCCGCCTCCATCGCGGCGCTCTTCCTCACCACCGAGGCCGTCATCGCCGACAAGCCGGAGAAGGCCGCTGCGGCTGCCCCCGGTGGCGACATGGGCGGCATGGGCGGCATGGACTTCTGAGTCCAGCTCACCCGTAGCACCAGCACGTCCCGATGGGGGCGGTCCCGCTTCGGCGGGGCCGCCCCTGTCGGCGTTCGTCCTGGGCCGGTCGAGCCGCGCGGTCGACCCTCGAGCCGCGCCACGGCACGGCTCAAGGGTCGCTCGTCCGGCTCAACCCCGTGTGCGGGGCCATCGAGGGGGGAAGGCTCCCCGGGTGACCGTGATCATCGGGACGTCGGGGTGGCAGTACCGCGACTGGCGCGGCGCTTTCTACCCGCAGAAGCTCCCGCAGCGGCTGTGGCTGGAGCACTACGTCCAGCACTTCGCGACCGTCGAGAGCAACAACGCCTTCTACCGGCTGCCCGAGCACGAGACGTTCGTGAAGTGGCGGGAGCGCACCCCGGAGGACTTCCGGTGGGCGGTCAAGGCCAGCCGCTTCCTCACCCACATCAAGCGGCTGCGCGAGCCCGAGGAGCCCGTCGCCCGCCTGATGGGCCGGGCGGAGGGGCTGGGGACCAAGCTGGACACGGTCCTGCTGCAGCTCCCGCCGACGCTGAAGGCCGACGCCGACCTGCTGCGGGACTGCCTGGCCCAGTTCCCGGGCGGCACCCGGGTGGCGGTCGAGCCGCGCCACGAGTCCTGGTGGACCGACGACATCCGCGCCCTGCTCGAGCGCTACGGCGCGGCCCTGTGCTGGGCCGACCGCGACGAGCAGCCGGTCGCCCCGCTGTGGCGCACCGCCGACTGGGGGTACCTGCGCTTCCACCACGGCTTCGAGCAGTGGGGCTACCGCCCCGAGACGCTGCAGCTGTGGGCGGACCGGATCGCCGCGACCTTCGGCGACGCGGACGTCCTCGTCTACTTCAACAACGACCCGGGCTGCGCCGCCGTGATCGATGCGGTCCGCTTCGCCGAGGCGGTCGAGCGAGCCGGCGGCACCCCGACCCGGGTACCCACGGCCGACCAGGCGACCGGGCTGGCCTGGGCGCCCGTCTGAGCCGGACGCACGGCGGCCGGGACCCCCGAGGGGACCCCGGCCGCCGGCCGTGCGTGCGTCAGTCCTTCTTGCCCGCCCCGTGACCGGAGCTGCCGGCGCCCTCGGCGGCCTCCCGCGCCTGCTCCGCGGCCTCGCGGGCCGCGGCCCCTGCCTCGGCGGCCTGGCGCGCAGCCTCCTCCTGGGCCTCGGCCGCTTCCCGGGCCGCCTTCTCCTGGGCCTTGGCGGCCTCGCGGGCCGCCTTGTCGGCCTCGTGCTGCTGCTGCCGCTCCAGGTTCGCCTGCAGGCTGGCGTGCGCGTTGGGGTTCGCGTGCTGGAGAGCGTTCTCCAGGCCGCGCGCGGCCCCGGTCCCGGCCTCGGCGGCCTCGTCGGCCGCCTCCTCCTCGACGACGGTCTCGGGGGTCTCGGTGGCGGGTCGACCGGCTCGGCCGGGACGTCGACCTGCTCGGGCTCCTCCGTCGCCGGCTCCTCGGCCTCGACCACGTCCTCCGCGGGCGCCTCGTCCTCGGACGAGGGCAGCTCGAACGGGGTCACCGTCTCCACCGCCTGGGCCACGGTGTCCTGCACCGGCTCGGGCAGCGCGCCCGCGGCGCCCGCCCCGGTGACCCCGGCGGCGGCGATGCCCAGCCCGGTGGCGACCTGCGCCGCGGTGCTCGCGCCGGCGATCTTGGCGACGACGGCGGCCAGTCCCTCGAGAAGTGCCATGGGTGTGTGCTCCTTGCGAACGCGCGCCGCGGGTGCGGCTCCTACGTCCTCCATCGGCACCGACGGCCCACTGCTGCAGGCGGATCACCCGGACGGGCGGTCAGACGACGTCGGTCGCCTCCGTGTGCCGCACGCCCAGCTGGTCGGCCGCCTGGCCGAGCACGTCCTGCACCGCGAGCGTGTCGGCCAGCGGCATGACCGCGCTCTCGGTGCGCCCCGCGCGCAGGCACTCGGTGACCTCGACGAGCTCGTGCGCGTACCCGGCGCCGGTCTGCGGGCGGGTGATCTCCTCGGGCTCCGCGCCGTTGCGGTGCAGCACGATGGTCTGCGGGTGGTGGAAGCGCGGCTGGACGTCGATCCAGCCCGTCGTCCCCACCACCCGGGCGGTGCCCGGCAGCGCGTACCGCAGCGACGTCGTCAGGGCGGCGTTGCGGCCGTCGTCGTAGCCCAGCAGGATCGCCGCCTCCGCGTCCGCGCCGGACGGGAACACCGAGCCGGTCGCGACCACGCGGTCGGGGGTGCCGAGCAGCATCTGGGCGAAGGAGACGACGTAGACGCCGAGGTCGAGCAGGGCGCCGCCGCCGAGCTCCAGGGCGAAGAGCCGGTCGACCGGGTCGTACTCCCGGGCCACCCCGAGGTCGGCCTGCACCGACCGCACCTCCCCGATGGCGCCGTCGGCGACCAGGTCCCGCAGCGTGACGACGGCCGGCTGGAAGCGGGTCCACATCGCCTCCATGACGAAGGTCCCGCTCTCCCGCGCCAGGTCCACGACCTCGGCGGCCCCGGCGGTGGTGGCGGTGAACGCCTTCTCCACGAGCAGCGCCTTGCCCGCACGCAGGGCGGCGATGGCGAGGGCGTGGTGCTGGGGGTGCGGCGTCGCGAGGTAGAGGACGTCGACCTCGGGGTCGTCGATGATCGACGCGTAGGACCCGTGCGCCCGCTCCAGGCCGTGCCGCGCGGCGAAGGCGTCGGCCCGCTCCTGCGACCGGGAGGCGACGGCGACCGCCCGCGCGCCCGGCACGTGCGCGAAGTCGGGCACCACGCTCTCCGCGATGCGACCCGGTCCGACGATGCCCCAGCGGATCTCGTTGCTCACCGGGCAGACGCTAGCCGGGGCGCGCGAGACTGCTCCCCGTGGCCGTGCTGATCGACAGTCCCGTGTGGCCCTGGCGCGGCCGCCGGTGGTCGCACCTGGTCAGCGACGTGTCCTACGAGGAGCTGCACGCCTTCGTCGAGGCCGAGCTCGGCATCCCGCGGCGGGCGTTCCAGGGAGACCACTACGACGTCCCCGAGGACCTCTACGACGTCGCCGTCGAGGCCGGGGCGCAGCCCGTGGCCTCGCGGGAGCTGCTCAGCCGGCTGATGGCGGCGGGGCTGCGCGCCCGGAAGCCCCGCCTCCCCCGGCCCGCGACCTGAGCAGCGCGAGCTCCGCGCCCAGGTTCGCCCGGGCCCGGGGCTCCCAGCCGGCGACGGCGGGCAGCCGGTAGAGCCGGGGGAGCGCCAGCAGGTGCTCGAGGACGGCGACCCGCCCGGCGGTGAAGACCTCGTCGGACAGGTGCCCGTACTCGGCGCGGACGGCCGACGCGTAGGCGGCGTAGGCCTCCGGCGGGCCGGCCAGCACGGCCAGGTCGGCGTCGCAGAGCACCGCGCCGTTCGCGTCGTCGGGACCCGGGTCGTGGGTGGCGGTGAGCAGCACCAGCCGCACGACCTCCGCCACGCGGTCCTCGGGCACGAGCCCGCGGAGGCCGGCCTGCGCCCGCTCGGCGCTGACCTGCTCGTTGTCGGAGCGCTGCGGGTCGTAGACGACGTCGTGGTACCAGGCCGCCAGCAGGACGGCGTCGCGGTCGGGTGCCCCGGCGGCGAGCCGGCCGGCGACCCCGAGGACGGCGGCCAGGTGGGCGAGGTCGTGGTACCGCCGGTGCGGCTCGCCCCAGGCGGCGACGACGGCGGCCCACTCGGTGCGCGAGGTGGGGGAGTCCCCGGCCAGCGCCGCCCAGGCGTCGAAGCCGACGTGCGTGCTCACCGTAAGCCGCAGGTGCGCAGGGCCAGCAGCGCGAAGGCGCGGGCGGCGGTGACCAGCTCGGCGACCGGCACGTGCTCCAGCGGCCCGTGCGCGAGCTCGAGGTCACCGGGCCCGTAGTGCAGGGTCGGGATGCCGGCGGCCGCGTACAGGCGCAGGTCGGTGCCGGCGCTCACGGCCCGCTCCGCGGGCCCGGGACCTCCGGCGTCCACGACGCACGAGCGGACCGCCGGGAGCAGCGGGTGCCCGGGTGGGAGCTGCCCGCTGGCGAAGGCGCCGCCGGTCCAGGTCAGCCGGGCCGGGTGCTCGGCCAGCCACGGGTGCCCGGCGCACAGCTCGGCGACGCGGTCCTCCAGGGCGGCCCGTGCGACCTCGACCGGTTCGCCAAGGCGCACGCCGTAGCGGCCCTCGGCCACCAGCCGGTCGGGGACCGAGCTGGCCCAGTCGCCGGCCTGGAGCCGTCCGACCGACAGGCCGTAGGGGAAGGGGACGTCGCCGAAGCGGGGGTCTGCGTCGACCTGGCGCTCCGCCTCGAGCTCCTGGAGCTCGGCGTGCAGGTGCGCGAACAGCTCGATGGCGCTCACCCCGCGGTGGCGCAGCGCGGCGTGCGCGGCGTGCCCGGACACCTCCAGCCGGAAGGTGAGCGCGCCGGCGTGCGCGGTCATGACCGACCCCGCCGTCGGCTCGGGGATGACGCAGACGTCGCCGGTGTGGCCGCGGCGCAGCGTCGCCCAGGCGCCGAGCCCGCCGTCCTCCTCGCCGACCACCGCGTGCAGCGCCAGCGGACGGGCGAGCCGGACGCCCGCCGTCCGCAGGGCGTGCACCGCGGCGAGCGAGGCGGCGACGCCGGCCTTCATGTCGCAGGCCCCGCGGCCGTGCACGGCACCGTCGGCGATGCGGGGGACGAAGGGGTCGCCGGCCCAGAGCGACCGGTCGCCGGGCGGTACGACGTCGGTGTGCCCGGCGAGGACCAGCGCGGGGGCGCCGTCTTCGGCGCCGGGAACCGTGCCGACGACGCCCCACGCCTCCGTCCGGTCGACCTCCTGGCCCGGGGCGTCCGGGGCGGAGGCCGCCTCGGCGAGGTCGATGCGCCAGCGGTCGACCGCGCAGCCCAGCTCCTCCAGGCGGTCGGCCACCTGGTGCTGGATCTCGCTCTCCGCCGCGGAGCCGCCCACCGACGGGACGGCGACGAGCTCGCAGAGGCGGGTCACCGCCCACTGCTCGTCGACGGCGGCCAGCACCCGCGACTCGAGGGCGGTGAGGTCGGCCATGCGCCGGAGTCTGGCACGGGCGCGGGTTAGCTTGGCCGCCGTGACCCGACCCCCACCGCCCGGCTGGTACCCCGACCCGGCGGGTGGCCCGGCCGCCCGCTGGTGGGACGGCCAGGGCTGGACCGAGCACCTCCAGCAGGCGCCCGTGCAGCAGGCGGTCAGCGGGCCCTCGCTGTACGACCAGCCGGTGCTCGTCGTCTCGCAGCGGACGAAGCTCGTCGAGCTCACCAACGAGTACGCGGTGTACGACGGGCAGGGGCAGCAGGTCGGCGCGGTCGTCCAGGTCGGGCAGTCCACGGTCCGGAAGGCCGTGCGGCTGCTGTCGAGCCTCGACCAGTTCCTCACCCACCACCTCGAGGTCCGCGACGCGCGCGGCCCGGTGCTGGTCCTCACCCGCCCCGCCAAGCTCGTGCGGTCGCGGGTGGTCGTGCAGCGCCCCGACGGGACGACGCTGGGCGAGATCGTGCAGGCCAACGTCTTCGGCCGGATCCGCTTCGACCTGGTCGTGGGCGACCAGGTGGTCGGCAGCATCCAGGCGGAGAACTGGATCGCCTGGGACTTCGCCGTCCTCGACGCCGCGGGGACCGAGGTCGCCCGGGTCACGAAGAAGTGGGAGGGCCTGGCGCGGACGATGTTCACCACGGCCGACCGCTACGTCGTCCTGGTGCACTACCGGCTGCCGGAGCCGCTGGCCAGCATGGTGATCGCCTCCGCGCTGACCGTGGACACCGCCCTGAAGCAGGACGAGCGCGGCCTGAACTGAGGGCGTCGTGACCGCCGGCACGGCGACACGGCGGCGTCCCGGCGCGTACTGTGGGTCGAGTCCGGGCCGGGTGCATCGTGCCCCCGGGTGCCATTTGGTTATCGCCTTCACGGACTACCGCCCCGACCTCGGTCGGGGGCCTGGAGCCGTGTTGTGCTCTCCGCCGCGAGGCGGCCGTCATCCGGTCCGGACCTCATCGACGAGCCCCCACCCGCAACGCCGGGTGGGGGCTCTCGTGCGTCCGGTCGAGGTGCCGGTCAGGGGTGACCGCTCTAGCGTGAGCCGGGTCACGACCGCACGACCGAGGGGGCACCATGGCGGGCGCGGTTCGGCAGGAGCAGGCGGGGGACCAGCACAAGCTCCCGGTGCGGACGCTGGTCTCGGCCAGCATCGGCAACGCGGTCGAGTGGTTCGACTGGACGGTCTACGCGACGTTCGTCGTCTTCTTCGCGGGGCAGTTCTTCCCTGGTGACAACGAGGCGCTGAAGCTGATCGGCGCCACGTCGACCTACGCGCTGGCCTTCTTCTTCCGCCCGCTCGGCGGGCTGCTGCTCGGCCGGTTCGCCGACCTCAAGGGCCGCAAGGCGGGGATGCTGCTGACCATCCTGCTGATGGCCGGCGGGTCGATGGTCATCGCGATCCTGCCGACCTACGAGCAGGTGGGATGGCTCGCGCCGATCCTGCTGCTGCTCGCGCGCGTGGCCCAGGGCATGTCGCTGGGCGGCGAGGTGTCCAACGCCTCGGCCTACCTGGGCGAGATCGCGCCGCCGGCCCACCGCGGCCGCTACTCGTCGTTCTTCTACGTCTCCACCGGCTCGGCGCTGCTCGCCGCCTCCCTGCTGGGTGTGCTGCTGACCAGCGTGCTCAGCGACGACCAGCTGGAGAGCTACGGCTGGCGCATCGCCTTCTTCATCGGCGGCGTGCTCGGCCTGGTCGGCATGTGGCTGCGGCGCTCCCTGGTGGAGACCGAGCAGTTCGAGGAGAACGCGGAGAAGGCCCGGGCGACGAAGAACCCGCTGCTGCAGACGATCAAGCACCACCCGCGGGCCGTGCTCCAGCTGTGCGCCTTCACGCTGCTGTCGACGCTGTCGTACTACACGTTCTTCAGCGCCCTGACGCCGTTCGCGATCAGCTTCCGCGACGCCGACGAGACCGACGTCTTCATCGCGCTGTCCATCGGGACCGCGCTGTTCGTCGTCCTCTGCTACCCCTTCGGCAAGCTCTCGGACCACATCGGGCGCAAGCCGCAGCTGCTCATCTGGTCCGGGGCCATGGCGGTGCTCATCGTGCCGCTGTCGTTCCTGGTCCAGGACAACCTGGCCTCGCTGATCGTCGTCTTCTGCGTGGGCCTGGGGCTGTACGCCCTGATGGCCTCCATCGCCCCGGCGATCATGAGCGAGCTCTTCCCGACCGAGCTGCGGGCGACCGGCATCGGCGCCTGGTACAACCTCACGGTCGCGCTCTTCGGCGGGACGGCGCCGCTGGTGATCACCGCGCTGTCGGACGCCGGGCGCCCGCTCTGGTTCTTCATCTACGTGGCGGTGGCCGCCGCGGTGGCGTTCGGCGTGATCCTCACGCTGAAGGAGACCAAGGGGACCGAGCTGCGCTGAGACGCCGAAGGGC
>NZ_SPQP01000025.1 GCF_004571075.1 Blastococcus sp. TF02A-35
GCCTGGACCAGTAACGCCCAGCGCACCGCCGCCCTGGACAGCTGGCTGGAGCACTACAACACTGCCCGCAGCCACTCCGCCCTCGGAGGCCGCCCACCGATCAGCCGCCTCGCCGCGTGAACAACCTCTCTGGTCGCTACACCTAGACGGCGCAGCTGTCTCCCGAGCAGCCGTCGGCGGCCGGGACGGTGACCAGCGGGTTGGCGTCCGCCCACGCCCGCTCCAGCACCTGGAGCAGCAGCTCGGCCGGCTGCGCGCCCGCGGCGCCGTACTTGCGGTCGACGACGAAGAACGGCACGCCGGTCGCGCCGAGCGACTGGGCCGTCGCACCCTCCTGCGCGACGACGGCGCGGTAGCGGCGGTCGGTGAGGACCTCGCGGGCCTCGGTCTCGTCCAGGCCCACCTCGGCGCCGAGCGCCACCAGCGAGTCGACGTCGAAGACGCTGCGGGACTCCTCGAAGTGGGCGTGCAGCAGGCGCTCCTTGAGCTCGCCCTGGACGCCGCGCTCGGCGGCCAGGTGCAGCAGCTCGTGGGCCAGCGAGGTGTTGCCGCTGATGCCGTTGGCCAGGTCGTAGGTCAGCCCCTCGGCGGCGGCGACCTCCTCGAGCTGGCGCATGTTCTGCCGCATCGCGTCCTCGCTGGTGCCGTACTTGCGGGCCAGCGCGGGCAGCGTCGCGTGCGTCTCGCCCTCGGGGAGCGTGGGGTCGAGCTGGAAGGACCGCCACACGACCTCTACCTGGTCGCGGTGCGGGAACTGCTCGAGCGCCGTCTCGAGCCGGCGCTTGCCGACGTAGCACCACGGGCAGACGACGTCGGACCACACCTCTACGCGCATGCCGGGATCAACCTCGTTGCGCGTTCAAGCATTCCGGGGTGTTTCGGGACCCTCAGCCGGTGGACCGCGCCGCGAGGCAAGCCTCGACCCAGACGCGGAGCTTGTCATCGGGGCTCAGCGGCGAGAGAGCCTCACGGATGCGCGCCTCCGCGCCGTCGACCTCCAGGAGCGCCATGGCGAGGCTCCGCTCCGGAGACATGCCGAGAAACGTCCCCGAGGGGCCGTGCTGCACCGCGTCGGCCAACGTCGCAGGGTCGAGCCACGACTCGAGGACGGGCACCACGTCGTCACTCAGGGCGCCGGCGAGAGCGTCGCCGACGAGCGCCGTGTGCTCACCCTCGCCCAGCACCCACGTATCCAACGGAATGGCCCCCGGCGCTCCGGTCCGCGCGAACTCAGGGCTGTGGAGCTGCCCATGCAGCAGCGACTCGTGCACATGGGGCCAGGCGTGCTGGGGGTAGCCCCGCGCTTGGCGGTACTGCCGGAACGCCGGCGTCATCACCCCGTACCCCACCATGACCCCTGTCTGGTGGGCCGTGACGTCAGGATCGAACTGGACGATCAGCTCCGCCCCCCGCGGCCCCTGGCGCATGTACGAGCGGCCCCGGCTCCGGTAACCCGCAGCCTTCAGAAGCGGGGCGGCATACCGCCGCACGAATGCGTCGACGTCACGAGTTCTCACGCCACCCCCGTCGCGGTCGGTCTTCATGGAATCAGGATGGGCATCGGCCTCGGGCGGGACACGATCCCCACCCCCGGGCGCGGCAACAAGCCACCGAAGAGACCTCCTGGGAGAAGCCGGAGCCACCGGGCTCCTCGCCCCCACTGTCGGCCGAATCCTCACCGGATGAGGCAGCGGGCGCGTCATGCGAAGAGCCGATCTGGCTCTGCATTCTCTCCGGCCGCTTCCGCCCTACAGAATCACCTCGACCTCGCCACGGTGCGGGAACTGCTCCAGAGCGCTCTCCAGTCGGCGCTTGCCGATGTAGCACCACGGTCACACAACGTCGGACCAGACCCCCACCTGCATGCCCGTCCGAGCTTCGTTGCGGCTCCGAGCATTCCGGGCGGCTCTGACCGCTACGTCGTCAGAGCCGCTTCCAGGAGTACCCGGATGGCGGGCCGGGAGTGCCGGGGATAGTCCTCGACGCGGATGAGCAGTTCTTCCTGCCCCTCCAGGACATCCTCCTCCATGACCGCGAGGACGCCCCTGGCGCGCTTTTTGGCCTCCGGATCGTCCCAACCGGCGAAGAAATCCCTGGCCCGTCGCACGGCCGTTCGAGCGTCCTTCAGGTGGGTGTACTCGGCGCCACCGGGGAGTCGCTGCTTGGACAGGTCGATGCCGGTCCGGAACGACACATCCACCAACGTCGCGCGCGAGAAGTCATTGCCTTCGAACTGGTTCGCGGCGCGGCCGGTGATCTTCCGGTCCTCCGGCCGGAGGCGCCCGTGGAAGACAGCCTTCTGCAAGCGGCCGGAGAAAGTGCAGTCGACCAGTTCGACCGCCTGGCAGAACCAGTGGTCGATCGAAGCGCCTTCGAAGGTGCAGTCCACGAATCGGGCGAAACCCCCGGGGCCCATGTGGATCTTGGCACCGGTGAAGTCGCAGCCGACGTACTCCGATACACCGCGACCAGCGCCGAAAGAGCCGTGGTCGAACACGGTGCCGCTGAAATCGCAGCGCTCGAAGAGACACCGCTCCGCCGAGAAGTGATGGACGTGTCGGCGGCTGAGATCGGCCTCGACCAGCCGGCGGCCGGAGAGCACGATCTCGGTCCGGTTGGAGAGGTCTACCCGACCGACCGGTCGCACGGAGAAGTCCATGTCAGCCGGCCTGGCACACGTATACGCACATCTCCACGCCACTCTAGCCACGGCGGGCTGCTGGGTCGGCCCGTTGCAGCGCAGCCGCCGTCTCTCAGTGCGCCGGCCCGAGGAACGCGTTGGCGGTCAGGGGTCCGCCCGACGCACCTCCGCGCGGGCGCGGCCGTCGCCGGGGGTCGGGTCCAGGAACACGTAGCGGACGCCCTCGTGGCGGGCGACCAGCCGGCGCTCGGCCTCGTCGGACGCGCGCTCGATGTCGGCCACGGTGACGTCGTCGGCGAAGTCCACCTTCGCCGAGACGATGAGCTGGCCCGGGCCGATGACGGTGGTGAGCAGGAACGGCACGTCGACGACCTGCGGCAGCGCCAGGATCTCGGCCTTCAGTCCCTCCTGGATGCGCGGCGACACGGACTGCCCGATGAGCAGCGAGACGTTCGCCCGGGCCAGCGCTCCGGCGACGAACAGCAGCAGGACACCGATCGCGATCGCCGCGACCCCGTCCCAGACCGGGTCGCCGGTGAGGTGCTCCAGGCCGAGGCCTGCCGCGGCGAGGACCAGGCCGACCAGCGCCGCGCTGTCCTCGAAGGTGACCGCCTTGACCGTGGTGTCGCTGGTCTGCGCCAGGTAGCGGCGCCACGTCGTCCCCCACCTGCGGGCCTCGCCGCGGACCTGGCGCACCGCCTTGACCAGCGACGACCCCTCCAGCACGAAGGAGACCGCGAGGACGACGTAGGCCACCAGCGGCGACCCCTGCTCCTCACCGCCGCGGATGGTGCTGACGCCCTGCCAGATCGAGAAGCCGGCGCCGAGGGTGAAGGTGGCCAGGCAGGCCAGGAGCGCCCAGAAGTAGGTCTCGCGCCCGTAGCCGACCGGGTGCCGGGCGTCGGGGGCCTTGTTCCCGCGCTTGAGCGCGATGAACAGCAGCACCTCGGTGATCGTGTCGGCCAGCGAGTGCGCGGCCTCCGAGAGCATCGCCGACGAGTGGCTCAGCAGGCCGCCGACCAGCTTCGCGACCGCGATGCCCAGGTTCGCCAGGCCGGCGACGACGACCGTGCCGGTGGACTCGCCCCCGCCGCCGGTCGCCTCCTGCAGGACGGCGTGGTCGGTGGCCGGGGCCGGCTGGGTCATGGCTGCCCCGGTGCCCCGTGGGGCACCGGGGCATGCGCCTGGGCGCTAGCGGACGCCGACGAGGTCGACGACGAACACCAGGGTCGCGCCGGGCTTGATGACGCCACCCGCGCCGCGCTCCCCGTAGGCCTTGTGCGCCGGGATGGTGAGCCGGCGGCGGCCGCCGACCTTCATGCCGACGATGCCCTCGTCCCAGCCCTGGATGACCATGCCCACGCCCACGCGGAACTCCAGCGGGTCGCCGCGGTCCCAGGAGGCGTCGAACTGCTCGCCGCCGTCGTGCGTCACGCCCACGTAGTGCGCGCTGACCAGGTCGCCGGCCTTGGCCTCCTGGCCCTCGCCGACCACGAGGTCCTCGATCACCAGGTCGTCGGGCGCAGGCCCGGTCGGCGGCTCGACGTCCGGTCGGCTCAGCTCGGCCACGGTTCTCCCTCCCGCGCCGGGGCGGTCCCGGCGCCGTCTCCACCCATCCAAGCAGCGGCGGCAGCGGTGGGCTTCTCGGCGGGGGCCTCCTCGGCGGGGACGTCGAGCGGGTGGGCCATCTCGTCGGCCGGGAGACGCGCCGCGAGGATGGCCACGACGCAGAAGACCGGCGGCGCCAGCCCCGCGACGAGGAACGCGCCGGTCATGCCGACCAGCTCGGCGAGCGGGCCGGCGAGCGCCATCGACAGCGGCATGAAGCTCAGCGACACGAAGAAGTCGAGGCTGGACACCCGCCCGAGCAGCGCCGGGGGCACCCGCCGCTGCAGAAGCGTGCCCCAGATGACCGTGCCCGCCTGGAACGTCGCGCCCAGCACGGCGGCGGCGGCCAGCATCAGCCCGAGGTCGCTGGTGAGGCCGAAGACGACCATCGGCAGGCAGCCCAGGCCCCAGAGCAGGTTCATCACCGTCAGGTAGCGGCGCGGCAGCCGCCTCGACGCGACGACGAGCGAGCCGAGCGCCCCGCCGATGCCGAACGCGGCGAGCACCCAGCCGTGCTGGCTCGCCCCGCCGCCGGCGTCCTCGATGACGAAGGGCACCAGGACCTCGAACGGGCCGATGAACGCCAGGATCATGAAGGCCGCGAACAGCAGGGTCGCCAGCAGCCACGGCGTCGCCACCATGTAGCGGAAGCCCTCGCGGACGTCGGCGAGCAGCCCCGGCCGGGAGCCGTCCGCCGCCACCTCCCGCCGCACCGGCGTCATCGGCAGCGCCAGCACGCAGGCCGCGGCGGCGAAGGCCACGGCCGCCGTCACCGCGAGGGCCGCCCCGGGCGAGTACGCGGCGACGAGGAAGCCCGCGGCGGCCGGGCCGGCGGCCTGGCCGAGCACCGGGCGGACGGCGCCCTCCAGGCCGTTCACCGCGAGCAGGTCGTCCTCCGGCACGATCGCCGGGACGAGCGCGGAGTAGGCGGGGTAGAACAGCCCGAGCGCCACGCCGTCGGCCAGCGCCACCGCGGCCAGGTGCCAGACCTGGAGGGCATCGGTCAGCGAGAGGGCCGCCGCGACCGAGACCGCGACGCCCTGCAGGAGCGAGACGGTCAGCAGCAGGTGGCGCTGCGGCACCCGGTCGGCCAGCGCGCCGCCGAACAGGGTCATGACCAGCATCCCGCCGGCGCTCAGCGCCGCGACCAGGGACAGCGCCCCGGGCCCGCCACCGAGCGCGACCACCTGCCACACCATGGCGATCGCCCACAGCCCCTGCGTGAGGAGGGCCAGCGCCAGCGCCGCGGCCAGCACCCGGTAGGCGGGGTGCCGGAGCGGCGCGAGAGCGCGTGGCAGCGCCATGGCTCCTCCTCCGGGTGTGGACGGCCCATGGTGGGCGACGGGTACGACAGGACGCACCCGGGTTTCCGTCCACGGTCCGGCCCGCCGACCACGTGCGGTCCGCGGCCCGGCGTGCTGGGCTGGGGGCATGGCCACCGAGCGGGCGGGCGGGGAAGCGGCATGGTGGACCCGCGCCGTTGTCTACCAGGTCTACCCGCGCTCGTTCTCCGACTCCGACGGCGACGGCATCGGTGACCTGGGCGGGGTCCTGCAGCGGGTCGACCACCTGGCCGACCTGGGCGTCGACGTCGTCTGGCTCTCGCCGGTCTACCCCTCGCCGCAGGCCGACAACGGCTACGACATCAGCGACTACCAGGACATCGACCCGCTGTTCGGCTCGCTGGCGCAGCTGGACGAGCTGGTCGAGGCGCTGCACGCCCGCGGGATGAAGCTGCTGATGGACCTGGTGGTCAACCACACCAGCGACCAGCACCCGTGGTTCCTGGAGAGCAGAGCGAGCCGGACCTCGGCCAAGCGCGACTGGTACTGGTGGCGGCCGCCACGGCCCGGGTTCTCGGCCGGTGAGCCGGGCGCCGAGCCGACGAACTGGCAGTCGTTCTTCTCCGGGCCGACCTGGGAGCTCGACGAGGCCTCCGGCGAGTACTACCTGCACCTGTTCGACCGGCGCCAGCCCGACCTGAACTGGGAGAACCCGCAGGTCAGGCAGACCGTGTACGAGATGATGCGGTGGTGGCTCGACCGCGGGGTCGACGGCTTCCGCATGGACGTCATCAACATGATCAGCAAGGACGTCACCCCGGACGGCGGGCTGCACGACGGCCCGCCCGTCCCCGGGACGTCCCTCGGTGACGGGTCGGCGTCCTACCTCTGCGGGCCGCGGATCCACGAGTTCCTGGCCGAGATGCACCGCGAGGTGCTCGCCGGGCGCGACGGCGCGTTCCTCACCGTCGGCGAGATGCCCGGCGTGACGGTGGAGCAGGCGCGCCTGTTCACCGACCCCGCGCGCGGCGAGGTCGACATGGTCTTCCAGTTCGAGCACGTCGGCCTGGACCACGGGACGTCGAAGTGGGACCTGCGGCCGCTGCGGATGCGCGACCTCAAGGCCTCGTTCGGGCGCTGGCAGGCCGGGCTGGCCGACGTCGGCTGGAACTCCCTCTACTGGGACAACCACGACCAGCCGCGCGCGGTCTCCCGCTTCGGCGACGACTCCCCCGGGTTCCGCCGCGACTCGGCCACCTGCCTGGCCACGCTGCTGCACCTGCACCGGGGGACGCCGTACGTCTACCAGGGCCAGGAGCTCGGGATGGCGAACTACCCGTTCACCTCGCTCGAGGACTTCCGGGACGTGGAGTCGCTCAACCACCACGTGCAGGCGGTGTCGGCCGGGCAGGACCCCGCGCAGGTGCTGGCCGCGCTGCGGGCGATGAGCCGCGACAACGCCCGCACGCCGGTGCAGTGGGACGCCTCGCCCCACGCCGGTTTCACCACCGGGACGCCGTGGCTGCCGGTGAACCCGGACCACGTCGAGTGGAACGCGGCGGCGCAGCGGGAGGACGACACCTCGGTCCTCGCCCACTACCGGCGGCTGGTCGCGCTGCGGCACGACGACGACGTGGTGGCGCTGGGCGACTTCACGATGCTGCTCCCCGAGCACGACGACGTCTACGCGTTCACCCGCACCCTCGGGGCCGAGACGCTGCTCGTCGTCTGCAACCTGTCGCGGACGACCTACCGGCTGGCGGAGCTGCTGCCCGAGGCGCCCGCGGCCGAGCTGGTGCTGGGCAACCTGCCCGACGACGACCCGGCGGAGCTGCGCCCGTGGGAGGCCCGCGTCCTGCGGCCCGCCTGACCGGGACGCCGGTCAGCGTCGCCGGCGGACCTGCTCCATCGTGCGGACCGCCTGCCGGCACCGCTCCTCGACCGAGCGGAGGGATCCCGGCGGGGGCGAGAAGGCGGTGATCGCGTGCCGCCGCCCGTCGGGCCGCAGCACCCAGGCGCCGCCGTCGTACACGAACCGCTCCACCTCGGCCCACGGGAGCACCAGGGTGCGGAAGACGTTCACGACGACGACCTCGCGCCCGAGCTCGACTCGCACCCGGTCGTTGCGCCACGTCGCGACGAGCACGAGGACGCTGCCGACCAGGCACAGCGGGAGCAGCGCGCCGCCCTCCTCGATCCCGCCCACGGCGACGGCCGCGGCGGAGACCAGACCGATCGCCGCGACGGCGCCCCGGAGCCACGACGGCGGCCGCAGGACCGTCACCGGTGCCCCCTGGTCGTCGTGCGCACGTGCACCTCCCGAGCGGACCGCATCCGTGGACGCACGCACGGTCGCACGACCCGGCGTCGGGGGTGCGCAGGCCTCACGCGCTCCGCAGCGGCGCCACCTGCGGCGTGCGCTGGAGCACGCTGCCGTAGTGGCTGATCAGCTGGTCGCCCACGCGGGCCCAGGTGCGGTGCTCCACCGACGACCGGGTGCGCGCCGCGACGGCCCGCAGCGCCAGCCGGTCGTCGCGCAGCCCGGCCACCATCGCGGCCAGGACCTCGGGGTCCCCGCCGGCCCACAGCCAGCCGTTCTCCCCGTGCCGCACCAGGTCCAGCGGCCCGCCGGACGCGGCCACGACCGCGGGCACGCCGGCGGCCAGGGCCTCCTGGAGCGCCTGGCAGAACGTCTCGTCCGGGCCGGGGTGCACGAAGAGGTCCAGCGAGGCGACGATCCGGGCGAGCGCGTCACCGGTGCGCTCGCCCAGCAGCACCGCCTCCGGCAGCGCCTCGGCCAGCTGCCCACGGCACGGGCCGTCACCCACCACGACCAGCCGGACACCGGGCAGGCGGGACACCCCCGCCAGCAGCTCGAGGCGCTTCTCCACCGCCAGCCGCGCGACCACGCCGACCAGCAGCTCGCCCCGGGGGGCCAGCTGGCGGCGCAGCCCGGCGTCCCGCCGTCCGGGCGCGAACTGGACCAGGTCCACGCCGCGCGCCCACAGCGCCACCGGGCCGATCCCGTGCCGCCGGAGCAGCGCCGCGGTCGACGACGACGGCGCCAGCGTGAGGTCCGCGCTCCCGTGCACCGAGCGCAGCACCCGCCACGCCGCGGCCGCCCCGCCGGGCACCCGGTAGCGCCGCGCGAAGGCGGCGAGGTCGGTCTGGAACACCGCCACCGACGGGATGCCCAGCGCCCGGGCCGCCCGGCCGGCGGACGCGCCGAGGACCGCCGGCGAGGCCAGGTGGACGACGTCCGGGGCGAGGTCGGCGAGCACGCGCGTGAGGTCGCCGCCCGGCCGGGCCAGCGGCAGCCCGCGGTACAGCGGCAGCCGCATCGACGGCACGGTCACGACCTGCACCTCGGCCCCGCAGGGGGACTGGTAGGAGCCGCCGCTCGGCGCCACGACGACCGGCGTGTGACCCCGGACGGCGAGGTGGTCCACCGTGCGCAGCACCGAGTTGACGACCCCGTTCACGGCCGGGCGGAAGGTCTCGGCCACCACGGCGACGCGCAGGGCCAGGGGCGCGGCCCCGGTGCCGGTCACGGTGCCACCAGGTCCGCGGGGAGGACGGGCACGGTCGGGAACGGCCGGTGCGGCGTCCGGGTGGGCTCCCGCCCGCCGGCCGCGGCGGCGACGGCGTACTCGGCCAGCGCAGCCAGGTCGCGCCGGTCGCTGCCGGGGTGCAGGGGGGCGAGCTGGTGGAGCTCCAGGACGAGGCCCTGCGTGGCGATGACCCGCGCCAGGCTGCGTCGCAGCGAGTCGCCGCCGAGGTAGCCGGCGACCGCGGTCGGCCCCGCCGGCGTGCGGTAGCGCAGCGCGACGGGGCAGACCGGCGCACCGGCGTCGACGGCCGCCTGGAAGAACGCCGGGCGGAAGCGCCCGGGCCGGCTGCCGCAGCTCGTCGTCCCCTCGGGGTGCACCAGGACCGGCGTGCCCGCGCGAAGCAGGTCGGCCACCTCGGCGACGGTCCCCGGGAGCCGGCGCAGGCTGCCGCGGTCGAGGAAGACCGCGCCGGAGCGCCGCGCTGCTGCGCCGACGACCGGCCAGGCCGCGACGTCCACCTTCGCCACGGGGCGCAGGGCGGGGAAGGCGGCCAGCAGCGCCACGTCGTCGAGCCAGGAGACGTGGTTGGCCACGACGAGCGGCGCCGGGCCCTCCCCGGCCAGGCGCCAGGGCACCGC
This sequence comes from Blastococcus sp. TF02A-35, assembly GCF_004571075.1. Lineage (GTDB taxonomy): Bacteria > Actinomycetota > Actinomycetes > Mycobacteriales > Geodermatophilaceae > Blastococcus. The sequence goes on from NZ_SPQP01000025.1 coordinate 9,722, forward strand.
CGGCGGGAGCACGCGCAGCTCCACGCCGAGCGCGGCGAGCGCCCGCGGGGCGGCGCCGGGGACGCCGGCGGCAGCGCCGGCCAGGGCGGCCGAGAGCTCGGTCCAGCGGCGGGCGCGCAGCGTCCGGCCGGCCGGCGGGGCGGGGGTGTCCACGCAGCTCGAGGTGCAGTCCGACCTCGGGAACCAGGCGTTCACGCCATCCCTCCCGCCGCGGCGGTCAGGCGGCGCAGCACGCGCGTGTCGATGTCGGCCATCCGCAGCAGCACGTACAGGTCGGCGGTGCCGAAGTCGGCGTCCAGAGCGGGCCGGCCGCAGACGTGGGCGCCGAGCCGCAGGTAGGCCCGCAGCAGCGGGGGCACCAGCGGCCGGGCGGCCGGCACCGGCGCCTCCACGTCGAACGGGACGTGCGGCACCACCCGGAGCGCCGCGGGCGCCAGGTGCCGCTGGCGCACGACGTCCCACACGCCCGCCGCCGTCGCGCCGCCGTCGGAGAGGGAGACGGACGCGCAGCCGCCGAGGTAGCTGTACCCGCCGTCGCGCACGTAGCGGACGACCCCGGCCCAGAGCCGGCCGACCACGGCGCCGGTGCGGTGGTCGGGGTGGACGCAGCTGCGGCCGGCCTCGACCAGGGCCGGCCGGATCGCCGCGTGCCGTGAGAGGTCGAACTCGCCGTCGGAGTAGCCGCCGCCCAGGCCGGCGGCCCGGTCGGGCGGGAGCAGCCGGTAGGTGCCCACGACGGCATCGGTGCGCTCGTCGCGGACCAGCAGGTGGTCGCAGTGGTCGTCCCACTCGTCGGCGTCGAGCCCCTCGGCGGCACGGGGCCCGCGCAGGCGGGCGCCGCACTCGCGGGCGAAGACGTCGAACCGCAGCCGCTGGGCCGCCTCCACGTCGGCGCGGGTGCGGGCCAGCTCGGTGCGGTAGCGGAACGCGGGCGGGGAGATCGGCAGGGCAGCGGTCACGGGGACACCTCGCGTGCCGGAGGCCCCGGACGGGCCTCGGACACCCCGCAGGGTGGGGACCCCAGGTGTCCGGCCGGTGCACGCCCGCGGACGACGACACGTCGGTTGGGCGGTGCGCGGGCGGATTCGCCCCTCCCGCCCCGATCTCCTCACCCGTTCGGGCGTACGGCCGCGCCGCCGGGCCGGCCGGGCGGACGCGCCCGGCCGTGGAACGCTTGACCCTCGACCGGGTCGAGGCCGGACGGTTCCAGCCGTGGAGGAGCGTATGCGGGGGATCGGCCAGGTGGCACGCGAGAGCGGCCTGACGGTCAGCGCGCTGCGGTTCTACGACGGCGCGGGCGTGCTCGTGCCCGCGCACGTGGACCCGTGGACGAGCTACCGCTGGTACAGCGACGAGCAGGTCGCGGTCGCGCGGCTGGTGGCCCGGCTGCGGCGGGTGGGCCTGCCGCTCGCCGAGATCAGCCGGGTGCTCGAGCACCGCGACGACCTCGCCGTCGTCGACGCCGTCCTGGAGTCGCACCTGCGGCGCCTCGAGGACGGCCTGGCCGACGCCCGCCGTGAGCTCTCCGCAGCCCGTTCCCTTCTCGCACCGGAGAGCGCCATGACCCCCGACAGCACTACTCCCGACAGCACGACCCCTCACAGCACGACGTCCATCCGCACCACGACCACCGCCCTGCTCGACGCCCTGCGCGCCGTCCGCTTCGCCGTCGGCACCGACCCGGGGCTGCCGATGCTCACCGGGGTGCTCGTCGACGCCGACGACGACGCCGTCCGCCTCGTGGCCACCGACCGCTACCGGCTGGTGGTGCGGCACCTCCCGGGTGCCGTGCTCGACGGCGGGCCGGTGAGCGCGATCGTGCCGGTCGGGCTGGTCGACGAGGCGCTGGCGACGTTCACCTCCGACGGCCCCCTCACGGTCCGGGTCGACGGCGACGACGTCGTCCTGGAGGCGGGCGACGGGTCGCTGCGGGGCCGGCGGGTGGACGCCGACTTCCCCGCCTACCGCTCGCTGGTCCGGGAGCCGGGCAGCACGCAGGTGGAGCTGGACGTCGCCCGGTTCCGCGACGACCTGGCCGCGGCGCCCACGCGCAGCGTGCCGACCGGCCCGGACGGCGCCGAGGAGACCGCGACGGTGCTCACGCTGGGCCCGGTGGAGGTGGGCGTGAACCGGGAGTTCCTGCTGCAGGCGCTGGAGGCCGAGGGGGCGGGCCAGCTGGTCCTCGACCTCGACGGGCCGCTCGCGCCGCTGGCCATCCACGACCCGCGCCGTCCGGGCGACGTCTCCCTCGTGATGCCCATCCGCCTTCCCGCCTGAGCCGCACCGGCCGGCATGACTGTGCGCTGGTCCACCCCATCCGGGTGCGGTGAGGTGGACCAGCGCACAGTCGCGCGGGTCAGGTGAGGGGTGAGCGGGGCAGCAGGCGGTCGCTGATGATCCGCTTCTGGATCTCGCTGGTGCCCTCGAAGATCGTGGTCAGGCGGGCGTCGCGCCAGTGCCGCTCGACCTGCCGCTCGGTGGTGTAGCCGTTGCCGCCGTGCAGCTGCATGGCCTGGTTGGTCACCCGGATCGACATCTCGGTGGCCTCCAGCTTCACCATCGAGGCCTCCTTGTGCACCGGCAGCCCGAGGTCGAGCAGGTGGGCGACCTGGCGGTAGAACGCGCGGGACTGCTCGATCTGGGAGGCCATCTCGGCGATGTTGAACCGCAGCGCCTGGAAGTCGGCGATCGGGTGCCCGAACTGCTCGCGCTCCTGCAGGTAGCGGATCGAGTCCTCCAGCGCGGCGCGGGCCAGGCCCACGGCGCGGGCGGCGGTGTGCACGCGCGCGGTGTTGAGGAACTTCTGCGCCTCGGCGAACCCGGCCTGCTCGGCCGCCTTGCCCTCCTCCGCGCTGTCCTCCTGCGCCGCCTTCGCCTGGTCGATCACGTTCTCGCGGGGGATGCGGACGCCGTCGAAGGTGAGGTCCCAGGTGAGGAAGCCGTGGTAGCCGATCTTGTCGATCGGGTGCCCGGTGAGGCCCTCGGGGAACTCGCCGCGCTTCTTCTCCAGCAGCAGGTTGACCAGGCCGGCCGAGCGGGACTCCCCCTCCTCGGGGTCGCGCTCGCGCACGAGCACCTGGATGAAGTCGGCCGCCTTGGCGTTGCCGCACCAGCGCTTGTGCCCGGTCACGACCCACTCGTCCCCGTCGAGGACGGCGCGGGTCTGCACCCCGGCGAGGTCGGAGCCGGCGTCGGGCTCCGACAGCGCGATCGCGCCGATCCAGTCGCCGCGGGCGCTGCGGGCCATCAGCTCGTGCCGGCGGTCGGCGTCGGGAACCGCGGTGCCCAGGCCCTGCGAGCGGGCCAGGATGCTGGCCGTCGACATCCAGGCCCGGGCCAGCTCCTCGCTGACCATGCAGTACTCGAAGACGCCCAGGCCCAGGCCGCCCTGCTCGGCGGGGACGGTGATGCCGAAGTAGCCCAGCTCGGCCAGCCGCTGCAGCAGCGACGCCGGGATCTCGCCCTTCTGCGGGTCGAGCTCGTTCGCGACCGGGAGGACCTCGTCCATCGCGAAGCGGCGGGCCTGCTCCTGCAGCTCCTCCCGCTCCGGGGTGTGCCACGGCGGCAGGAGGACCGGCGGCTGCGGCTCCCAGATCTCGTTCTCGGACTCGCTGGCGCTCGACGTCATCGTCGGTCGCACCTCCTCGGTCGGGCGGACGGTTCGCTACACCTTGGCGGGGAAGCCTTCCCGCCGCACGGCGTCGTCACCCGTGAGGTGAGCAGCCTCACCCGGCATGATCACCGTCGTGAACGTCCCCGGCATCGACGTCCCCGACTCCCGCGGCCGCACCGGGCTGGACCAGGTGGGCCGCGACCTGACCGGCAACCCCGACGTCGTCGTCCGGGACGTCGAGCTGCTGGCCAGCGGCTGGCACGTGCTCCGGCGCACGACGCTGGAACGGCGGCGCCGGGACGGCGAGCAGGTCACCGAGCAGCGCGAGACCTACGACCGCGGCAACGGCGCCACGCTCCTCCCCTACGACGCCGAGCGGCGGACGGTGCTGCTCACGCGCCAGTTCCGCTACCCGGTCTACGTCAACGGCCACCCGGACGGGCTGCTGGTCGAGGCGGCCGCCGGGCTGCTGGACGACGACTCCCCCGAGGACGCCGTCCGGCGCGAGGTCGAGGAGGAGCTCGGGGTGACCGTGGGCGAGGTGGAGCACCTGTTCGACGTCTTCATGAGCCCCGGCTCGGTGACCGAGCGGCTGCACTTCTACGCCGCCCCCTACCGCCCGGCGGACCGCACCGGCGCCGGCGGCGGGCTGGCCGACGAGGGCGAGGACATCGAGGTGCTGGAGCTGCCGTTCGACGAGGCGCTGGCCATGGTCGACGACGGCCGGATCGCCGACGCGAAGACGATCATGCTGCTCCAGTGGGCCGCCCTGCGCGGGCCGTTCAGGAGCTGAGGCGCTGCTCGGCCAGCCCGATGTAGTGCTCGACGAGCGAGGCGTCGTCGACGGTGCCGGTGTTGACCGCCTTCGCCGGCTCGACCCCCTGGAACAGCCGCTTGAGCGGGACCTCGAGGCGCTTGCCGGTGCGGGTGTGCGGCACCCCGGGCACCGCGAGCACCTCGTCGGGCACGTGCCTCGGCGACGCCTGCTCCCGGATGGCCGACCGCAGCCGGGCCACGAGGTCCTCGGTCAGCTCCTCCCCCGGTGCGAGCTGCACGAACAGCGGCATCCAGTAGCCGCCGTCGGGCTGCTCCACGCCGAGGACGACGCAGTCGACCACCTCCGGGAAGCCCTCGACGGCGGCGTAGATGTCGGCGGTGCCCATCCGCACGCCGCCGCGGTTGAGGGTGGAGTCCGAGCGGCCGGTGATGATGCAGGTGCCGCGCTCGGTGACCTCCAGCCAGTCGCCGTGCCGCCAGACCCCGGGCCACGGCTCGAAGTAGGCCGACCGGTAGCGGGCGCCGTCGGGGTCGTTCCAGAAGTACAGCGGCATGGACGGCATCGGCTCGGTCACCACCAGCTCGCCCAGCTCGCCGACCACCGGCTCCCCGGCCTCGTTCCAGGAGGCGACGGCGACGCCGAGGTTCGGGCGCTGCAGCTCGCCGGCCGTCACCGGCAGCAGCGGTGAGGACCCGATGAACCCGGTCGCGACGTCGGTGCCGCCCGAGGCGGAGGTGAGCTGCAGGTCGGTGCCGACGGCGTCGTAGACCCAGGCGTAGGAGGCCGCCGGCAGCGGGGAGCCGGTGCAGCCGAGGACCCGCAGCGTCGAGAGGTCGTGGGTCTCCCCCGGGCGGACGCCGGCCTTCTGGCAGGCGGCGAGGTAGCCGGGGCTGGTCCCCAGGTGGGTGAGGCGGAGCTTCGCCGCCAGCGCGAACTGCGCGTCGACGGTGGGGTAGGCCGGAGCGCCGTCGTGGACCACCGCCGTGGCGCCCGACAGCAGGGACGACACCACGACGTTCCACATCATCCAGGCGGTCGAGGTGTACCAGTAGAAGCGGTCGCCGGGGTTGATGTCGCTGTGCAGGGTCCCGGACTTGCGCTGCTCCAGGACCACCCCGCCGTGCCCGTGCACGATCCCCTTGGGCAGCCCGGTGGTGCCCGAGGAGTAGAGGATCCACAGCGGGTGGTCGAAGGGCGTCGCCTCGAACACCGGGTCCTGCTCCTCGGCGACGGCCTCGGCCCACGGCAGGGCGCCGTCGGCGACCTCGTCGGGGAAGAGCCGGGGGACGGCGACCGTCGTCCGCACCGTCGGCAGCGCCGCTCGCAGCTCGGTGACGACGTCGCGCCGGTCGTGCGCCCGGCCGTTGAAGCGGTAGCCGTCGACGGCGACGAGCACCGTGGGCTCGATCTGGGCGAACCGGTCGAGGACCGCGCGGGTGCCGAAGTCCGGCGCGCAGGCCGACCACACCGCCCCGACGGAGGCCGCACCGAGGAACGCGACGATCGCCTCCGGCACGTTGGGGAGGTAGCCGACCACGCGGTCGCCGCGGCGCACCCCGAGCCGGCGCAGGGTGGCGGCGAACGCGCCGACCTGACCGCGCAGCGTCGCCCAGGAGATCTCGCGCGGGTCGCCGTCCTCCGCGACGGCGACGACGGCGGGGTAGGCGTCGGTGGCGTGCCGAAGCGCCTGCTCGGCGTAGTTCACCGTCGTCCCGGGGAACCAGACGGCGCCGGGCATGGTGCGGTCGGTCAGCACCCGGTCCTCGGGGACGCCGGGCAGCACGCCGGTCCACTCGGCGAGGTCGCCCCAGAATTGGTCGAGGTGGTCGACCGACCAGCGCCACAGGGCGTCGTAGCCGGTGGGGTCGCCGAAGGACAGCCCCCGGCGTTCCTCCACCCAGCGGGCGAAGGCCGCCATCCGGGTGCCCCGGATGCTCTCCGGGGTCGGTCGCCAGAGCTCCGCGGGGGTCTCGCTCATCCCCGCACCATGCCATCCTCGGTCCGCGCCGACCACGTCTTCCCCGACCTCCCCAGGAGCGCCCGTGCCCCCCGACCCCGACGACGAGCGCAACGTGCTGGGCGGCCCGCTCGAGCCGTGCGGCACCGACCCGGTCACCGGCTTCTACCGGGACGGGCACTGCACGACCGGCCCGGACGACCTGGGCCGGCACACCGTCTGCGCCGTCGTCTCCACCGAGTTCCTCGCGATGCAGCGGGAGCTGGGCAACGACCTCTCCACCCCGCGGCCCGAGTACGGCTTCCCGGGCCTGCGGCCCGGCGACCGCTGGTGCGTCGTCGCCACCCGGTGGCTGCAGGCCTACCAGGCCGGCGCGGCCTCCGGCGTGGTGCTGGCGGCCACCAACGCCCGCTCGCTGGAGATCGTCCCGCTCGAGGCGCTGCGCCAGCACGCCGTCGACGTCCCCGACGACATCAGCGGCCTGGAATGAACGCCGCCCCGGCCGCGCTGGCGCCGGCATGAGCGACCTCCTCGACCTGCCCGTCACGACCCTGCAGGGCGCGCCGACGACGTTCGGCGAACTGACCGGCGGCCGGCCCGCGCTGGTGGTGAACGTCGCCAGCCGCTGCGGGCTCACCCCGCAGTACGCCGCGCTGGAGGCGCTGCACGAGGAGTACCGCGAGCGCGGGTTCACCGTGCTCGGCGTGCCGTGCAACCAGTTCATGGGCCAGGAGCCGGGCACGGCCGAGGAGATCGAGCAGTTCTGCTCCGCCACCTACGGCGTCACCTTCCCGATGACGGAGAAGGTGGAGGTGAACGGCGAGGGCGCGCACCCGCTGTTCCAGGCGCTCACCGCCGCCCCCGACCTGGACGGCGAGGCCGGCCCGGTCACCTGGAACTTCGAGAAGTGGGTGGTCGCGGGGACCGGGTCAGTCGTCGCCCGCTTCCGGCCGCGCACGCTCCCCGACTCCCCCGAGGTCCGCGCCGCGATCGAGTCGGTGCTCCCGTGAGCGACGCCGACCTGCGCTTCTGGTTCGACCCGGTCTGCCCGTTCGCCTGGATGACCAGCAAGTGGGTCCGGATGGTCGGCGAGCAGCGGCAGTACGCCGTCGAGTGGCGGTTCATCTCGCTGCGGCTGCTCAACGCGCACGTCGACTACGACGCCCACTTCCCGCCGGAGTACGAGGCCGGGCACACCGCGGGCCTGCGGCTGCTCCGCGTCGCCGCCCGCGCCCGGGCCGAGCACGGCCCGGAGGCCGTCGGCCGGCTGTACGAGGCGCTGGGCGCCCGCGTCTTCGAGGTGCCGGCGCAGCCGGGCGACGAGAGCCGACGCGGGACGCGCGCGTTCGTGGAGCCGGCCCTGGCCGACGCCGGCCTGCCGTCGGAGCTGGCCGGCGCGCTGGACGACGGCTCCTGGGACGCGCAGATCCAGGCGGAGACCGACGAGGCGCTGGCGCTCACCGGCAAGGACGTCGGGACGCCGATCCTGCAGTTCCGCCCACCCGACGGCGTCGCCTTCTTCGGCCCCGTCATCAGCCGGCTCCCCGCCGAGGACGAGGCCGTGCAGCTGTGGGACCACGTGGTCGGGCTGGCGTCGTTCCCGGGGTTCGCCGAGCTCAAGCGGAGCCTGCGCGAGCGGCCCCAGCTGCCGGCGTTCGGGGTCCGGCCGGGCGAGGCGGGCGCCGAGGAGGACTGGCACGGCGGCAGCCGGCGGCAGAAGCGCTGACCGCCGTCCGGAGGACGGCACTGCCGGACGGCCGTCGGCGGAGCTAAGGTAAGCCTTATCTGACCTGCACCGCCGTTCGTCCCGGGAGCTGCTCGTGGCCACCACGGTCGACGTCCCGACCCGGGACGCGGCACGCCCGCCCGCGCGCTCGATGCGCGCCCGGCGGCTGGCGACGCTGGCGCTGCTGCTGGTCCTGGTCGTCGGGGCGGCGCTGGCGAGCATCGCCGTCGGCACCCGCTCCATCGGCCTCGGCGACGTGTGGCAGGCGCTGCTCGACGGCGACCTGGCCAGCGAGGAAGCCGTCATCGTGCGGCAGCTGCGGGTGCCGCGCACCGCCCTGGGCCTGCTGGTCGGGCTCGCGCTGGGCATCGCCGGTGCGCTCATGCAGGGCCACACCCGCAACCCGCTGGGCGACCCCGGGCTGCTCGGCGTCACCGCCGGCGCCAGCCTCGCCGTCGTCCTCGCCATCTCCGTGCTGGGCCTGACCTCGCCGTCGGACAACGTCTGGTTCGCCTTCGCCGGCGCGCTGGCCGGCACGGTGCTCGTCTACGCGATCGGCTCGGCCGGCCGGGGCGGGGCCACCCCGCTCACCCTCGCGCTGGCCGGCGCGGCGCTGTCGGCGCTGCTCTACGCGCTGGTCCGGGCGATCCTGGTCTCCGACGAGCAGACCCTGGAGAGCTTCCGGTTCTGGGTGGTGGGCTCGCTGGCCGGCCGGGGGGCGGACGTCGCGTGGCAGGTCGGCCCGTTCATCGCGCTGGGCCTGGTGCTCGCGCTGGCCAACGCGCCGGCGCTGAACCTCCTGGGGCTGGGCGAGGACGTCGCCCGAGGGCTGGGCCAGCGGATCTGGCTGGCACGCGTCGTGGGCCTGGCCGCGATCACGCTGCTCTGCGGCGCGGCGACCGCGGCGTGCGGCCCCATCGCGTTCCTCGGCCTGGTCGTGCCGCACATGGTGCGGGCGCTCACCGGGCCCGACCACCGCTGGCTGCTGCCGTGCTCGGGCCTGCTGGGTGCCGCACTGCTGCTGGCCGCCGACGTCATCGGCCGGGTCGTCGCCCGCCCGGGCGAGCTGCAGGTGGGCATCGTCCTGGCGCTGGTCGGCGCCCCGTTCTTCATCGCGCTGGTGCGCCGGGTACGGACGGCCGGGCTGTGAGCGTCACCGCGCCCCCGCGGGCGCCGGGCACCCCTCCCGTGCGCAGCGGCCGGACCCTGCGGGTCGGGCCGGTGTCGGCGTCGCTGCGCTGGCGCGAGGTCGCCCTCCCGGTGGTCGGGTTCGCCGCGCTGGTGCTGGTGTCGGCGGTCAGCATGGGCCGCGGCGACTTCCCGATCGGCGTGCCCGACGTGCTGCGCACCCTCGTGGGCCTCGGCGAGGGGCCGCAGGAGTTCATCGTCCTGGAGCTGCGCGCCCCGCGGGTCGTCGTCGGCGTGCTGGTCGGGCTGGCGCTCGGCGTGGCCGGGGCGCTCTTCCAGACCTTCGCCCGCAACCCGCTGGCCTCCCCCGACACCCTGGGCCTCACCACCGGCGCCTCGGCCGGTGCGGTGGCGGCGATCGTGCTCACCGGCGACACCGCCACCGGCGCGGTCCTCGGCGGGCTGGGGATCCCGACCGCCGCGCTGCTGGGCGCGGCCGTGGCCGGGCTGCTGCTGTTCGCGCTCGCCTGGCGCGCCGGCCTCGACGGGTACCGGCTGGTGCTGGTCGGCATCGCGCTGTGGTCGGTCGGCAACGCGCTCATCGACTGGCTGCTCACCCGTGCCGAGATCTACGACGCGACCTCGGCCTACGTGTGGATCACCGGCTCGCTGAACAGCCGGACGTGGGACCACGCCGTCCCCCTGGCCATCGCGCTGGCGGTCCTGGTCCCGCTGGCCCTGGCCGCGAGCCGGGTGCTGGCGGCCCTCCAGTTCGGCGACGACACCGCCCGCGGGCTCGGGGTGCGGCTGGCCGGCGCGCAGACGGCCGTCGTGCTGCTCGCCGTGGGGCTGGTCGCCTTCGCCGTCTCCGCCGCGGGCCCGGTCACCTTCGTGGCGCTGGTCGTCCCGCAGATCGCCGTGCGGCTCACCAGGGGCTCCCGGCCGCCGCTGCTGGCCTCGGGGCTGCTGGGCGCACTCCTGGTCGTGAGCGCCGACCTGGTCACCCGCACCGTGCTGCCCCAGGCGCTGCCGGTCGGCATCCTCACCGCCGTCATCGGCGCGCCCTACCTGCTCTGGCTCCTGGTCCGCGGAAGGCGGCGAAGCACACTGTGACGATCGAGACCGAGCTCGTGCCCGCCGCCACCGCCACCGCCCGGGTGCGGCTGGCCGCCGAGCACGTCCGCCTGGCCTACGACGAGCGCGTGGTCGTCGACGACCTGGACCTGGAGCTGACCGAGGGCTCCTTCACCGCCATCGTCGGCCCCAACGGCTGCGGCAAGTCCACGCTGCTGCGGGCGCTGGGCCGGCTGCTGCGCCCCACGTCCGGGCAGGTGCTGCTCGACGGGCGGGCCATCGCGCGGACGCCCACCCGCGAGGTGGCCAAGGTGCTCGGCCTGCTCCCGCAGACCCCCGTGGCGCCCGAGGGGCTCACCGTCGGGGACCTGGTGGCCCGCGGCCGGCACCCCCACCAGAGCTGGCTGCGCCAGTGGTCCCGGGACGACGAGGCCGTGGTCACCGAGGCCCTGACCTGGACCGACATGGCCGACCTCGCGGACCGGCCGGTGGACGCCCTCTCCGGCGGACAGCGCCAGCGGGCGTGGATCTCGATGGCCCTGGCGCAGGGCACCGACCTGCTCCTGCTGGACGAGCCGACCACCTACCTCGACCTTTCCCACCAGATCGACGTGCTGGAGCTGGTGGGCCGCCTGCACGCCGAGCGCGGCCGCACCGTGGTCGTCGTGCTGCACGACCTGAACCTCGCCGCCCGCTACGCGCAGCGCCTGGTGGCCATGAAGGACGGCGCCCTCGTCGCCTCGGGAAGCCCCGCGGAGGTGCTCACCGAGCAGCTGCTGGCCGACGTCTTCGACCTCGAGGCGCGGGTCGTCCCCGACCCGGTGACGGGCACGCCGATGGTCGTCCCGGTGCGCCGGCTGCGCTGAGCAGGGCCTTCTCGCGGGGGACCCCCTTCTCGGCCTTGGTTAGGGCAGGCTAACCTTCCCGCCACCCGGGGATGATCGATCCCCTGACGACTGAGGAGCACCCGTGCACCGGAAGAGCCTGATGGGGGGCCTGCTCGCGCTGGCCGTCGTGGCCTCGGCGAGCGCCTGCGGCAGCGACGACGAGAGCAACGGTGGCGGCGCCGCCGCCGAGGGCGGCTGGGAGTTCACCGACGACATCGGCCAGACCGTGGAGCTCGACGCGGCGCCCGAGCGCATCGCCGGCCTCAACGACCTGACGGCCTCGCTGTGGAACTACGGCATCGAGCCGGTCGCCACCTTCGGCCAGACCTCCGCCGAGGACGACGTCGCCTTCGAGGGCCGCGACCTCGGCGACGTGGCGATCGTCGGCTCCGCCTACGGCGAGATCGACCTCGAGGCGCTCGCGGCCGCCGACCCCGACCTGATCGTCACGACGATCTACCCGGACGACTCCTCGGGCGAGATCCCGGAGGGCAAGGCCGGCTACGGCTTCAACGACATGGCCCAGCAGGAGCAGGTCGCCGAGATCGCGCCGATCGTCCACATCGCCTACACCGGCTCGGGCGCCGACGTCATCGAGCGCGTCGTCGACCTGGCCGCCGCCCTCGGCGTCGACACCGAGGGTGGCGAGGTCGCGGAGGCCCGCGCCGACTTCGAGGCCGCCTCGGCGAAGCTGGAGGAGGCCGCGGCCGGCGGCGTCAGCGTGCTGCCGGTCTTCGCGACGCAGGCCGACGGCTGGTGGATGGCCAAGGCCGACGACGACCCGCAGCTCAAGATGTACAAGGAGCTCGGCGTCAACTTCGTCGACCCGGGTGGTGACGGCTACTTCTGGAACCCGGTCGGCTGGGAAGAGGTGCCGAACCACCCGAGCGACGTGCTGCTCTACTCGCTGCGGTTCAGCATGACGCCGGAGGAGATCGCCGCGCAGCCCACCGCCGCGCTGCTCCCCGCCGTCCAGAACGACCAGCTGCACCCGTGGAAGTACATCGGCCCCGACTACGTCGCCCAGGCCGCCTACATGGAGGAGCTGGCCGGCTACCTGACCGAGAGCACCGACGTCACCCCCTGAGCCAGCACCCCCGGCCCCGCTGTCAGCCCGACAGCGGGGCCGGGGACTCCGGCAGCAGCGGGGGCTCCGCGCGGGCGGCCGTGCCCGCCCGCGCCGTCTGCGCCAGCGCGATCCCGGTGAGGACGACGATCCCGCCGGCCACCTGCCAGGCGGTGAGCACCTGCTCCACCCACAGCCAGGCGACGACGGAGGCGAACACCGGCTCCACGGTCGCCACCAGCCCCGCCGTGGTCGGCGGCAGGTGCGGCAGCGCGCTGATCGACAGCCAGAACGGCGCGACCGCGCCGAGCACGCAGATCCACCCGACCAGCACCCACAGCGGGGCGGTCAGGTCGCCCAGCGAGAGCGGCACCTGCTCGGCCAGCACGCCCGGGTCGAAGGCCCACCACGGCGCGGCCGCCGCCCAGAACAGCGCGGCCGCCACGAAGCTCCAGCAGGTGAGCGTCACGGGGTCGCGGCCGACCGTGCCGCGCTCCCCCACCAGGTAGTACGTCGCCAGGCAGAGCGCCGCTGCCAGCGCCGCCCCGACGCCGACCGCGTCGAGCGAGCCGCCGCCCTCCCACACCTGGGCCACCAGCACCAGCCCCGACAGCGAGAGCAGCAGCGCCAGCCACAGCCGGCTGCGCACCGCCTCGCGCCTGACCAGCCACACGTAGAGCGCGATGAACACCGGCGCGGTCATCTCGAAGACCAGCGCGATGCCGACCGGCAGCCGCCCGATCGCGACGTAGTAGAGGAACTGCGTCATCGCCACACCGACGACGCCGAAGACCGCGAGCAGCGGCAGCTCCCGGCGGTGCACGCGAAGGCGGTCCCGGGAGAGCACCGCGAGAGCGCCGAGCAGCACGAGCGCCGCACCGGTGCAGCGCAGCGCGGTCAGGCGCGTGGGCGGGATGCCGGCCTCCAGCGCCAGCGTGGACACGGTGCCGTTGACCGCGAAGAGCCCGGCCGAGGCCAGCGTGAAGGCGTACCCGAGAGCGGGACGGGCGGTGCGGGACACCGCCGCACCGTAGCGGGCGTCCGGCCGCGAGACGCCTACCGCTCAGGGAGCACCCAGGCGGTGGCGGTACAACGGAGGCAGGCCACGACCGGGAGGAGGCCCCGCGTGCAGCAGCGACCACCGTGGTCCGACCGGCGCCGGCGGACCCTGACGGCCCTCGGCCTGGGCATCGTGCTCGGCGGGCTCGGCGCGGTCGGGCTGCCCGCGGAGTACGGCGTGACCGCCGGCATCCTGGCCGCGCTGTGCGCCTTCCTGCTGGTGGCGGCGACCGTCGTCTTCCTGGCGGTCCCCGGACCGGGGACGGCGGGCGTCCTCGCCCGGTCCTCCCCCGTGGCGGGCTCGGCCCTCGTCGTCGCCGTCCTGCTGCTGCTGTCCACCTCCGCCGAGCTGCGCTGGGTGTGGACGCTGGTCGCCCTGGCCGCCGCCGCGTGGACTGCCTACGCGGTGTGGGAGACCCGGCGCACCGAGGGCTGAGCGCCGCGGCCAGACTGCCGGCATGGAGCTGCCCACCGCCCTCTACGTCCCCGACGGCGACGGCTCGACGAGCACCCGGTTCACCGCCACGGCGCTGACCATCGGCCCGTGGGACGCCGGGCTGCAGCACGCCGGCCCGCCCGCCGCGCTGCTGCTGCGCGAGGCGGAGCGGGCCGGCGGCATCGACGACGGCCAGACGGTCCGGCTGGCCTACGACATCTTCGCGCCGGTGCCGGTCGGGCCGGTCCGCCTGCGCAGCTCCGTCGTCCGCCCCGGCCGCCGGGTCGAGCTGGTGGAGACCGTCCTCGACGCCGGCGACGACCGCCCGCTGATGCGGCTGTCCGCCTGGCGGATGCGCACGGCCGAGGGCGCGCAGGCCACCGCCCTGCCGCACCCGTCGGCGACCGGCCCGGAGGAGAGCCGCGCCGAGACGGCGGCCTTCTTCACCACCGAGGTGGCCTACCACCGGGCGCTGGACTGGCGGTTCGCCGAGGGGTCGTTCAACGCGCCCGGGCCGGCCACCGCCTGGACCCGGCCGGAGTGCGAGCTCGTGGCCGGCGAGCCGATGACCCCGCTCCAGCACCTGCTGGTGATGACCGACGCGGCCAGCGGTATCTCCGCGGCGCTGGACTGGACGACCGACACCTTCGCCAACGTGGACCTCTCGCTGGCCCTGCACCGCCCGCCGCGGGGCGAGTGGCTCGGCATGTCCGCCACCACCGTGCTCGGCGGCGCCGGGGCCGCCCAGTGCTTCGCGGTCCTCTTCGACACCGAGGGCCCGGTCGGCCGCTCCAGCCAGTCGCTGTTCGTGGAGCCCCGCCGGAGGCCGTGACGGATCTCGCCCCGAACGTGGCGATCCGGCTGGCACCGGTCGGCCGGCGTCGGGGAGGGTGGGGAGGTCGACTTCCCCCGACGATCGGAGTGCATTCCCCGTGGACGCGTTCAGGGACCTGCTGGACTGGTTCGCCGGCCGCGGTCTCGAGGTCGTGCTGATCATCCTGGGCTCGGTGCTGCTCGCCCGGTTCGTCTCGTGGGCCGGGAACCGGATCACCGACCGGATCGACCGCAACGCCACCGGCGGCGACGCGCTGGTGCGCTCGGAGGCCGCCAAGCACCGGCACTCGCTCACCCAGGTGCTGCAGTGGGCGGCGATCGTGCTGATCTACTCGATCTCGGTCTTCTTCGTGCTCGACCGGCTCGGCGTCCCGGTGACCGGCCTGGTCGCCCCCGCCACGGTGCTCGGCGTCGGCCTCGGTTTCGGCGCCCAGCGGATCGTGGGTGACGTGCTCGCCGGCTTCTTCATCATCACCGAGCGGCAGTACGGGTTCGGCGACGTCGTGGCCATCAGCGTCGTCGGGGCCGGGGAGGCCGCGACCGGCACCGTCGAGGACGTGACCCTGCGCGTCACCCGGGTGCGCTCGCCCAACGGCGAGGTGGTCACGGTCCCGAACGGGCAGATCGTCAAGGTCGTCAACCTCTCCCGCGACTGGGCGCGCGCCGTCGTCGACGTCCCCGTCCCGTCGACCGTGGACGTGAACCGGGTCAACGAGATCCTGCGGGAGGTGGGCCGGGAGGCGTTCCGCGACCCGGCGATGCGGCCGCTGCTGCTCGACCCGCCGACCGTGATGGGCGTGGAGTCCCTCGGCCTGGACGAGGTCAACGTGCGCGTGGTCGCGCGGACGCTGCCCGGCAAGCAGTTCGAGGTGGGCCGCGACCTGCGCGCCCGGGTCGTGCTCGCCTTCCGCAACCAGGGGATGCAGGTGCCCGCGTCCCCGACCACCCAGGAGAGCCAGGACGGCGCGACCGTGGTGCAGGAGAGCATCCGATGAGCGGCCTCGAGCAGCCGAAGCACGCCGACGACGCCGCGGCGGCCGCGCCCATCGTGAGCACGGCGCCCGCGGCCGCGCCGCAGCACCGCTGGTGGTCCTCGATCCCCTCGCACCTGGGGCGCGCCCGCACCTCGACGGTGGTGCTCGCGGTGCTGTTCGTCGGGATCTTCGCGCTCTACCTGCAGGTGAAGCCGCCGGACCCGAACGCCCCGGCGCCGCGGGAGACCTCCGTCGAGCAGCCGACCACCCCGACGACGACGGAACCGGCACCCACGACCACCGAGCCGGTCCCGACGACCGACGAGGACGACCGGACGACGAGCACGCCCACGCCGACCCGGACCCCCACGCCGACGACCGGCCCGCAGACCGGCTCGGAACCCGAGCCCGAGCCGGAGGAGCCGACGACCGTGCCCGAGCCGTCGGCCCGCACGACCCCCGACTCGCCCGGCGGGAGCACGCCGACCACGGTCAGCCCGCCGGGCTGACCTGGCTCAGAACGTCGTGACGACGGCGATGCCGGGCCGCCGGCCGACCTCGGCCAGCGCGGTCCCGGCATCGTCGAGCGCGAGCTCGCGGGTGACCAGCGGCCGGGGGTCCAGCCGGCCTGCGGCGATGAGCCCGAGCAGCTCGGGGTAGGCGTGCGCGGCCATGCCGTGGCTGCCCAGCACCTGCAGCTCGAGGGCGATGACCCGTTCCATCGGCACCTCGGCCCGCCCCTGCTCCGGCGGCAGCAGGCCCACCTGCACGTGCCGGCCGCGGGGGCGGAGGCTGCGCACGGAGCCGGCGCACGTCGCCGGGGCACCGAGCGCGTCGAGGGAGACGTGCGCACCGCCGCCGGTCAGCTCGGCGACCGCGGCCGGGACGTCGCCCGCGCCGTCCACCACGTGCTCCGCCCCGAGCGCACGGGCGAGCTCGAGCGCACCGGGGGCGACGTCGACCGCCACGACGCGCGCGCCCGCGGCCACGGCGACCTGGACGGCGGAGAGGCCGACGCCGCCGCAGCCGTGCACGGCCACCCACTCGCCGGGCCGCACCTGGCCGACGTGCACGACGGCCCGGAAGGCGGTGGCGTAGCGGCAGCCCAGCGCGGCCGCGGTGGAGAGCTCCAGCTCGTCGGGGACGGCCACCAGGTTGACGTCGGCGGCGTCCAGGGCGACGAGCCCGGCCAGCGACCCCCAGTGGGTGAAGCCCGGCTGCGTCTGGCGGGCGCACACCTGGTGCTCGCCCGCCGCGCACTGCGCGCACCGGCCGCAGGCGTTCACGAACGGCACCGTGACGCGGTCGCCGACCCGCCAGCCCGCGACGCCGTCGCCCACGGCCGCGACCGTCCCGGCCAGCTCGTGGCCCGGCACGTGCGGAAGGACGACGTCGGCGTCGTGGCCCTGCCAGGCGTGCCAGTCGCTGCGGCAGATGCCGCTGGCGCCCACCTCGACGACGACGCCGCCCGGCGCCGGGACCGGGTCGGGTACCTCCCGCACCTCGAGCGGACCGCCGAAGGACTCGAACACCAGTGCGCGCACGGGCCCAGCCTGCCGTGCCGCCCGCCGGGCCTCCGCCCAGGCCCACTGCGTGGGACGGATGTTTCACGTGGGACAAGCGGGGCCCTAGTATCGGCGGTGGCTCACGAGAGGCAGCGACAAGCACCTGGCTGGCTGCCCGGCAACCTCTACTCCGTCTGAGGTGCTCCCAGGGGAAGAGCCGGCCGGTCGGCGCCCGCCGTCCGGCAAGGACGGAGCTCCCGTGCGCCGCGGGTCTCCGCGAGCGAGAGGAGACGGCGCATGACCGACCCCCAGGCCTGGAGCTTCGAGACCCGGCAGATCCACGCGGGCACCAGCCCCGACCCGACCACCGGGGCGCGCGCCCTGCCGATCTACGCGACCACGAGCTACCAGTTCCGCGACAGCCAGCACGCCGCGGACCTGTTCGCGCTGGCCGAGATGGGCAACATCTACACCCGGATCATGAACCCGACGCAGGACGCGCTGGAGCAGCGCGTGGCCTCGCTGGAGGGCGGCGTCGCCGCGCTCGCGGTCGCCTCCGGGCAGGCCGCCGAGACGCTGGCCATCCTCAACCTGGCCGAGGCAGGCGACCACGTCGTCGCCTCCGCCTCGCTGTACGGCGGCACCTACAACCTGCTGCACCACTCGCTGCCCAAGCTGGGCATCACCGTCTCCTTCGTCGAGAACCCCGACGACCCGGAGAACTGGCAGTCCCTCGTGCAGGAGAACACCCGCGCCTTCTACGCCGAGAGCATCGGCAACCCGAAGGGCGACGTCCTCGACATCGAGACCGTCGCCGGCGTCGCGCACTCCAACGGCGTCCCGCTCATCGTGGACAACACCGTCGCCACGCCGTACCTGATCCGCCCCTTCGAGTTCGGCGCCGACGTCGTCGTGCACTCGGCGACGAAGTACCTCGGCGGCCACGGCACCGCGATCGCCGGGCTGATCGTCGACGGCGGCTCGTTCGACTGGCGCGGCGGCCGGCACCCCATGTTCACCACGCCCGACCCGACGTACCACGGCGTCGTCTACGCCGACCTCGGCGCGCCGGCCTACGCCCTCAAGGCGCGGGTGCAGCTGCTGCGGGACCTCGGGCCCGCCGTCTCGCCGTTCAACGCCTTCCTCATCGTGCAGGGCATCGAGACGCTGTCCCTGCGCATGGAGCGGCACGTGGCCAACGCCCAGCGGGTGGCCGAGTTCCTGGAGGCCCACGACGCCGTCGAGCGGGTCAACTACGCCGGCCTGCCCACCAACCAGTGGCACGCGGCCCAGCAGAAGTACGCCCCCAAGGGCGCCGGCGCCGTCCTCACCTTCGAGCTGCACGGCGGCAAGGAGGCCGGCCAGCGGTTCGTGGAGGCCCTGGAGCTGCACAGCCACGTGGCCAACATCGGCGACGTGCGCAGCCTGGTCATCCACCCGGCGTCGACCACGCACTCGCAGCTCACGCCGGAGGAGCAGCTGACCACCGGCGTCACCCCGGGCCTGGTCCGGCTGGCCGTCGGCCTGGAGGGCATCGAGGACATCCTCGCCGACCTCGAGGCCGGCTTCCGCGCCGCCAAGGCAGCCTGAGCCACAGGGCAGCTGGGCAGATGGGCGGGTGGGTCGAGGGGGACCCGGTCGGCGACCGGCGCTTCCTCGACCTGCCCGCCTTCTCCCCGGAGCGGGGCGGGCTCCTGCCGTCGGTCCGGGTCGCGTACGAGACCTGGGGGACCCTCGCCCCCGACGGCGGGAACGCGGTGCTGGTCGAGCACGCGCTGACCGGCGACAGCCACGTCGTCGGGGACGCGGGGCCCGGGCACCCCACACCGGGCTGGTGGAGCGGCATCGTCGGCCCCGGCGCGGCCCTGGACACCGACCGGTTCTTCGTCGTCTGCGCGAACGTCCTCGGCGGCTGCCAGGGGACGACGGGGCCGTCGTCGGCGGCCCCCGACGGCCGGCCCTGGGGGTCGCGGTTCCCGGAGGTCACCGTCGGCGACCAGGTGCGGGTCGAGGCGGCGCTGGCCGACGCGCTCGGCGTCGACCGGTGGGCCTGCGTCGTCGGCGGGTCGATGGGCGGCATGCGGGCGCTGGAGTGGGCGGTGGCCGCGCCCGAGCGGGTGGCGTCGGTGTTCTTCCTCGCCTCGGCCGCCGTCGCCTCCGCCGACCAGATCGGCACGCAGACCACGCAGCAGGCGGCCGTGCGCGCCGACCCGCGCTGGCGCGGCGGCGACCACCGGCCCGACGAGCAGCCGGTCGACGGCCTCGGCATCGCGCGCCGGATCGCCCACCTGACCTACCGCAGCGGGCTGGAGCTGGAGGCCCGGTTCGGCGCGCGGGTGCAGGACGACGGCCGCTACGCCGTGGCCTCCTACCTCGACCACCACGCCGAGAAGCTGGCCGCCCGGTTCGACGCCGGCAGCTACGTGGTGCTCACCGAGGCGATGAACAGCTGGGACGTCGGCCGCGGCCGCGGCGGCGTGGAGGCCGCGCTGGGCCGGGTGACCGCTCGCGCGCTCGTCGCGGGCGTGGACACCGACCGGCTCTACCCGCCGGACCAGCAGCGGCGGGTCGCCGACGCCCTCGGCGTGCCGCTGCGGCTGATCACCTCGCCGTACGGGCACGACGGCTTCCTCATCGAGACCGGCGCCGTCGACGCGCTGCTCCGCGAGCTGCTCGGCGCGGGCGGCTACGACGGGTCGGCGGACGGTTCGAGGAACTCCAGCCGGTTGCCGAACGGGTCGGTCGCGTAGCAGCGGTCGTGGCCGGGGAAGTCGTCGTCCCAGGTGACCGGGTGCCCGGCCGACTCCAGCACCGCCGCGAGCTCCCGCAGCCCGGAGACCAGCAGGCCGGGGTGAGCCTTCTTCGCCGGGACGAACGGGTCCTCGGCGCCCAGGTGCACCTCCAGCCCGCCACCGCGGAACCAGCACCCGCCGCGGGCCGCCAGCACCGGCGGCTTCGCCAGCTCCTCCATGCCGAGCACGTCCCGCCAGAAGGCCCGGCACGCGTCCTCGCCGCCGGGCGGGATGGCGAGCTGGACGTGGTGCAGGGGCAGCAGCTCGAAGGCCGCGGGCGACGCGTCGGGCACGGTGCACTCTCCTCGCTGGCGCAGGATGCGCCGGTGGCGGTCGATCTTCCGGTCGATGGCGCGCAGGTTCTCCCCGAGCAGGCCGACCCGCCGGCGCACCTCGGCCCGGTGCTCCAGCAGCATGGCCAGCCGCCCGGCGCGACCGGCCTCCCCGTGCCGGCGCAGCTCCGCGAACCGCCGCATCGTGGCGATCGGCATCCCGGTGGCCCGCAGCCGCAGGAGGAAGGCCAGCCGGTCGAGGTCCACCTGCCGGTACCGCCGCCGCCCGCCCGGGCTGCGGGCCACCGGCGGCAGCAGACCCTCCCGCTCGTAGTAGCGCAGCGTGTCGGCCGACAGGCCCGTGCGCGCGGTGACGACGGCCAGGGCCATCCCGGGGTCGGCATCGTCCTCGCTCATCACCGGTCACGCTAGGACCTGGAGCGCGCTCCAGGTCAAGCACCGCTCCGGGGCCGGGCAGACTGTGCCGGTGGACGACGACCTCCTCGCCCTGCGGGCCTCCTGCGAGCGCAGCCTGACCGGCCACGCGGACTGGCGGCCCGACGCCCTGCTCGCCGGGATCCCCGCGGGCACGCGGCCGGACCGCTACGGCGACGGCGGCGTCGTCACCGAGCTGGAGAACGAGGTCGCCGAGGTCCTCGGCCTGCCCGCGGCGGTCTACCTGCCCAGCGGTGTCATGGCGCAGCAGGCGGCGCTGCGCGTGCACGCCGACCGGAGCGGCCGGCGCACCGTCGTCTGCCACCCCGAGAGCCACCTGGTCTCGCACGAGGAGCAGGCCTTCGAGCGGCTGCACGGCATGGTGCTGCGACCGGCCGGCGACCGGCACGGGCTGCTCCTGCGGGCGGACCTCGACGCGGTGGCCGAGCGGCCGGCGGCGCTGCTGGTGGAGCTGCCGCAGCGCGACCTGGGTGGCCGGCTGCCCCCGTGGGCGGACCTGGTCGAGCAGGTGGGCTGGGCACGCCAGCGCGGCGCGGCCGCCCACCTGGACGGCGCCCGGCTGTGGGAGGCCTCCGCGGGCTACGACCGCACCCCGGCCGAGATCGCCGGCCTGTTCGACACCGTCTACGTCAGCTTCTACAAGGGGCTGGGCGCGCTGGCCGGGTGCTGCCTGGCCGGCCCCGAGGACGTCGTCGCCGAGGTCCGCGAGTGGCGCCGGCGGCTGGGCGGCACCCTGTTCGGCATGTGGCCGGGTGCGGCGTCGGCGCTGGGCTGCCTGCGCCGACGGCTGCCGCTGATGCCGGCCTACCTCGAGCGCGCCCGGGAGGTCGCCGCGGCCGTGCGGGACCTGCCCGGAGTCACCGTCGTCCCCGACCCGCCGCAGGCCCCGATGCTGCACCTGCTGCTGCGCACCACCCCGGAGCGGTTCACGGCCACCGCGCGCCGGCTGGCCACCGACGAGTCGCTGTGGACGTGGGCGCAGGCCGCGCGCACCGGGGACCCGTGCACCGTGCGGGTGGAGCTCGCCGTCGGCGACGCGACGCTGACGCTGACCGTGGCCGAGATCCGCGCCGCGGTCGCCGCCCTCGCCGGCTAGCCCTCCAGGCGGCGCACCTGCCGCGCGGAGCCGAGCCGGTCGGTGTAGCTGATCGCGTTGCCCTGGATGTGCAGCTGGTCGTCGTCGGTGGCCTCGCGCAGTACCTTCGCGGGCACGCCCGCGATCAGCGAGCGCGGCGGGAAGACCTTGCCCTGGGTGACGACGGCGCCGGCGGCGACGATCGAGCCGGAGCCGATGTGCGCGCCGTTCATGACGATGCTGCCCATGCCGACGAGCACGTCGTCGTCGATGCGGCAGCCGTGCAGGACCACCCGGTGCCCCACCGAGACCCGCTCCCCCACGACCAGCGGGAAGCCGGGGTCGGAGTGCAGCGTCGAGCCGTCCTGGACGTTGGAGTCGGCGCCGATCTCGATGACCTCGGCGTCGGCCCGGGCGACCGCGCCGTACCAGAGGCTCGACCGGGGGCCCATCGTCACCGCGCCCACGACGACCGCCGTCGGCGCGACGAACGCGCTGTCGTCGATCTGCGGGCTGCCGAAGTCCAGGGCGCCGATGAAGTTGTCCGTCACACCCCCACCCCAGCACAGCGCGCGTCCGCACGTCGGGCCGGGGGCGGCGGCATAGCATCCCCGCGGACCAGCACGAGGACGGGGAAGCGCGATGACCAGCCTGGCAGGCGAGCTCCTCGGGCCGCTCGGTGCCGGGGACGCGGCACCGGCGCGGGCCTGGGTGGCGCGGTACCTCGAGTCCGCCGGCATGCCCCCCGCCCGGCTCGCCGCCCTGACGGGCCTCGGGCGCTGGAACGCCGACCGGGCCGACGCCGAGCTCACCGGCGAGGCCGCCGACGCGCTCCGGTCGGCCGTCCGCCTGACCTCGGGCGACCGCACGGCGAGCGGCCTGCTGGCGCTCTGCCTCCGGCTGGACTGCGAGGCGGCCTGGGAGGTCTCGTGGGAGCACGGCCCGGTGCAGGCGGTGATCGACACCGCGCTCGCCGCCCGCACGGGCACCGAGGAGCACGCCGACGCCGAGTGGGGCCTGCTCGCCCTCGTGGGCCGGGAGATGCTGGTCGAGGCGGCGGCCGCGTCGGGCAGCCTGCGGGTGCTGGCCGAGCAGGCGACCGCCACCGCGGTCGCCGCTGCCGAGGTGGCCGCCCTCGCCGCCGCGCGGGGCGGTGACCCGATCGCCGCGCACACCGGCGAGGCGGCCGACGCCGAGACCCGGTACTACCGCGCGGTGGCGACCGCGGCGACCGCCGCCGGCCGGCCGTCGGGCCGCGCGCTCGACGCCGCCGTGGCCGAGCTCGCCGACGCCGAGACGTGGTTCGCCGACGACGACGTCGGCCGCAGCGAGCTGCGCGCGCACCGGGCGTCGCTGGAGGCGCTGCGGGAGGCGGCCGGGCGGCCGGCGCTGGAGGTGTCCGCCGGAACGGTCGTGCACCTCTACCCGTTCGGCCTGCGCGGGGTGACGCCCGGGGCCGCGGTGCGCGCCCTGCGGGCCACCGGGCAGCGGTGGACCCTGGCCGGGCTGCCGGTGGCGCACGTGGAGCGCGAGCTTCCGCTCAACGACGTCTGGAAGGGCAACGACCCACTCGGGCGGCAGTACGCCGGCGCCGCCCTGGTCCTGCCCGACGTGCTGCTCCCCGACGGCGACCGAGACGAGCCGCACCGGCTGCGGGTGGAGGTGCGGCTGACCGAGCTGGGCAACCACTGCGTCCGGCTGGTCATGCCGCTGGAGGACGCCGGCCCGCAGGCCCTGTACGCCGCCCAGCTGCGCGCCGCGCCGGAGGCCGGCGACCTGCGCGAGCTCGGCACGGCCGTCGTGCCCGCCGAGGGCGCGGCCGGCCCGGGGTGGGGCCGGCTCAGCGACCTGGCCGCCGACATCTGCGCCGACCTGTGCGCCCAGTTCGCCGAGCACGCCGGTCTCCCGACGGTGCAGGTGAGCACCCGGTCGGGTGCGTACCACGTGCTCACGCGGGTGGAGCGGGCCGTCGCCGTGTCGCCGGACTGCCCAGCCGTACCGGTCGAGGACCCGCGGGAGCTGGTCTCGCTGGTCGGGGGCGCGCTGCTCGGGCACCCGGTGCGGCACGGCGTCAGCGCCATCGCGGAGTGGTCGGGCTACCGGCCCGGCGCCGCGACGCCGATCGACGCGCCGGGCCTGGTGGAGGGGCTGGTGCTGCGCACGGCCAACACGACGGCCCTGGCCTGCCCGACGTCGCCGAGCTACATGGTCGACGCGGTGCAGGAGGCGGCAGAGTTCGTCGCCACCCTGGACGGTCTCTTCGCAGGCTGGCAGGTCGAGCTCGCCGACCACTACTACCGGATCAACCGCGAGATGGAGCGGCTGCAGGAGGAGATCGCCCGGCGCCCCGCCGAGGGCGACTGGGACCTGCCCTTCCTGGACAGCACGCAGCGCGACCTGGAGGCCGCCCAGCACGGGATGCAGCTGTTCGTGATGGCGGCGCGCCTGCGGCTGATGTTCATCACCGCGCCGTCGCTGGTGACCTCCCCGGTGATGCGGACGACGCTGGACCACCTGCTGGCCGCCGCCGGCTTCGACCGGGCCCGCGCGGACTTCGTCGGCACCGTGGAGGACGTCGTGGGCGACCGGGCCTGGGCGCTGATCGACAGCTCGGTGCGGCGCCGGCAGGAGCTCGCCGAGGCGCGGCGCCGCGAGCAGGAGGCGGTCGCCCTGGCGCAGCAGGCCGAGGACGAGGCGCGCGGCCGCCGCAGGATGGACATCCTGCTCGCCGCGGTCGCCGCCGTCGGCATCTCGGGCCTGTTCTCCATCGTGCAGGCCGGCTACGCGCTCACCGGCTGGCGCTCGGCCGTGCTGGTGGCGCTGGCCGTGGTCACCGCCCTGGCGACCGGCGCCATCACGCACCGGCTGACCGCCCCGTCGCGCACCACCCGGCGGAGGTGACCGGCGTGCAGCCCGTGGTCCTGACCGGGCCGGCCGACCTGGCGGAGGTCCACGCCGGCCTGCTGGTGCCCGCCTTCCCCGCGGACGAGCTGGTCGACGCCGAGGACCTCGTCGCGGCCGTGGGGGCCGGCACCGCCGAGGTGCTGGTGCTGCGCGACGAGCGGGGACCCGTCGCCGCCGCCGTCGCGGACTTCTTCCCGGGCGCGGGCGTCGTCCTGCTGTCCTACCTGGCCACCCGGCCCGACGCGCGCGCCGCCGGGAACGGCGGCCGGCTGCTGGACGCCGCGCTGGAGCGCTGGCGGGCCCGGGCGGACCCCTGCCTGGTCCTGGCCGAGGTCGAGGACCCCGCCCACCACGCGGGGTCCACCGCGCACGGCGACCCGGCGGCCCGGCTGCGGTTCTACGGCCGGCGGGGCGCCCGCCGGCTCGCGCTGCCCTACGTGCAGCCCGCCGTCCGCCCCGGGGCGCCGCGCGTGCCACACCTGTTCCTCCTGGTGCTGCACGCCGCCCCGGAGCTGCGCCGGGGCGAGGGCGCCGTCGACGGCCGGCCGGTCCGCGCGTTCCTCGAGGCGGCGTTCCTCGCCGACGAGGGACGGGCGCCCACCGACCCGCAGGCGCTGGCGCTGCTCGACGCGGTGGGCGACGAGACGGCTCTGCTGCCCGTCTGACCTCAGATCAGGCCGTGGGCGTGCACCGCCTCGGCCACCTGCAGGAACCCCGCGACGTTCGCGCCCAGCACCAGGTCGCCGGGCGAGCCGTACTCCTCGGCGGTCTCGTGGCAGCGGGCGTGGATGTCGCGCATGATCTCGGCCAGCCGGGCCTCGCTGTGCTCGAAGGTCCAGCGGTCGCGGGAGGCGTTCTGCTGCATCTCCAGCGCCGAGGTGGCGACGCCACCGGCGTTGGCCGCCTTGCCGGGAGCGAACGCGACGCCGGACTCGCGGAACACCTTCACCGCCGACGGGGTGGCGGGCATGTTCGCGCCCTCGACGACGTAGCGGCAGCCGTTGCGCGCCAGGACCGCCGCGGCGTCGCCGTCGAGCTCGTTCTGGGTCGCGCTGGGGATCGCCACCTCGCACGGCACGTCCCAGACGCTGCCCCCGTCCACGAACTGCGCCGAGGCGACGCGGTCGGCGTAGTCGGCGATCCGGCCCCGCTCGACCTCCTTGACCTGCTTGAGGACGTCGAGGTCGATGCCCTTCTCGTCGACGACGTAGCCGCTGGAGTCCGAGCAGGCGACGACGGTGCCACCGAGCTGGTGGACCTTCTCGATGCCGTAGACGGCGACGTTGCCCGAGCCGCTGACGACCACCCGCCGGCCGTCGAAGGACTCACCGCGGACCTTCATCATCGCCTCGGCGAAGAAGGCCGCGCCGTAGCCCGTGGCCTCGGTGCGCACCAGCGCGCCGCCCCAGCCCAGCCCCTTGCCGGTGAGCACGCCGGACTCGTAGCGGTTGGTGATCCGCTTGTACTGGCCGAAGAGGTAGCCGATCTCGCGCGCGCCGACGCCGATGTCGCCGGCCGGGACGTCGGTGTACTCGCCCAGGTGCCGGTAGAGCTCGGTCATGAACGACTGGCAGAACCGCATGACCTCGGCGTCCGAGCGGCCCTTGGGGTCGAAGTCGGAGCCGCCCTTGCCGCCACCGATGGGCATGCCGGTCAGCGCGTTCTTGAAGATCTGCTCGAAGCCGAGGAACTTGACGATGCCGAGGTTGACCGACGGGTGGAACCGCAGCCCGCCCTTGTAGGGGCCGAGGGCGGAGTTGAACTCCACCCGGAACCCGCGGTTGATCTGCACCTCGCCGCGGTCGTCCATCCACGGCACGCGGAAGATGATCTGCCGCTCGGGCTCGCAGATGCGCTCGACGGTCTTCATCTCGCTGAACTCGCTGTGCCGGTCCAGCACGACGGCCAGGGACTCGAGCACCTCGCGGACAGCCTGGTGGAACTCGCCCTCACCGGGGTTCCGGCGGAGCACCTCCTGGTAGATCCCCTGCACCCGCTCCGGGACCTCGGCGTTCACGGCGTCTCCTCGCAGTGCGTCACGCCCAGAAAGTACGTGCCCGCCGGGCCGCGCGCGGAACGAGGTCGTCCGCAGCTGCGGTTGTCGTACCCGGGGTCCACCATGTCGGCGTGCCCGAGCCCACCGACCTCCCCGTGCGCGCCTTCGCCGACCAGGCCGCGCTGGAGGAGTGGCTGGAGGAGAACCACGCCACGTCGCCCGGGCTCTACGTGAAGATCGCGAAGAAGGGGTCGGGGATCCCCTCGGTCGACTGGGCCGGGATGGTCGAGGTGCTGCTGTGCTTCGGCTGGATCGACGGCCGGGCGAACCGGGTCGACGACACCTGGTACGTGCAGCGGGTCACCCCGCGGCGCCCGCGCAGCGTGTGGTCCCTGAAGAACGTGGAGACCGTGGCCCGGCTGGTCGAGCAGGGCCGGATGCGCCCGGCGGGCCTCGCGGCGGTCGAGGCGGCGAAGGCGGACGGCCGCTGGGAGCGCGCCTACGCCGGACCGGCCACGATCACCGTGCCCGAGGACCTCGCGGCAGCGCTGGACGCCGCGCCCGCGGCGCGGGCCGCGTTCGACGCGCTGGGCAGCGCGGACCGGTACTCGGTGCTGTGGCGGGTGCACACGGCCGGCACCCCGGCAACGCGGGCGAAGCGGATCGCCGCCGCGGTGCAGGACCTCGCCGACCGGTCGGCCGGCGACGAGGTCAGCCGGTGAGGCGGACGCCGAAGCGGAAGCCGTTCTGGTCCACGGTGGTCACCGAGAGCGGCGTGCCGTAGGTGCGGGCGTGCACGATCTTCCCGTCGCCGATGTAGAGGGCGACGTGGCTGATCGGCGTGTAGTAGAAGACCAGGTCGCCGGGCTGCAGCTCGGCACGGCCGACCTGGCGGCCGATGGTGGCCTGGGCGCGGCTGCTGCGCGGGAGGGTGACCCCTGCGGCGGCGTAGGCGTAGGAGGTCAGCCCGGAGCAGTCGAACGCACCAGGCCCGGAGGCGCCACCGCGGTAGGGCGAGCCGACCTTGGACAGCGCCACCTGGATCGCGGTCGCGGCTGCACCGTTGGGGGCGACCGGCAGCTCGGCGATCGACGGGGCGGCCAGCTTGGGGCCGGCGATCGCGGTGGAGATCCGGTCCTGCTCCTCGGCCGACAGGCGGGCGAGGTCGGACTGGTACTTCTCCGCCTGCTGCTGGACCTCGGCCTCCTGCTTCTCGAGCTCGGCGAGGCTGGCCTGCGCGGTGGCCGTCGCCTGGTCCGCGGCCGCCTGGGCCTCCTCGGCCGCGGCGCGGGCGCGGGCGACCTCGGAGACGACGCTGTTCGTGTGCGCCGCGATCATGTCCAGCGTCGTCATCTGCTGGATGAGGTCCTCGGCGGACTCGCTGGTCAGGAAGGCCGCGACCCGCGACTCCTGCTTCTGGAAGCTGCTCTGCGCGATCGCGCGGATCTGCGGCTCGTGGACCGCGAGGACGTCACGGGCGGCCTGCGCGGCAGCGGCGGCCGTGGCGGCCTCGGCCTGCAGGCGGGCGACGGTGAGCTCGCCCTCGTGGACCTGCTCCTCGATGACGGTCAGGCGCTGCGCGGTCTCCTGCAGCAGGCGGGTCGCCTCGGCCGCGGAGCCGGGGGCCGCGCCCGCGGGGGTCGGGGCGAGCACGCCGGTCGCACCGGCGAGCAGCACCGCGCCGAGCGCCAGGACAGCGCGCGAGCGGCGACGCGTGGTCGTGCGCAGCGTCTGCACCGTGGCCTCCGATCACCCGCGCCGGACCCGGGGAAGGGGCCTCAACCAAGCGCGTCAGCACGGACCGTAGGGAGGCGGTATCGACTTGTAGTGCTCGGCGCGCCCAACGCAAGACCTGGGACCGCCACAGTCGTCACAGGCGTCCCACGAGGTCCCGACCGCACCGCGGGCGGTGGACTCAGCGGCGGCGCGGACCCCGCGCGGTGCCGTCGGGCGGCGGTCGGCGGCGAGCGGGACCAGCCGGTCGGCGACCGCGCCGGTGACGAGGGAGTAGACGGCCTTGTGGCCGACGTCGACGACCTGATCGCGACGGGACCACGTCCACGGCGGTGCCCCGACCCCGGTCGCGTTCTCCAGGGTCTGGTCGGTGGCCAGCCGCACGGAGGTGTGCCAGGCCCACGCCCGCCAGCCGCGGAGACCGGAGGCGGCCCAGATGCCGCGAAGGGCACCGACGGCGGCGCCGGTGCCCCAGTGCATGAGGTGGTTGCGCACCGGCGGCCGGGCCGAGCCCGGGAGCCGGCGGCCGGTGGTGAGCGCGGTGACCGTGCGCGCGGGCACGTAGCTGTCGGGGCGGCCGGTCACGGCCTGCTCGGCCTTCTCGCCGAGCGTCATCGCGGCGACCCCGGCCAGACCGGCAACAGCGCCCCGCAGGGCAGCGCGTCCCAACATGGGACCGCGCCTACCCCGCACCGCAGCTCATGGAACGGCCCTCGCGCAGGGTCCCGGTTCGAGCGGAGCGAGTGCCGGGGGGCGCGGGGGTCCTTCCTTCAACCGGCGAGGGGCTCCTGGGCCTCCATGCCGGCGATGGCCTGGAAGTCGCGCAGGATCGCCGAGAGCTCCTCGGAGGTCCACGGCTCGCAGCAGTCGCAGCCGTCCTCGCGGAAGCTGACCAGACCGATGGAGCCACCGGCCTGGTCCTCGGAGATGGCGAGGTGACCGGCGGACGGGTGGCGGTGGCAGGCGCAGGCCGCGGCGCAGAGACCGAGACCCCAGCCCGAGATGACGACGGTGTGGCCGTCGTCGCGGACCTTGCCCACCTGGAAGACGGACGGCTTGCGACTCCTGCTCACGGAGTCCTCCCCTCGACGGCCCCCGGGAAGAGGGGCCCCGCGTTGCGATGTACGGAAGTTTCGAGCTACGGGAGGTTTCGGCAGAACCAGGTCTGGGGTAAAGCTCTCCGACTGCTCTTCTTCCGCAACCGAGCGTAATCCGGCATGCACGCGTCGTCGCCGTCAGTTTCCGCCAGGGCTGCCGAGATCCACTTGTCGCCACCTGTGACGGAACGCCCCCGCTCCGCTCAGCTGGCCGGGCTCACGCTGCTCATGTTGAAGTCCGGGACCCGCAGGGCCGGCATCGCGGTGCGGGTGAACCAGTCGTTCCACTCCCGCGGCAGCGTGCGCTCGGTGCGCCCCGCCTGCACCGCGCGGCCGAGCAGGTCCACCGGCGACTCGTTGAACCGGAAGTTGTTCACCGCGCCGGTGACCTCGCCGTCCTCCACCAGGAAGATCCCATCCCGGGTCAGCCCGGTGAGCAGCAGGGTCTGCGGGTCGACCTCGCGGATGTACCAGAGCGTCGTGAGGAGGAGGCCGCGCTCGGTGGCGGCGATCATCTCCTCCTGCGTGGCCGTGGCGGTCGGGTCCTCGAGGACCAGGTTGTCGACGGCGGCAGTGGCCGGGGAGGTGGTGCGCAGCGCCCACGCGCGCGGGCGGACCAGGTTGGCGAGGACGCCGTTCTCGATCCAGCTCACCGCCGGCGTGGCCATGCCGTTGTCGAAGACCGAGGCCCCGCCCGACGAGGCGCCGGTCACCAGGAACGGCGAGGCCTCCAGCCCCGGGTGGTGCGGGTCGCTGCGCAGGGTCAGCGGCAGCTGCGCGAGCCGGTCGCCGATGCGGTTGCCGCCACCGGGCCGGGCGAAGACGTTGCGGCCCTCGTCGGCGTCGCGCGCCTCCATCGTCCAGTAGAGGTAGATCATCAGGTCGCTCACCGCGGAGGGCGGCAGGAGCGTCTCGTAGCGGCCGGCGGGCAGCTCGATGCGCCGCTGGGACCACGCCATCTTCTTCTGCACGTCGGCGGCGAGGTCGGCGACGGAGACGTCGGTGAAGTCCCGCGTGCTCGTCCCCGCCCACACCGAGCGGCTGAAGTCCGGGCTCTTGCCGTTGAGCTCGACCCGCCCGGTCGGCTGGTCGTGGCGCAGCCGCAGCCCGGTCGAGCTGCCCAGGTAGGTGGTGCTCATCGAGTGCTCGGCGAAGCCGAAGAGCAGCTCGCCGCGGTCGGCTGCCTCGCCGAACGCCTGGCCCAGTGCCGGGGCGAAGTCGGCGAAGACGCCGATGGAGGTCTCGGCGGGGTCGGCGTCCCAGTCGCCGGCGCCCGGCGGAGCCTCTCCGACCAGCGGCATCGCGTCCTCGGCCGGCCCGGCGTCGCGGGCGGACTGCTCGCTGGCGGCGACCAGCTCGGCGATGTCCGGCGTCCCGCTGCGGGTGACCGTGCCGGCCGCCATCCCCGTGCCGCCGTCGACGAAGGAGACGACGACGATGCGGCGGGAGCGCATGGCGCCGTTGGTGGTGAGGCTGTTGCCCGCCCACCGCAGGTTGGCCTCCGACCCCTCGACGACGAAGGTGACCTGCCCGTCGGCGGTGGAGGCGGCCAGCGCCTGCTCGACCAGGTCCTGCGCGCGGGTCATCGCCCGGCCTCCTCGACGGTGTTCAGGATGTTCACGTTCTCGAACAGCGCGGTGGGGCAGCCGTGGCTGACCGCCGCCGTCTGGCCGGGCTGGGCCTTGCCGCAGTTGAACGCACCGCCGAGGACGTAGGTCTGCGGGCCGCCCACGACCCGCATCGAGCCCCAGAAGTCGGTGGTCGTCGCCTGGTAGGCGACGTCCCGGACCTGGCCGGCGAGCCGGCCGCCCTCGATCCGGTAGAACCGCTGGCCGGTGAACTGGAAGTTGTAGCGCTGCATGTCGATCGACCAGCTCTTGTCGCCGACGACGTAGATGCCGCGCTCCACGCCGGCGATGACGTCCTCGGTGGAGGGCCCGTCGGGTGCCGGCTGCAGCGAGACGTTGGGCATCCGCTGCACCGGCACGTGCCCGGGCGAGTCGGCGAAGGCGCAGCCGTTGGACCGCCCCATGCCCTGCCGGCGGGCCATGTTCCGGTCGGTCTGGTACCCGACGAGGACGCCGTCCTTGACGATGTCCCACTGCTGGCCGGCGACGCCCTCGTCGTCCCAGCCGACGGTGGACAGGCCGTGCAGGGCGGTGCGGTCGCCGGTCACGTTCATCAGCGGGGAGCCGTACCGCAGGCTGCCCAGCTTGTCGACGGTGGCGAACGACGTCCCGGCGTAGGCGGCCTCGTAGCCCAGCGCCCGGTCCAGCTCGGTGGCGTGGCCGATGGACTCGTGGATGGTCAGCCACAGGTTCGACGGGTCGACGACGAGGTCGTAGCGGCCGGACTGCACCGACGGGGCCTTGGTCTTCTCGCGCAGCAGCTCCGGGATCTCGGCGAGCTCGGCCCGCCAGTCCCAGCCGGTGCCGGTGAGGTACTCCCAGCC
This sequence comes from Blastococcus sp. TF02A-35, assembly GCF_004571075.1. Classification (GTDB taxonomy): domain Bacteria; phylum Actinomycetota; class Actinomycetes; order Mycobacteriales; family Geodermatophilaceae; genus Blastococcus. The sequence continues at coordinate 41,537 of NZ_SPQP01000025.1, forward strand.
GCGGCCGGCCGGCGGCGCCAGGGTCCGCATGCTCTCGAAGGACCCGGTGGCGCGGTCGACGGCGAGCGCGGTGAAGTCGGGGTGGATGCGCACGCGCTGCTGGCGGGTGCGGGTGCCGGCGGTGTCGGCGTAGTACTTCTGCTCCTTCACCAGCATGCAGGTGGCCTGCACGTGCTCGACGCCGTCGGCGGCCAGGAGCTGCTCGGAGAGCTCGGTCATGAGCCCGGACTTCTCCGCGTCGGGCACGGTGAACGGGTCGACGTCGTAGGCGGAGACGTAGGTCGCGTCGGCGTAGACCGGCTCGGGGGCCAGCTCCACCCGGTCGCGGTTCAGCGCGGCCGCCACCTGGGCGACGGCGACCGCCTCCTCGGCCAGGCGCACCGCCTCGGCCGCGGTGAGGACGACGCCGGCGGCGAAGCCCCAGGTGCCCTCGTGGACCACGCGGACGGCGAGGCCGAGGTCCTCGCTGTCGGTGAAGGCCTCGGGGCGGGCGTCGCGGAGGCTGATGGTCTGGGTCCGGATGCGCTCGACGCGGATGTCGGCGTGCTCGCAGCCGAGGTCGACCGCCCGGGTCAGGGCGGCGTCGGTGAGCGCGGACAGCGGCAGCGCGAGGAACGCCTCGTCGATGGCGCGGGGAGCTGGCACGGCCCCCTGTCTACCAGCGCCACGCGCGGGTAAGCGCGTGCGCATGGCCGACCCCTCGGATGACGTGACGATGACCTTCGGCGGCAACGCCACGATGCTGCTGCGGGTCGGGGCGTTCACCCTGCTCACCGACCCGAGCTTCCTGCACCGGGGGCAGCGGGCCTACCTGGGCAAGGGGCTGTGGACCAAGCGGCTCACCGACCCGGCGCTGCAGCCGACCCAGCTGCCGGCCCTCGACGCGATCCTGCTGTCGCACATGCACGGCGACCACTGGGACGACATCGCCACCGACAACCTGGACAAGGCGACGCCCGTCGTCACCACACAGGAGGCGGCGAAGGCCCTGAACCGCAAGGGCTTCGCCGCGACGTCGGACCTGCGCCCGTGGCAGCAGCACGTGCTCGCGCAGGGCACCGACGAGGAGCTGCGGATCACCTCGGTGCCCGGCGTCCACGGGCCCGGGGTGCTGGCGAAAGTGCTGCCGCCGGTGATGGGCAGCGTGCTGGAGCTGGTGCGCGGCGGCGAGGTGAGCTGGCGCGGCTACATCAGCGGTGACACCCTGTTCCGGCCGTTCCTGGGCGAGGTGCTGGAGCGCTGCGGCCCGCTGGACGTCGTCATCCCGCACCTGGGCGGCACCAAGGCGCTGGGGCTGACGGTGACGATGGACGGCCGGCAGGGCGCGGACCTGGTGGAGCTGCTCAAGCCGCCGGTGACGGTGCCGGTCCACTACGACGACTACGACCGGTTCGCCTCGCCGCTGGGCGACTTCGTCGCCGAGGTGGCCCGCCGCCGGCTGCCCGGGACCGTCCGGCCGGCGCACCGGGGGGAGACCATCAGCCTGCGGGCGTAGCGCGGTGATCATCCCGGCGGCCGACGCGCAGGGACGCCGCCCTGACCGAGGCTCGCTGCATGACGATCAAGGTGGTTCTCGGCGTGGCAGCGGGTGCGGTGGCGGTGGCCGGGGCGGCGGTGGCGGGTCTCCTGGTGACCATGCCGCCCGGCGTGGACAGCCCGGGCGAGGTGCTGGCGGAGCTGCAGGGCCACACCGACACCACCGGCTACGCGCGGGCCGACCGCGCGCCGAGCGGTGACGTGCCCGGCTGGACGCGCACGGCGGGCACCGACGTCGTCGTCGTGCGGCCCGGGTCGGCCGCCGGCGACGACGGCGGCAGCCGGCGCGTCGACCTCGACCTCGGCGGCGCCACCCCGCCGGCCGACTGCACCGAGCTGCCGCAGCTGGGCATGCCCTTCGACGGCGGCGGCGGCTGGCCCGACCTCGGCGACGGTCCGGCGCTGCTCTGCGACGGGTGGGTGACCGTGGTCCTCGACGACCGGCTCTACGCCTGGACCGACGATGCGCTCCTGGCGGGCGGCTGAGCGCTCAGCCCTCGGCGAGCAGGGCGTCGAGCTTCTCGTACCCTTCGTTCACGCCGACCTCCATGCCGCTGGCGACGAAACCGTCGCGGCCCTCGAACGAGTCGACCAGCGACGTCGAGGTGAGCCGGGTGCGCCCGTTGCCGAGGTCCTCCAGGACGATCCGCTCCAGGGCCACGTCGTCGGGCATGCCCTCGAAGGCGAAGGTCTGGACGATGAGCTGGTCGGTGCGCACCTCGTGGAAGACACCGTTGAAGGCGTACTCCTCGCCGTCCTGGCTCATCACGTAGCGGTAGGAGCCGCCGGTGCGGCAGTCGTGCCGGTCGATCCGGACGTCCATGCCCTTCGGGCCGGTCCAGCGGGCGAACAGCTCGGGGTCCACGTGCGCCCGGAACACCTTCGCGGGCGGGGCATCGAACTCGCGCACGATCCGGACGAGCGGGACGTCGGGGTCGACGACGATCTGGGTCTCGCGGTGCGTGGTGCTGGTCATGGCTGCGTTGCCTTCGCGGGTTGGGGCCCGGCGTCCGGCATCGATCGCAGGACGTCGTCCAGACGGCGGTAGCGCTCCTCCGCCTGGCGGCGGTAGCGCTCGATCCACTTCGTCATGAGGTCGAAGACCTCTGCCTCGAGGTGCACCGGACGGCGCTGGGCCTCCCGGCTCCGGCTCACCAGGCCGGCGTCCTCCAGCACCTTGAGGTGCTTCGAGACGGCCTGGACGGTCACGTCGTAGGGCGCGGCGAGCTCGTTGACCGTGGCGTCGCCGACCGCGAGCCGCGCCACGATGTCCCGCCGGGTGGGGTCGGCGAGCGCCGAGAACACCCGGGAGAGCGGATCCGCCACCGTGTTCCTCCTCGTTCAACCTTTCGGTTGAGGAAAACGCTAGACCTCTGGCAGGGCGTGGTCAACCACTTGGTTGAAGAAGGTCAGCCCGTGGCCAGGCGGGCGGCGCGGGCGGCCACGTCGGCCCGCAGCGCGGCGACGTCGACGTTCACCGCGACGCCGCCGCGGACCACCGGCCGGCCGCCGACCCAGACGTCGCGGACGTGCCGCCCGGCACCGGACCAGACGAGGTGGGCGAGCACGTCGCCCGGGTCGCCGACCGGCTCGAACACCAGGTCGCGGGTGTCGACGTGCACCAGGTCGGCCCGGCGGCCGGCCTCGAGCTGCCCGAGGTCAGGGCGGTCGATGGCGTCGGCCGCGGCGCCGGTGGCCAGCCAGAACGCCTCGGCGGCGGTGAGCGCGGTGGCCGACCGCTCCCGCAGCCGCGCCATCCCGGCGGCCAGGCGCAGGTCGGCGAAGAGGTCGAGGGAGTCGTTGGACGCCGGCCCGTCGGTGCCCAGGGCCACGCGGATGCCGCGGTCGAGCATCGGGCGGACCGGGGCGACCCCGCTGGCGAGCTTGGCGTTGCTGGCCGGGCAGTGGGCGACGGCGACGTCGTACTCCCGCCACAGCTCCTGGTCGGCGTCGTCCACGTGCACGCAGTGGGCAGCGAGGACCCGGCCGCCGAGCACGTCGTAGGAGGCCAGCAGCGCGGGGACCGATAGGCCGTGCGCGGCGAGCAGGTCCGCACCCTCGGTGGCGGTCTCGGCGACGTGCAGGTGCAGCAGCAGGCCGTGCTCGCGGGCGGCCCGCGCGGCGTCGGCGAGGAGGGGCAGCGGGACGGTGTAGGCCGCGTGCGGGCCGAGTCCGTACTCGACGGTGCCGTCGTCCGGGGCGGTCGCGGCCAGCCCGACGGCCGCCCGCAGCTGCTCCTCCATGGGCGGCATGCCGGGCAGCGGGAGGAGCGGGGTGGCGATGACCGCCCGCGCGCCGGTGGCGCCGACGGCGGCGGCGATCCGCTCGGGGTGGAAGTACATCTCGACGCTGGTGGTGATCCCGTTGCCGAGCATCTCCGCCGACGCCGCGGTCATGGCGACCTCGACGTCCTCGGCCGTCAGGCGGGCCTCCCGCGGCCACATGACCTCCTGCAGCCAGCGGTCCAGCGGCAGGCCCTCCCCCTGGCCGCGGAACAGCACCATCGCGGCGTGCGAGTGGGTGTTCACCAGGCCGGGGGTCAGGACGCCGGGGAGCTCGACGACCTCGGCGTCCCCCGGCGCCGGCGCCTCCCCCGCGGGGCCGACCCAGGTGATCCTCCCGTCGGCGACGTCCACGACGGCGTCGGGGACGACGGTTCCGGCGCGGTCACCGAGAACGGCGGCCCGGGCGGTGAAGCGCTGGCGCATACCTGCCGACGGTAGTGCCGCCGTCCGCACGCGTCGCGGCAGCGCGCAGCACCCGCCGATACCGTGGGCGGCATGGACCTCCTCGCCGCTGCCTCCTCCGACGAGGGTGGGATCACCGGATTCCTGCTCGATCTCGTGGAACGGCTGGGTGCGGTGGGCGTCGGCCTGAGCATCCTGGCCGAGACCGTCATCCCGCCGATCCCCAGCGAGGCGGTGCTGGGGCTGGCCGGGGTGCTGATCAACCAGGGCCGCATGTCGGTCGTCCCGGTGGTCCTGTTCGCCACCCTGGGGTCGATCCTGGGCGCGATCTTCTTCTACTACGTCGGCCGGGCGCTGGGGCCGCGGCGGTCGCACGCCTTCCTCGACCGGCTGCCGCTGGTGAGCACCGAGGACGTGGACAAGACCTTCGCGTGGTTCGAGCGGCACGGGCGCTCGGCGGTGTTCTTCGGCCGGATGGTGCCGATCGTGCGGAGCTTCATCTCCGTGCCGGCCGGGGTGGTCAGGATGCCGTTCGGCCAGTTCCTGCTGTTCAGCGCGGCGGGCAGCCTGATCTGGAACAGCCTGCTCATCGGGCTGGGCGTGGCCGCCGGCGACTTCATCGAGGAGAACCTGAAGTACCTCGACTACGTCGTCGTGGCGGCGGTCGTCGCCGTGGTCGGCTGGCTGGTCTACCGGAAGGTGAGCGGGAAGCTGGACCGTCCGCAGACGGCCGGTGCGGACCTGCCGCCGGACGAGCGCGACCAGCCGGCGTGACGCGGCGCCGTCCGGAGGTCGTGGCCTTCGACGTCAACGAGACGCTGCTGGACCTGGCCCCGGTCCGGGCCGCGCTGGTGGAGGCCGGGCAGCCGGAGTCGCTGCTGGGGACGGTGTTCGCCCGCACGCTGCTGACCGGCTTCGCCGCTGCCGCCGTCGGCTCCTGGTGCCCGTTCCGGGAGGCGTTCGACGCGGCGCTGGCGCAGGAGGCGGAGCTGCCCGCCGACGTCCGGAGCTCGGTCGCCGACACGTTCCGCGAGCTGTCTCCGCACCCGGACGTGGAGCCGGCGCTGCGGCGGCTGGGGCAGGCCGGCGTGCGGGTGGTGACCCTGTCGCACGGCTCCCCCGACGTCGCCGAGGCGGGGCTGGAGCGGGGCGGGATCGCGCCGCTGGTGGAGCGGACCCTGTCCAGCGAGGCGGTCCGCGCGTGGAAGCCGAACCGCGAGGCCTACCTGTGGGCGGCGGGCACCTGCGGCGTGGCGCCGGAGCGGATGGCGCTGGTGGCAGCGCACGGCTGGGACGTGCTGGGCGCGCAGCGGGCGGGGCTGACCGGTGCGTGGTTCCCCCGCAGCGAGCGCACGTACCCGGCCGTGTACGAGGAGCCGCACGTGCGGGCCGAGGACCTGGCGGGCGCGGTGGACGCCCTGCTGGCGCTGCCGGCATGACGGCGGACCCCGCGCTCGTCGGCACCCCGCACGGCCCGGCCCGGGTGACCAGCGCGGGCGACGGGCGCGCAGGCACCCTCGTGCTCGGCCACGGCGCCGGCGGGGGCTCGGAGTCCGCGGACCTCGCGCTGCTGGCCGCCGAGGCGGCCGACGCCGGCTGGCTCGTGCACCGCGTGGACCAGCCGTGGCGGGTGGCGGGCAAGCGCATCGCCCCCGCCCCGCCGCGGCTGGACGAGGCCTGGCACGCGGTGCTCGACCGGCTGCGGCTGCTGGACCGGCTGCCCGGCCGGCTGGTGCTGGGCGGGCGCAGCGCCGGGGCGCGGGTGGCCTGCCGGACCGCCGCGGAGCAGGGCGCTGCCGGCGTGCTGTCGTTGGCCTTCCCGCTGCACCCGCCGGGCAAGCCGGAGAAGAGCCGGGCGCCGGAGCTGGTCGCCGTGCCCGTTCCGCTGGTCGTGGTGCAGGGCGAGACCGACGCGATGGGACGGCCGGAGCACGTGGCGGCAGCGCTGCAGGGCCGGCCGGGGGCCTCGGTGTACGCCGTCCCGGGCGACCACTCGCTGAAGAAGAACCCGCACCTGGTCGCGGCCGCGGCGATGTCGTGGCTCACCGAGGTGCTGCCCGGCTGATCGCTCGCTCAGAAGGGCGGCGGGTCCACACCCTCGTACCCGGGCCCCCCGCCGCTGGGCGGCCCGCCGACCTGGGCCATCAGCTGCGCCTCCCGTGACGGCGCCGGATAGCCCATCGCCGCCCAGTGGCCCGGCGGTCTGGTGGTCCGGGTGACGCCGCTCGGCGTGGTCACGGCGAGCGCGCCGTCGGGGGACATCTCGAAGCGCCACCCGGGCGCGAACGTCTTGAGCCGGTGGTGCCGGCGGCAGAGGCAGCAGAGGTTCTCGCAGCTCGTCTCCCCGCCCTCGCCATGCGGGACGACGTGGTCGAGATCGGCCCACCCGGCATGGTTGCCGCAGCCGGGGTAGCGGCAGGTGCGGTCGCGCATCGTCACGAAGCGGCGCTGGGCCACGGACGGGCGGTACCGGTCCGTCACGGGCGGCCCTCCGAGCACGGAGCAGCGGCAGCCGCCCTGCGGATGGCTCGGGCAGCCCCTGCGCACCAGGCGCTCCAGCTGCGCAGCGGTCGCGGTCGCTCGCAGGTCGCCGGTCCGGGGGTCGACCAGCGCGAGGTCCAGGGAGCCGCCGGCCGGAGCGCGGACCCCGCCCGGGAGGAGCCACTCCAGGTGCTCGAGCAGCGCGCGCAGCTGGGGCACCGTGATCGGCTGCCCGTCCACCTCCGCCGGCGCGGCACCCGCGCCGGCGTCGGTGTCGGCGTCGGCGGGCAACGGCGCGAGCACGGTCAGGTGTGCCGTGACCGGCGGACGGCTGGTGTCCCACGGCCGCAGCACCAGGTCCGCCAGCGCGGAGACCCGCAGCTCGCCGAGCGGCAGCGACGGGTCGTCGGCCTTGGCGATGCGGGCGTACCGGTCGATCGTGTCCCTGACCGCCGCGGCCAGCGGGCGAGGCAGGAAGACGGAGAGCTCGGCCATCCCGTCGGCGCGGGGCTTCACGGTCACGTCCGCGCGCCGCTGGGCATGCCTCCGCCGGCGCTCGGCCGCCTCCTCGTCGTGCCGCAGCAGCTCCGCCCGAGCCGCCGCCCGGAGGCCTGGAACCGACAGCTGGGTGGCACGCGGCAGGACCGCTGCCTCGATCCCAGCCAGCACCTCCGGCTCGACATCGCGGGCGACCGGCCCGAGCTCGGCCGCCAGGGCACGGGCCCGGGGCCAGTCCAGGTCCCCGTCCGCCAGCGCGCACCAGATGCCCGGGAGGAACCCGCGCAGCACGAGGCACTGGTCGGCGAGCGTGGAAGCAGCCGTGCGCGAGCAGTTCAGGACGTGGGCGAGCTCGTCCGCGAAGAACTCGCTCACCCCGGGCGCCGGCTCGTTCTGCGGACCTGGCCGCCAGTCGGGCGATGCCGCCCCCCGCTCGCCCACCTGCCGGTCGTCGCTGTCGGGCCGGCGGGACGCGAGCTCGCCGACCAGCTCGGCGCGGTAGGCGGCCAGCCGCGCCTCGAGCACCTGGATGCGCTGCAGCTCGACGGCGATCTCGTCGCCCGTGCGGGACACCACCGGCATCAGCTCGCCCAGCCGGGTGGGGCGCGCCGTGACGCCGGCCGGCAGCAGCTCGGCCGGCCGGGCAGGCGCGTCGAGGACGTGGACGGTCACGCCCACGCCGAACCCGAACCCGAACCCACCACCCTCGAACACGTGTTCGAGAGTAGGGCAGGGGTCCGACAGTTTCCGCAGGTCAGCGGCGACGGCGGCGACGCCGCACGAGCAGCGTCACGACGAGCACCGCCGCGGCCACGCCCGCGGCGGGCGCGGCGTAGCGGGACACGGCGGCGCCGCCGGCGACCTCGAGCAGGTCGATCGGCTCCGGCTCGGCCGGCTTCGGCCGGGCAGCGGGCGCGGTGGACCGCACCGGGCCGGCGGACGGCACGCTGCGCAGCGGCGCCCCGGTGGCCGGGCGCGCCGGGGGCCCCGACGGCCCCTTGGGCGGAGCGCTGGGTGCCTTGGCGGCGGGGGCGGTGTCCTTCGCGGCCGGGGCCGACGACGATGCGGCGGGCGCGGAGTCGGTCGACGCCGGAGCCGAGTCGCTTGCAGAGGGCACCGCGCTGACCGCCGGGGCGGCGGCCTTCTTCGCGGCAGCCGTCTTCGCGGGCGCGGCTGCGGCCGGTGCAGCCTTGGCCGGCGCAGCCTTGACGGCCTTCGCCGCCTTGGCGGGCGCCGCCGCGCCGCTGTCGCCGGCGGAGGTCACCTTGTCCGTGGTCGACGCCGCGGCCTTCTTGGTGGCTGCCGCGGCCTTCTTGACCGCGCCGTCCCCCACGGCCTGCTCGGCGGAGGCGGCGATCTCCTCCACCGCCCCCGCGGCCGTGGCCACGGCCTTCTGGGTGGCCGTTTCGCGCTCGGCGTCGCCCTGGGCGTCACCCTCGCCCAGCTGGGCGGCCAGCTTGTCGGCGAACTGGCCGAGCAGCTTGTTGCCGACGTCGGTCATCACGCCACGGCCGAACTGGGCCGGACGCCCGGTGATGTTCAGGTCGGTGAGCACGTCGACCCGCGTCACCGACCCCTCGGCACTGAGGGTCGCCGTCACCACGGCGGCGGCCGTCCCGTTGCCCCGCTGGTCCTTGCCGCGCGCGTCGATGACCGCCCGGTGCGCCGCCTCGTCCTTCTCGATGAACGATGCCTTGCCCTGGTAGGTCAGGTTGATCGGCCCGAGCTTCACCTTCACGCGGCCGGTGAAGTCGTCCCCCGTGACCGAGTCCAGCGCGGCACCGGGCATGCAGGGGGCGATCCGCTCGATGTCGAGCAGCACCCGCCACGCCTCGTCGACGGGCACCGGGACGGTGAACGAGTTCTCCAGCTGCACGGGGGGACCTCCTGGTGACGTCCTGGAACGGCCCCGTGCAGGGCCCCGGCGCGAGCCTGCGAGTGCTGGGGGGCACGGGGTCCTTCAAGCTACAGCCCGGCGGCGGTGCTCACCGCCCGGCGCGTCAGCACCTTGGCGAGGTGCTGCCGGTAGTCGGCCTGCGCGTTCAGGTCGCTGGTGGGGTCGGTGCCCTCCGCAGCCCGCTCGGCAGCGGCGGCCACCGCCTCCGCCGTCGCCTCGGCCCCCGCGAGGGCCTCCTCGACCTGGCGGGCCCGCAGCGGTGTCGGCCCCATGTTGGTCAGCCCGACCCGGGCCTCGGCGATCCGGCCGTCCTCCCGCCGCACCGCGGCGGCCACCGCCACGATCGACCACGCCTGCGCGACGCGGTTGAACTTCTCGTAGCGCATCGACCAGCCGGTGTACTTCGGCACCCGCACCTCGACCAGCAGCTCGCCCTCGCCGACCGCCGTCGTCAGGTAGTCGACGAAGAACTCGCCGGCCGGCACGGTCCGCCGCCCCGACTGGCCGGCGACGACGAACTCGGCGTCCAGCGCCAGCGCCACCGCCGGGAGGTCCCCGGCCGGGTCTGCGTGCACCAGCGCGCCGCCGAAGGTCCCGCGGTGGCGGACCTGCCGGTCGGCCACCGTGCCGGTCGCCTCGGCGATCAGCGGCGCATGCTCGGCGACCAGCGGGTCCGCGAGGACGTCGGAGTGCGTCGTCATCGCGCCGATGACGATCGCGTCGCCGTCGTCGCGGACCCCGCGCAGGCCGGCGACCTTGCCGAGGTCGACCACGGTCTCCGGGGCCGCCAGGCGCAGCCGCATGACGGGGATCAGCGACTGCCCACCGGCGAGGACCTTCACGTCCTCACCGCAGTCGGCGATCGCCTGCAGCGCCTCCTCGACCGTCGTCGGCCGGGCGTACGCGAAGGGGGCGGGGATCACAGGGCACCTCCGGAGGTGGACGGGGCGTCGGACGAGTCGACGGCCTGGGCGTTGCTCCGGGCCGCCGCCCGGTCCCCGCCGTCACCGCCCTGGTGGATGGCCCGCCAGACCCGTTCGGGCGTCAGCGGCATCCGGATGTCGGTCACGCCCAGGTGCCGGACGGCGTCCAGGGCGGCGTTCACGACGGCGGGGGTCGACGCGATGCAGCCGGCCTCCCCCACGCCCTTGGCGCCGATCGGGTTGCCCGGTGCCGCGTGCACCGTGTTGCCGGTGTCGAAGTGCGGCAGGTCCGCGGCCGAGGGCACCAGGTAGTCGACGAAGGTGCCGGTGGTGAGGTTGCCGTCGGCGTCGTAGATCGCCTCCTCGTACAGCGCCTGCGCGATGCCCTGCGCCAGGCCGCCGTGCACCTGCCCCTCGACGATCAGCGGGTTCACGATCGTGCCGACGTCGTCGACGGAGGCGTACTTGCGGATCTTCACGAACCCGGTCTCGGTGTCCACCTCCATCGCGCACAGGTGGGTGCCGTGCGGGAAGGAGAAGTTCTCCGGGTCGAACGTCGCGTCGGCGTCGATCGAGGGCTCGATGCCCTCCGGGTAGTCGTGCGCGGCGAAGATCGCCAGCGCGATCTCCTGGATGCCCAGGCCGGTGCCCGGCGTCCCGCGCACGGAGAACTTCCCGTCCGCGAACTCCAGGTCGTCCTCGCTGGCCTCGAGCAGGTGCGCCGCGATCTTCCGCGCCTTCGCGATCACCTTGTCCGCCGCCCTGACCACCGCCGACCCGCCGACGACCAGCGACCGCGAGCCGTAGGTGTCCAGGCCCCGGGAGGAGATCGCGGTGTCGCCGTGCAGCACCTCGACGTCCTCGAACGGCACCCCGAGGGAGTCGGCGACCAGCTGGCTCCACGCCGTCTCGTGCCCCTGGCCGTGCGGCGTCGAGCCGGTGACGACCTCGACCTTGCCGGTGGGCAGCATCCGGATGGAGGCGTGCTCCCAGCCGCCGGCGCCGAAGGCCAGCGAGCCCAGCACCCGCGAGGGCGCCAGGCCGCACATCTCGGTGAAGGTGGAGATGCCGATGCCCAGCTGCACCGGGTCGCCTGACTCCCGGCGCCGGCGCTGCTCCTCGCGCAGCTCGTCGTAGCCCAGCAGCTGCAGGGCCTGCTGGGTCGCCGCCTCGTAGTCCCCGCTGTCGTAGGCCAGCCCCGCCACGGTGGTGAAGGGGAACTCGGCGGCGTCGATCCAGTTCTTCCGCCGCAGCTCCAGCGGGTCCATGCCCAGCTCGACGGCGAGCTCGTCCATGATCCGCTCGATCGCGAAGGTGGCCTCCGGCCGGCCGGCACCGCGGTAGGCGTCGGTCGGCACCTTGTTGGTGAAGACGCCGTCGCACTCGAACCGGTAGGCCGGGAACTTGTAGATGCCGGGGTACATGAAGGCACCCAGCGCCGGGACGCCCGGCGTGATCAGCCGCAGGTAGGCGCCCATGTCGGCGAGCAGCCGCACGCGCAGGCCCAGGATGTTCCCCTCCCGGTCGGCGGCGATGTCGACGAACTGGACCTGGTCGCGGCCGTGGTGGGCGGTCATCAGGGACTCGCTGCGGGTCTCGGTCCACTTGACCGGCTTGCCGAGCCGGCGGGCGATCAGCAGGCAGAGGATCTCCTCCGGGTTGACCTGCAGCTTGCCGCCGAACCCACCGCCGACGTCGGGGGCGATGACCCGCAGCTTGTGCTCCGGGATGCCGGTCACCATCGCGGCCATCACCCGCAGGATGTGCGGGATCTGGGTGGCCGACCACATCGTGTAGTTGTCGCCCTGCGGCTGGACGACGACCGACCGGGGCTCCATGAACGCCGGGATCAGCCGCTGCTGCACGAAGCGCCGGCTCACGACGACGTCGGCGCCCGAGAACGCCTGCTCGGTGTCCCCGCCGGTGCCGGCCTCGCCGGCGTCGAAGACGAAGTGGTAGCTGGTGTTGGACTCCAGGTGGTCGTGGACGAGGTCGGCGCCGTCCTTCACCGCCTCCTCCATGTCCAGCACGACGGGCAGCGGCTCGTAGTCGATGTCGGCCAGCTCGACGGCGTCCTGGGCCGCGGCCTTGCTGCGCGCCACGATGACCGCGACCGCCTCGCCCACGTGGTTCACCTGGTCGACGGCGATCGAGGGGTGCCCCGGGTTGACCATGTCCGGCGTCACCGGCCACGCGCACGGCAGCGAGCCCTGCTCCTCGGCCAGGTCGCGGCCGGTGAACACGGCGACGACGCCGGGGGCCTCCCGCGCCGCGCTGACGTCGACGTTGCTGATCCGCGCGTGGGCCACGGGCGAGCGGACGACGGCCAGGTGCAGCATCCCCGGCAGGACCATGTTGTCGGTCCAGGTGGTGCGGCCGGTGATCAGCCGCGCGTCCTCCTTGCGGCGGCGCGCCTTGCCGATCTCCTTCTCCGGCGCCGCGGCGCCGGTGCGCTCCTCGACGGCGGTCACGACTGCACCGCCACGTGCGGGGCGGCCGCCGTGTCCACGACCGCGGGGGAGACCGAGCCGGAGGGGACGCCGTTCGCCCCGCCGCGCATCTCGGCGGCGGCGTGCCGCACGGCGCGGACGATGTTCTGGTAGCCGGTGCAGCGGCAGAGGTTGCCCTCGATGCCCTCGCGGACCTCGTCGTCGCTGGGGTCCGGGTTGTCCTTCAGCAGGTCGATCGAGGCCATGATCATCCCGGGCGTGCAGTAGCCGCACTGGAGCCCGTGCATCTCGTGGAAGGCCTTCTGGACCGGGTGCAGCCCGGCGCCGCCGGCCACGCCCTCGATCGTCGTCACCTCGCTGCCGTCGGCCTGCACCGCGAGGACCGTGCAGCTCTTCACGGCCTCGCCGTCGAGGTGCACGGTGCAGGCGCCGCAGTTGCTGGTGTCGCAGCCGACGACCGTCCCGACCTTGCCCAGCTGCTCGCGCAGGTAGTGGACCAGCAGGGTCCGCGGTTCGACGTCGTCGGTGTACGACGCGCCGTCCACGCGCACGGTGATGGGGGTCATCAGTCCTCCGCCTCGTTGCAGGGGTCGATGGCGCCCACGGACTCCGTGGGCCCGACCCGGAGTCTGCACCCAGGAGAGTGACTTAGGCCACGCTCACCTGCACGGGCTCGGCCTCGGCCCCGGCGCGCCGGGCCGCTGCCGCACGGAGGTCCCGGCGGCGGAGCATCGCCGAGGCGGTCAGCGCGACCAGGCCGAGGGCCGCCAGCCCGGCGCCGACCATGCCCGGGGCGGTGTAGCCGAGGCCCGCGGCGATGACCAGCCCGCCCAGCCAGGCACCCAGCGCGTTGGCGGCGTTCAGGGCCGAGTGGTTCAGCGCGGCGCCCAGCATCTGCGCCTCGCCGGCGACCTCCATGAGCCGCATCTGCAGGCAGACGACGAGGGCGGAGGCGGCCGCGCCGACGCTGAAGACCAGCGCGACGATCGTGACCGGCGTGCGGGCCGCGAGGGGGACCAGCGCCAGGAGCACCCCGGTCGTGACCATGGTGCCCACCAGGGAGCGGAACAGCGCGAGGTCGGCGAGCCGCCCGCCGAGCGCGGTGCCCACCACGCCGCCGGCCCCGAACGCGAACAGCACCCAGGGGATGGACCCGCGCGACATGCCGGTCACGTCGGTGACCAGCGGCGCGACGTAGCTGTAGACGGCGAACATGCCGCCGAAGCCGACGACGCCGACCACCAGCGTGAGCAGCACCTGCGGACGGCGCAGCGCGCCCAGCTCCGACCGCACGGTGGCCTCCCGGTTGCCGGGTGCGCCGGGGACGACGGCGGTGACCGCGGCGATGGTCAGCCCGGCGATCACCACGACGGCCCAGTACGCGCTGCGCCAGCCGAACTCCTGGCCGAGCCAGGTCGCGGCCGGCACCCCGCCGAGGTTGGCGAACGCGAGACCGAGCATCACCGAGCTGACCGCGCGGCCGCGCAGGTGCGGCGGCACCAGCGAGGCGGCCACCAGCGAGGCGACGCCGAAGTAGGCGCCGTGCGGCAGGCCGGCCAGGAGCCGGGCGACGAGCAGGGAGCCGTACCCCGGGGCCAGCGCGGTGAAGGCGTTGCCGACGATGAACGCGACCATCAGCGCGAGCAGCAGCCCGCGACGCGGCAGCCGGGTGCCCAGGGCGGCGATGACCGGGGCGCCGATGACGACGCCGAGCGCGTAGAGCGAGATCACGTGCCCGGCCGTGGGGATGTCGATGCCGACGCCCTCGGCGATGTCCGGCAGCAGGCCCATCGTCACGAACTCGGTGGTGCCGATGGCGAACCCGCCCAACGCCAGCGCGACGACGGCGGCCACCAGCCGTCCGGTCGAGAGCGGCTGGGGTGGTGCGGTCGTCACGGCGGTCACCCCGTGGCGAAGTCGTGAGCCGCGTTCAGCATTCCCGGGCCCGCGTGTCCCGGCGTCACGCCGTCGGCGGGCGGGCCGGCAGCAGCGCCCGCGGGTCGCGCGCCCGCACCGCCCCGGCCCACAGCCCGGCCCCGTAGGCGAGGTCGTCCAGCCGCCGGACGGCGACGTGACGGACCGGTCCGGTCTTCCTGCGGTGCGGCCACCAGGCGAGCAGCCCCTCGCCCACGGCGACGGCGGCCAGCACCTGCCGGGCGCGGCCGGAGACCACCGAGGCCGCGACCGCGAGCGGCCAGTGGTGCCGCGTGACGGCGCGGGCCAGCGACTGCCCGGAGGCGCCCAGGCCGCGCACGGCGAGACCCCCCGCGAGCGCGAGTGGCAGCGGCTCCCCCGGCCGCCGCAGCCGGCGGGCGAGCCGGACGCCGGTGGCGGCGGCCAGGCCGACGGCGGCCAGACGCCCGGGACGGCCGCCGAGCAGGGCCAGCCCCCAGGTCGCCGCCGTCTCCGGGGCGAGCACCACCGGGGCCACCGCACTGCCGTGCCGGGCGGCCAGCAGCGCGGCCCCGGTGCCGTAGAAGGCCCGGCGGCGCAGCCAGTCGCCGAGCGCGGCCGGGTGCTCGTGCGCGACCTCGGCAGCGGGCTCGTAGCGCACCCGCCAGCCCGCGCCGGCGAGCCGCCAGACGAGGTCGACGTCCTCGGCCACCCGCATCGCCGGGTCGAACCCGTCGCCCACGGCGGCCCGGCGCACCAGCAGCGCCGCGCTCGGGACGTAGGAGACCGCCGACATCGGGCGGACCGCGGCGGGCCGCGGACCCATGTCGAGGGCGCCGGCGACGTCCTCGTACGGGCTGACCCAGCCGCGTGCCGCGCCGGCCAGCGGCACGATCCGCGGCGCCACCGCGGCCAGCCGGGGGTCGGCGAACTGGGGGAGCAGCCGGTGCAGCCAGCCGGGGCGCGGGACGCAGTCGGAGTCCAGGAACGCGACGAGGTCGGTGGTCGCGGCCGCCAGGCCCGTGTTCCGGGCGGCGGCAGGGCCCGCCGAGGTCGCGTGCCGCAGGACGCGCACGCCGGCGGGGGCGGTGACCGGGCGGGCCGACCCGTCGTCGACCACGACCACCGGCAGCGCGGCGGTGCCCGGGTCGGCGCGGAGCGCCGCGAGCAGCCGGGCGAGCGCCGCCGGGCGGTTGCGGACCGGCACCACGACGGTGACCGCCGGCCCACCGGACGGCGCGAGGTCGGGGTGGGCGACCCCGGCGTCCAGCAGCCGCGCGGCGAGGGCCGCGGTCACGGGGTCGGCGACCACGAGGCGGTCGCCGGGCAGGAGCGCGGCCGCCCGGGGGGCCAGCCGGAGCAGCCGCAGCGGCGAGCCGCCGAGCAGCGCGGTCCCGCCGTCGCGGCGCCGGGTGCGCGGGTCCAGCCGGACGGCGAAGCCGTCGGGCAGCCGCAGCGCGGGCGGCTCCGGCACCGGTCCGGTCACGCGCCGGCCAGGACCTCGTCGGTGGTCGCGAAGCTCACCAGGGGCTGGTAGCCGGCCATGACCTGCAGCGCCCGCTCGTGGTCCTCGTCGCTGGCACCGGCGCACGCGTCGGTGACCACGCGGACGGCGACCCCGGCGTCGGAGGCGGGCAGGACGGTGGAGAGGATGCAGCAGTCGGTGGCCACGCCGACGACGGTCAGCGGCCCCTCGCCGACCACCTCGACGAGGTCGGGCCCCCACTTGCCGAAGGTCGTCGCGTCGACCACCGGGTGCCCGCCCGGGTCCTCCACCAGCTGGTAGAGCCGGGCGTCGGGCGGCTGCAGGGCGAAGTCGTACTGCTCGTAGTACTCCTTCCACGCCCCGACGGGCTCGGCCGGCGCGATGAACCGCGTCCACACGACGCGCTCCCCGAACGCCTCGACCAGCCGGCGGATGCGCGGACGGACCTCGTCGAACCGGGGCGCGGTCCACGGCGAGTCCTCGTCCCGGAACACGTGCTGCAGGTCGACGACGACCAGCCAGCCCTCCTGCGGTGCGGCGTCGCCGCTCATCGATCGCACTCCCGTCCCGACGGTGCCCCTCGTGGCCGCGAGCCCGCCCCGACCACCCTGCGCACCCTAGCGACGAGGCCCCGGCGCACGCGGAACGGCACCGACATGCTTAGGTCACCCTTACCTGAGCTCGACCGAGGAGAAGCCATGCCCGTCCGTCCCGCCCTCCGCGGCGCCGCCGCGCTCGCCGCAGCCGCCCTCGTCCTCACCGGCTGCGGCGCCGGGGACGACGAGGGGACCACCGCCGACCGCGGGTCCGCCTCGGACTCCTCGGCCTTCCCGGTCACCGTGAGCACCGCCTTCGGCGACGTCACGATCGACGAGGAGCCCCAGCGCGTCGTCGCCCTCGGCTGGTCCGACGCCGAGACCGCGCTCGCCCTGGGCGTGCAGCCCGTGGGCGCCAGCGACTGGCTCGGCTTCGGCGGCGAGGGCGTGGGCCCCTGGGCCGAGGGTCTCTACGACGAGGCGCCGCAGATCATCGAGACGCTCGAGCCGAGCCTCGAGGCGATCGCCGCACTGGAGCCCGACCTCATCCTGGACACCCGGTCCAGCGGCGAGCAGGACCGCTACGAGGCGCTCGAGAAGATCGCCCCGACGGTCGGCCAGCCCGAGGGCGTCGGCCCGTACCAGACCACCTGGCAGCAGCAGCTCGAGCTGGTCGGCCAGGCGCTGGGCCGCAGCGACCGCGCGGAGGAGCTGACCGCGGAGGTCGACCAGGCCTTCTCCGACGCCGCCGCCGAGCACCCGGAGTTCGAGGGCACCGAGGTCGCCGTGGGCGCCTTCACCTCGGCCGGCTTCGGCGCCTACGTGCGCGGCGACGCGCGGGTCGACTTCATGGAGCAGCTGGGCTTCGAGAACGCCCCCGCGGTGCAGGACCTGGCGACCGAGAACTTCTTCGTCCCGGTCAGCGAGGAGCAGGTCTCGCTGCTGGACGCGGAGCTGACGGTGGCCTTCCCGATCTTCGTCGAGGCCGCGGAGTTCACCGCCAACCCGCTGTGGCAGGCGCTCGCCTCCGTCCGCGAGGGGCGCGCGGTCGTCCTCGAGGACACCACGCTGGTGAACGCCTTCTCCAGCGGCTCCTCGCTGGGCATCCGCTACGCGCTCGACAACGCCGTCCCGCTGTTCGCCGACGCGCTCGCCTGACCCCGGCACCCCGCCGGGCGGCTCACCCCAGGAGCCGCCCGGCGGGGTCCACCCGCCAGTCCCGCGCCGCGGCGACCAGCCGCCCGACGAGGGCGGCCAGCAGGGACTCCCCCTCCGCGGCCGACGCCCCCGCGGGGTCCCCGAGCACCCCGTTCGGGCTGACCGCCCGGACGCCCTC
>NZ_SPQP01000026.1 GCF_004571075.1 Blastococcus sp. TF02A-35
GATCTACGGCGGCTCCACCCCGGGCCGCCGCCCCGCTGACGCCGCGCGTCGTCGTCGTGCCCGAGCGGGTCCGCCAGCCGCTGGGCGGTCTGCGCGGCATCGCCCGCCGCGCGGCGCTCTGGGGCGCCGGTGAGCAGCAGGAGAACCTGGCCTGGCCCGCGGCGCGGCACGTCCCCGCCACCCCCGGCCGCCGCCGCGCGGCCCTGCGTGCCCTCACCCGCCGCGTCGCCCTGTGGGGCGCCGGCGAGCACGGCGAGCACCTGGCCTGGGGCGCCCCCGCCCCGGTCCGCCGGGAGCTCGAGCCCCCCGTGGTGCTGCGCGAGATGCCCAGCACCCCCTCGGTCCAGCCCGTGGCGGCTTCCCCCGCCGCGGCGCTCCTTCCCGCGGGACCGGCGTCGTCGCCGGGGCCGCGGACCGGTACGGCCGCACCTGAGGCGACCGCACGCCCCACCCACCCGGGCCCCACGGAGCCCGCGACCTGGAGCCGGCCACGCGTCGCCCGGCATCCAGCGCGGGACTGGCCGTCACCGGGTCGGTACGGGGCGAGGTCCACGCAGCCGATCCCACCGGTCCGCCGCTCCGGGGCCTCGAGCCCGGTCCCGGGGGTGCCGGCACCGCGCTCCCCGCGGGGGTCCGGTGACGCCCGGGCACGCGGGGACCCGCTCGCGTGCTCGGCCAGGGGCTCCCCGCCCCCACCCCGACGAACCTGGCCCGCGGACGGCGCCTCATAGCGCGCCGCCCACGAGCGGGCACCTTCGTCACCCCCGCCCGGCGCCCCGCGCCTGGCTGATGCTGCAGCGCGCCCACGGCACCCGGCCGCGGGCGTCGTCCCCCCGCCCACCGTCGAGCACGCCGGAGAGCCGGCCGCCCCCTTCCCCGGGTGGCCGCTGACCGTCGTCCCGATCCCCGACCACGTCCTCCCTCCAGGCCGAGCCCCCTCGGCCGCACCCTGTCCACCCCGACGGTGTCCCCCCGGACGCCCGCAGACCTCGTCGTTCCACGGATCCGGCCTCGACCCACCGCCGACTGCACTGCGCAGCGCGCGGACCCTCCCGGGAGGCCCGGACCGCGGACGACGGCGGCTGCCGGCCCGGAACCGTCCGGGGGACGACGGGCCCTGCCGGTACCCGGCGGCGCGAACCACGCGACGCGGGTCTCTGACCGCCAGCGGCGCCCGGAGGTGCGAGGCGGACGTCGCGGGGACCGCGGACACGGCCCCCGGTCCGCTGCTCCGGTCCAGGAGGACGACGTCGCGGAGCCGGCCGTGGCCCGCGCCGGCGGACGGCCTCCCCGTCCGCTACCGCCGCCGAGCGGCGGGCGCCCGCCGAGCGCGGGCCGGACCTCACCCCGTCCGGCCCCGCCGAGGGCGCCCGCCTCGGCCGCTCCCACCGTGCGGCCTCCCTCCCGGGCCTCGCGCAG
This sequence comes from Blastococcus sp. TF02A-35, assembly GCF_004571075.1. Taxonomy (GTDB): domain Bacteria; phylum Actinomycetota; class Actinomycetes; order Mycobacteriales; family Geodermatophilaceae; genus Blastococcus. Next base: position 1,420 of record NZ_SPQP01000026.1, read on the forward strand.
CTCTCCGGCCGGTGTGGAACGCTCTGTGTCGACGCTGACACCGGCACTGCCCGCACCGTCGGTCGCCGCGGACACCGGGAGGGGGGACGAGCCGTGACCGACGCCGAGCACGCCGAGGGCCTGCGCCCGGACGGCCCCGTTTCCGGCGCCGACCTCTCCGACCCCGGCCGGCTCGCGCTCGTCCGCCACCTGGCCGCCGGCGCCGTCGGGGCCCCCAGCCTGCAGCGGCTGACCGACCTGGCGGTCCGGCTGCTCGACTGCCCCACCGCCCAGATCTCGCTGCTCGGCGAGGTCCAGACCGCGGTCGTCGGCAGCGGCCTGCCCCCCGGCGGTCTCGGCGCCCGGATCCCGCTGTCCCACTCGCTGTGCGCCGTCGCCGTGGCCGGCGGTGCCCCCCTCGTGGTCGAGGACGCCGCGACCGACCCGCAGGTGCAGGACCGCGAGCCGGTGCGCACGGGGGAGATCGGCTCCTACCTCGGCGTCCCCCTGGTCGTCCCCGAGGGCCGCCCCGTCGGCGCGCTCTGCGTCTACGGGCCCGACGCCCGCACCTGGAGCGAGCGCGACGTCGCCGTGCTCAACCAGCTGGCCGACTCCGTGGCGACCGAGCTGCAGCTGATGGCGCTGACCGCGGAGTTCGAGGGCAGCCGGCTGCGCTTCGAGCTGGCGATTGACGCCGCCGGCATCGGCAGCTTCGACTGGGACCTCACCAGCGGCCGGCTGCTCTGGGACGACCGGCTGCTCGCCCTGTTCGGCTACGACCGCGCCGGCTTCGACCAGACCATCGACGCCTTCGCCGCCCGGCTGCACCCCGACGACCGGGAGCGCACGCTGGGCGCCCTGCAGGCCGCGGCGGACACGGTCGGCGAGTACGACGCCGAGTTCCGGATCGTCCTGCCGTCCGGCGAGACCCGCTGGATCCGGGGCCGCGGCCGCGCGGTGGCCGGCGACGGCGGGACCGCCGTCCGGCTGCTCGGGGCCGGCTACGACACCACACCGCAGCGGCAGGAGGACGTCCGCATCGCCCGCCTGCTCGAGGCGATGAAGGCGGCGTTCTTCTCCCTGGACCGGGAGTGGCGGTTCTCCTACGTCAACGCCGAGGCCGAGCGCGTCCTCGGCGCCTCGCGCGAGGACCTGCTGGGCGGCGTCGTGTGGGATCTCTTCCCGGCCGCCGTCGGCAGCGACTTCGAGCGGAGCTACCGGGCGGCGGTGTCCACCGGCCGGCAGCAGATGTTCGAGGCCCACTACCCGGCTCCGCTGGACGCCTGGTTCGAGGTGCGTGCCTGGCCGACGCCGGACGGGCTGTCGGTCTCCTTCCTCGACGTCACCGAGCGCCGGGCCGCCGAGGAGCAGGCGCGGCGCAGCACGGCCCGCCTGTCGCTGGTGGCCCAGACGACCAGCGCCATGTCCGTCTCGCTGGGCAGCGTGGCGGCCGAGGAGCAGGCGCTGCAGCGGGTGGCCGAGCTGCTCGTCCCCGAGCTCGGGGACTGGGTGATCATCAGCCTGGTCGACGAGGACGGCCGGATGCGCGACGTCGCCAGCTGGCACACGACGCCGTCCATGCGCGCGGCGGTGGCCCGCTACGCCGCCCTGCGGCTGGCCTCCCTGCAGCCCGGGGCCCCGGTGCTCCGGGCGCTGGCCTCCGGCCAGGTGTTCGTCATCCCCGACGTGGCCGAGGCCGTGGGGCGCACGCTGCCGGCGGGCGAGGTGCGCGACGCGTTCCGGGAGCTGGCCCCGAGGTCGGCGCTCACCCTGCCGCTGGCCGCCCGGGGCAGGACCCTGGGCGCGCTGAGCGTCTACCGGTCCGCCGACCGGCCGGTGCCGGACGACGAGGACGTCTCGACGGCGCACGACGTGGCCGGCCGGATGGCGCTCGCTCTGGACAACGCCCGTCTCTACCGCGAGCAGCGGCAGCTGGCCGAGGGCCTGCAGCGGAGCATGCTCACCGCGCCGCCGCAGCCCGACCACACCGAGATCGTGGTGCGGTACCACCCCGCGATGGCCGCCGCCCAGGTCGGCGGCGACTGGTACGACGCCTTCCTGCAGCCCTCGGGCGCCACCATGCTGGTCATCGGCGACGTCGTCGGGCACGACACGGAGGCCGCGGCGGCCATGGGCCAGCTGCGCGGCATCCTCCGCGGCGTCGCCTACCGCGACGGGATCGGGCCGGCGCGGGTGCTCGGCGAGCTCGACGCCGCCGTCGACGGGCTCGGCATGGGCACGCTGGCGACCGCGGCGATCGTGCGGGTCGAGCAGACCGACGAGGAGCGGGCCGCGGGCCTCACCCGGCTGCGCTGGTCCAACGCCGGCCACCCGCCCCCGATGGTGGTCCACCCCGACGGGCGGGTCGAGGAGCTGTCCGGGGAGCGGGCCGAGCTGATGCTCGGCGTGGACCCCGCGGCCCGGCGCACGGAGACGGAGACGACCGTCGCGCGCGGCTCGACGGTGCTGCTCTACACCGACGGGCTGGTCGAGGGCCGCGACCTCTCGCTCGACGAGGGCACCGAGCGGCTGGCCACCGCGCTGCGGGAGCTGGCCGGCCTGCCGCTGGCCGAGCTGTGCGACGCCCTGCTGGCCCGGCTGCGGCCGGAGGGCCTGCAGGACGACGTCGCGCTGGTGGCCCTGCGGCTGCACCCGCAGGACGACTGACGCGCGGGCGGGTCAGCGGGCGAGCAGCGCCCAGACGTGCTTGTGGCCGTCGGTGGCGTACCAGCCGTGCTGCGCCGCGAGCTCGGCGATCAGGTACAGCCCGAGACCGCCGAAGCTCGGGTCGCGGCCCACGGCCGGCGACGGCGGCGTCTGCGGGGCCTGGTCGGTCACCTCGATCAGGTAGGCGGCGTCGGTGCGGGCGACCAGCGCCCGCACGTCACCGCCGCCGTGGCGCAGGGCGTTGGAGGCCATCTCGTCGAGCGCGAGGACGAGCCGGTCGATGAGGTCCGGCGTCACCGACCCACGCGCCACCTCGGTCAGCTCCCGGCGCACGTCGGCACGGACGCCGGGCAGCTCCGCCACCGCGCTGAGCTGCCACGACAGGACGACGTCGGCGGCGGGTGGGTACGCCGACGGCCACGTCGTGCCGGCCGCCTGCCCTGTCACGCGCGTGCTCTCCTCGGTTCCTGGCCCGCGGGTCGCTGTGCTGGCCGAACAGTCACGTATGGGCCGTTCCGGGCGACGCCAAACATGGTGTTGCGCGGATCACCCTCCGGTGCGGCGGTCAGCCGACGAAGACCGGCGACCAGGACCCGGTCAGCACGCTCAGCGTGACCGCCACGGCGCAGACCACCACGGTGCCGGCCACGAACGCGGTGTCCCGCCGGTGCAGCGTGGACCCCCGGGCGTTGCTGCGGGGGATGCCGGAGTCGAAACCGCGGGCGTCCATGGCCGTGGCGAGCCGCGACCCCCGGCGCACGGCACCCACGAGCAGCGTGAATGCCACCCCCGCGAGCAGGCGCACCCGGGCCACCGGGTTGCGGCCGGCCTCCACCCCGCGGGTGCGCCGCGCCAGGCGGACCGTCTCGAACTCGGTCACGAGCAGCGGGGCCAGCCGCAGCGCCGCCAGCGCCCCGTAGGCGAACCGGGTGGAGACCCGCCAGTGGATGGTGAGCGCGTCGGCGAGCCGTACCGGGTCGGTGGATGCGACGAGCAGGATCCCGGGCAGGGCGAGCCCGACCACCCGCAGCGCCAGCCCCAGACCGGTCAACGCGCCGGCGTCGTCGGAGAGCAGCACGTTCACCACGCCGACGGACCCGGCCCCCAGCAGCAGCGGCCAGGTCCGGCGCCACAGGTCGCGGGGGTCGGTCAGCCCGGCCGCCGGGAACAGGCACAGCTCCGCCGCGACGACGACCGCCGGCGTCACGACGTCGAGGCTGGTCAGCAGGACGAGGGTCACCACGCCCATGGCGGTCAGCTGCGCGACGGGGTTGACCCGCGACAGCCGGACGCCCGGGATCGGGCCGAGGGTGGCGGTCACAGCGCGAGCTCCGCATCGGCCAGGACCGCCACGAGGTCGGCGTCGTGGGTGACGGTGACGACGGCGCACCCGCGGGCGCGCTGCTCCGCCAGCAGCGTGACCACCTCCCGCCAGGTGGCCGCGTCCTGGCCGAAGGTCGGCTCGTCGAGGACCAGGACGCGCGGTGAGGTGGCCAGCACCGTCGCCACGGACAGCCGCCGCTGCTGGCCGCCCGACAGCGTGTACGGGTTGGCGTCGGCGAGGTCGGCCAGCCCCAGCCGGTCGAGCAGCTGCTCGGCGGTCGCGCGGGCGGCCGCGGCCCCGGACCCGGAGCGCAGCGGTCCCAGGGCCAGCTCGTCGCGCACCTGACCGGTGAGGAACTGCTGCTCGGGGTGCTGGAACACCGTGCCGATGCGGGTGACCAGCTCGCCGGCCCGCCACCGCACCGGCCCGCGGTCGCCCCGGCGCACCCCGGCGGCGAGCTCGTCGGTCGCCTCCACGCGGCCCGTGGTGGGGGCCCGCAGCCCGGCGAGGAGGAGGGCCAGCGTCGACTTCCCGCGCCCGTTGGGACCGGTCACGGCCAGCGCCCGGCCGGCCAGGAGGTCCACGTCGGTCGGCGCGAGCGCGGGTGCCGCCGCGCCCGGGTAGGTGAACCCGGCCGCCGCGGCGGACAGGAGCAGCGGCCCACCGCCGCCCGGCGGCAGCACCAGCCCCTCGGACCGCCGTGGCGGGCGCCAGCCCGGGGGCTGCTCGACCAGGCCGCCGGGGCGTAGCTCGAGCACGCGGTCGACGAGCGGGAGCCAGGGCGCGGCGTCGTGGTCCACGGCGACGACGGTCACCCGCCGGTCGGCGGTCGCCCGGCCAACGGCGGCGCGCACCAGCGCCGCACCCGCGGGGTCCAGCTGCGCGGTCGGCTCGTCGAGCAGCAGCAGCGCCGGCCGCCGGGCGAGGGCACCGGCGAGCACCAGCCGCTGCTTCTCCCCGCCGGAGAGCGCCTGGGTCGGGCGGTCGCGGCCGTACGGGAAGCCCACGGCCGCCAGCACCTCGTCGACCCTCGGCCAGATGTCGGCCCGGGGCAGGCCGGCGTTCTCCAGCCCGAACGCGACGTCGTCCCCGGCGAGGGTCATGACCAGCTGGCTGTCGGGGTCCTGCGCGAGCATCCCCAGCCGGGCGCGCGCGGCGGCCGGGGCGACGCCGTCGACGGTCAGCTCACCGGCGAACTCCGTGGCCTCCCGGTCCAGGATGCCGGCCAGCGCGGCCAGCAGCGTGGACTTGCCCGCCCCGGAGGCACCCGTCAGCAGCACCCGCTCGCCCGGCTCGACGACGAGGTCGACGTCGCGGATGGCCCAGGCGCGGCGGGAGGCGTGCCGCACGCCGAACCCGCGGGCGACGACCCGGGCGGGGGCGTCGCCGGGGGACGGCCGGTCCCCGCCCGCACCCGCGGGCAGCGACCGGCCGTCCGGAGAGCTCCTCCTCAGCACCCGGTGCGCGGTCAGACGCGGGCGCGGCCAGCGGCGAACGAGCCCAGCGCCCCGGTGCGGGCCAGGGCGCGGACCAGCAGCAGCCCGAGGACACCGGCCAGCAGCACGCTGGAGAGCACGGTGAAGGCCGCGTACGCGATGTTCAGCCCCGCCGAGACCTCGGCGTAGTACAGCGTGATGTCGAGGATCGCCGTCGACAGCCCGGCGGTGACGCCCGCGACCAGCGCCGTCGTCCAGCCGAAGCTGCGGTAGCGGGTGAGCAGGAAGCCCAGCTCGCCGCCGAGGCCCTGCACCAGGCCGTAGACCACGATGATCCCGCCGTAGGGCGAGCCGAGCAGGAGGCTCACCGCTGCGGCCAGCGTGGAGGCGAAGACCGCCGCCCCCGGCTTGCGCACCAGCAGGCCGGCGACGACGCCGGGCATCAGGAACACGCCGTTGAGCAGGCCCTTGATGGGCGGGAAGAAGTCCAGCGGCGTGGAGGCGACCTCGGCGACGAGGTTCCACGCCCAGAAGACGGCGCCGAAGGCGACGCCCAGGACGGCGGTGACGACGATGTCGACGGTGCGCCAGCGGACGGTGCCGGGCCCCTGCCCGGTGGTCTCGGGGTACGACGAACGGACGGCCGGTTCGGCCATGTCTCTGTCCTCCAGACTCCCTGCGCCGGCATGACCCGGATCAGGTTCGAGGGTCTGCGGTGTCCCGCACTCTCAGCGCCGAAGCGCTCCCCTGCTGTGAATGTGTGTTCAGTTGTGGTGCGCGACGACCTTAGCCCAGGACGAAGCCGAGGATCAGGTGGGCATTCAGGCCGATGATCAGCGCCGCGACGAGGCAGCCGGCCACCGTCGTCACCCGCCGGTTCACCCAGCCGCCCATGAGGTCGCGCCGGCTGGTCAGCCACAGCAGCGGCACCAGCGCGAAGGGGATGCCGAAGGAGAGCACCACCTGCGACCACACCAGGGCGGTGGTCGGGTCCCCGCCGAGCACGAGCACCGCCAGCGCCGGGACGAGGGTGACCAGCCGCCGGGCCAGCACCGGGATGTGCCGCTTCAGGAAGCCGGCCATCACGACCTGGCCGGCGTGCGTGCCCACCGACGACGACGCGAAGCCGCTGGCCAGCAGCGCGACGGCGAAGGCCAGGGCCGCGCCGGTGCCGAGCTGGTCGCCCAGGCCGGCGTGCACGCCCTCCAGGGTGTCGGCGCCGCTGCCGCCGGTGAACAGCTGCGCGGCGATGACCAGCATCGCGGCGTTGACCAGGCCGGCCAGCCCCATCGCCAGGACGACGTCCAGCCGCTGGGCGCGCAGCAGCCGGCGCCGTCCGCCCTCGGTGCGCCCGGCGGTGACGACGTCGCCGTAGCGGCCGGGGGTCAGCGCCGAGTGCACGTAGATCACGTGCGGCATGACGGTGGCGCCCAGGATGCCGGTGGCCAGGAGGATGCTCTCCGAGCCCTCGAAGGAGGGCACCATGCCGCCGGCCACGCCGCCGAGGTCCACGCCGGCGCCGACCAGCGTGTAGCCGAAGCCCAGGCCGATCACGAGCAGCAGCCCGGTGATCACCCGCTCGAAGGGCCGGTGCCCGCGGGACTGGGCGGCCAGCAGCACGAAGGCGACGACGGCGGTGATCAGCCCGCCGACGGGCAGCGGCACGCCGAAGAGCAGGTAGAGGGCCACGGCCCCGCCGACGATCTCGGCGACGTCGGTGGCGATCGCGACCGCCTCGGCCTGGAGCCACAGCACGTAGGTCACCCGCCGGGGGAGGCGCTCGCGGCAGAGCGTGGCGAGGTCGCGGCCGGTGGCCAGCCCGAGCTTCGCCGTCAGCGTCTGGACCAGCATCGCCATGAGGTTGGCCGCCACGATGACCCACAGCAGCGTGTAGCCGAAGGCCGCCCCGCCGGAGAAGTTGGTGGCGAAGTTGCCGGGGTCGACGTAGGCCACCGCGGCGACGAAGGCCGGCCCGAGCATCGGCCAGATGCGGCGCCTGCCCGCCGGGGGAGCGGCCGGCCGCGGGGCGGCCACGAGCGTCGTCGGCAGCACGGCGGCCTCGGTCTTCGACAGGTACACGGCGGCCTCGCAGGGTGGAGCGGGTGGGCGGTCGCTCCTGTCCTGCCCACGGGGGGTGTCACGCCGGGGCCTAGTCGTGGCCCCCCGGGGCCAAGGTCAGCCTGGCCTTCCCCCGAGGGGCCTTCATGGCCATTTCGGCCCCGGCGGGTGGACCCGGCGCCCAGTGGGCAGGAACGGTCCGTCCGCCCCCTCGACCGTGGAGGTCCCGTGACCGACGCAGCAGCGCCCCGCCCCCTCGCCCTCGTGACCGGTGCCTCCAGCGGCATCGGCCTGGAGCTGGCCAAGCAGTTCGCCGACAACGGCTTCGACCTGGTCGTCGTCGCGGAGGACGACGAGCTCGACGCGGCGAAGCTGCAGCTCCAGCAGCGCGGTGCGGCCGTCTCCGACATCCGGGCCGACCTCACCGAGCGGGCGGAGGTGGAGAAGGTGGTCGCCGCCGTGCGCGGCGCCGGCCGCCCGCTGGCCGCGGCGGCCCTCAACGCGGGGGTGGGCGTGGCCGGCCGCTTCAGCGAGACCGACCTGGACGCGGAGCTGGGGATCGTCCAGCTGAACTGCGCCTCGACCGTGCACCTGGCCAAGCGGGTGGTGCAGGACATGGTGGCCCGCGACGAGGGCCGGATCCTGTTCACCTCGTCGGTGGCCTCGCAGGCTCCGGAGCCGTTCCAGGCGGTCTACTCCGCGTCGAAGGCCTTCGTGCAGTTCCTCGCGCTGGGCATCCGCGAGGAGCTGAGCGACACGAACGTCACCGTGACCGCGCTGCTGCCCGGCCCCACCGACACCGAGTTCTTCGACCGGGCCGATGCCACCGACACCAAGCTCGGCGCCTCGGACAGCAAGGACGACCCGGCGCAGGTCGCCCGGCAGGGCTTCGAAGGGCTGATGAAGGGCGAGGCGTCGGTGTTCGCCGGCTCGGTGACCAGCAAGCTGATGGGCAAGCTGTCGGCGGTCCTGCCCGACGCGATCGCCGGCAAGAGCCACAAGCCGATGACCGCCCCCGGGTCGGCGCAGGGCTGACCGGCAGGATCGAGGGGTGGAGACACCGCCGCTGGACCTCGGAACGCTGCTGCTGCGCCCGTGGCGGGACGACGACGTCGACACCGTCTTCGCCCTGCAGCAGGACGCGGCGTCGCGGCTGTGGTCCGGGGGCGGGGCGCTCGCGACCCGGGACGACGCCGTCGCGCTGGTCGCCCGGCTGCGCGCCCAGGACAACCGCGCGTCCTGGGCCGTGGTCGGCGCGGCGGCGGGGGAGCTGCTCGGCTCGGTGACCGTGCACTCGATCGACCTGGTGCAGGGCAACGCCCAGGTCGGGTACTGGACGGCGGAGGCGGCGCGCGGGCGCGGGGTCGCCCCGCGGGCGGTGGACGCCGCCTGCCGGTGGGTGTTCGCGTCGCTCGGCGTGGACCGCATCGAGCTGTGCCACGCGGTCGAGAACACCGCCTCCGGCAGGGTGGCCGAGAAGGCCGGCTTCACCTACGAGGGGCGCCTCCGCCGCTCGTTCCGCTACGGCGACGGGCTCAAGCACGACGAGCTGGTCTGGGGCCGCCTGTCCGACGACCCCGCGCCGGGGCTCAGCAGCCGCAGCTGACGCCGGCCGGGGCGGTGAGCGGGTCGACCGACGGGCGGTGGACGCCGTCGGCGGTGGCGATGGGGAGGCCCTCCCGCGCCCAGTACTCGAACCCGCCGATCATCTCCCGCACGCGGTACCCCAGCAGCGCCAGCGCGAGCCCTGCCCGGGTGGCCCCGTTGCAGGCGGGCCCCCAGCAGTAGGTGACCACCGGGACGGCGCGGTCGAGCTCGGCGGGCGCGCGGGCCGCGATCTCCCGGGTCGGCAGGTGCACGGCGCCCGGCACGTGCCCCTGCCGCCAGGCGTCCTCGCTGCGGCTGTCGAGGAGGACGAACCCGGGCCGGCCGGAGTCCAGGGCGGCGTGCACGTCGCTGACGTCGGTCTCCACGGCCAGCCGGTGCGCGAAGTGGGCGGCGGCGTCGGCAGGTGCGGTGTCCCAGTCGATCATGCTCGTGACGGTAGGGACGGCGTCGCGACGGCGACAGCGTCCCGGCTGCCGACAACCGCAGGGATCCCGCCGTCTACAGCGGGACGGCGACCCGTTCCGGGGCGGGACGGGCCAGCGCGCGGGCGACGTCGGCCGGCACCGGCCCCAGCCCTGCACCGGCGAGGACGACGTCGCGGACGAAGGTGTGCCACCGGTGCGCGTGCCGCAGCATGCTGTGGCCCCCGACGACGGTGAACCGGGCGACCTCCGCGCCGGCCGCCGCGGCCCGGGCCGCGAACTCCTCCGACAGCCGCGCCGGGACCCAGCGGTCCCCGCGCCCGTGCAGGATCGTCACCGACCGGCCGCGCAGGTGCTCGACCGGCTCCCCCGGCGGGGTCCAGGGCGCCAGCGCGCAGACCGCGCCCACCCCGTCGTGGCCTCCCGCGCGCAGGACCGCGCGGCCGCCCATCGAGTGGCCGACCAGGACGACCGGCAGCCCGGGGCTCTCGGCGCGGATCCGGTCCAGCGCCCAGCGCACGTCGGCGTAGGCGTCGGCGGCCGCGCCGTTCCAGCCGGCCACGCGGTAGCGGAGGAGGTGGGTCGTCAGGCCGGCGTCGGCGCCCGCCGCGGACACGAACTGCTCGATCGCACGCATCCGAACCAGGGACAGCGCCCGCTCCTTCGGCGGCTCCACGCTGGCCACCGTCCCGCCGTGGCAGAACAGCGCCACGGCCCGCGGCGTGCCCGTCGCGGCGTGGGTCTCCAGGACGGGGCCGGTCACCCCCGGCGTCCGCGGCGGCCGCGCAGCGTCGCCCGCGCCCGGTCACCGAGGTCGCCGGCCTTGAGCAGGGCGTTGCTCACCGCTGACGGGCCGCGACGGCGCTGCAGGGCCAGGCCCACCCGCCGCAGCAGCCCGGTGGCCAGGGGGACGACGACGGTGAGCAGCAGCCAGGTGCGCAGCCGGCTGGTCAGGAAGAGCCACATGAGCTGCCCCTTACCCCGGACCGGCCGGTCATGCGGGGTCGTCGGCGAGGCGGACGACCATCTTCCCGGTGTTCCCGCCGCGCAGGAGGTCCAGGAACGTGTCGACGGCGGCGTCCAGGCCCTCGCGCACGGTCTCCCGCACCACGAGCCGGCCGTCGCGCAGCCAGCCGGAGACCGCCTCGGCGAAGGCCGGCTGCAGGTCGGCGTGGTCGCCGACGATGAACCCGCGCAGGCTGAGCTTCTTGGTCACCAGCATGAACATGTTCCGCGGCCCGGGGGCGGGCTCGGTGGCGTTGTAGCCGGAGATGGCCCCGCACAGCGCGGCGCGGCCGAACTCGTTGAACGCGCCGATGGCGGCCTCGAGGTGCTCACCGCCGACGTTGTCGAAGAAGACGTCGATGCCGCCGGGGGCGGCCGTCCGCAGCTGCTGGGCCACCGGGCCGTCGTGGTAGTCGAACGCGGCGGTGAAGCCGAGCTCCTCGGTCAGCCAGCGCACCTTCTCCGGGGTCCCGGCGCTGCCGACGACCGCCGAGGCGCCGCTGAGCCGGGCGAACTGGCCGACGAGGCTGCCCACGGCGCCGGCGGCGCCGGAGACGAAGACCGTGTCGCCCTCCCGGAACTCCGCCAGCCGGAAGAGGCCGGCCCAGGCGGTGAGGCCCGGCATGCCGAGCACGCCCAGGTGGTAGCTCGGCGGGATGCCGGGCAGCTCCGGCAGCACCCGCACGTGCCGCGCGTCGAGCACGGCGACGTCCCGCCAGGCGGCGTCGGCCAGGATGAGCGCGCCCTCGGGGACGTCGGGGGAGCGGGACTCGACCACCCGGCCGACCGCGCCGCCCTTCATGGTCTCGCCGATCTCCCAGGCCGCGGCGTAGGACCTGCCCGCGTTCATCCTCCCCCGCATGTAGGGGTCGACCGACATGACGAGCATGCGGACGACGACCTGGCCCTCGGTGGGGTCGGGCCGGTCCAGCTCGACCAGGCGGAAGTCGTCGGGCGCCGGCTCCCCGACGGGGCGGGCGGCCAGCTGCCATTCACGCGTGTGCACGGTCACGCCGCGATCGTGCCGTGGACCCGGGGCCGGCGCTCGACCGGCCCCGGGTCAGGCCGGCCGGCTGCCCCGGCCCTCCCGCCGGGCCGGGGCGCTCCGGCGCTCGCGGCGGCCGCGGACGAGCTCGGTCGCCAGGGCGTCCAGCGGCTGGGCGAACGGGCGGAGGGGGTCGACGAGGTCGGCGAGCCAGGCCCGCGCCGCCTCGAGGCCGTCCCCGTCGAGGGCGTAGAGCCGTCGCGTCCCGTCCGGGCGCACGGTCACGAGCCCGGCGTCCCGCAGCACCCGAAGGTGCTGGGAGACGGCGGGCTGGGAGATGGCGGCGTGCTCCCGCAGGGCCGCCACGACCCCGCCCGCCGGCTGCTCGCCCCCCGCGAGCAGGACGAGGATGCGGCGCCGGGTCGGGTCGCCCAGCGCCTCGAAGATCCCGCTCACCCGGCGTTCGAGGGGTCCTCGGGCACGGTCGTGTAGAAGGCGACAGTCCGCTCCGCGGCCTCGTGCGCGGCGCCGGCCTCGTCGCCGTCGGCCACCGCGGCGTCGGCCCACCCGCCGGCCGCCTGGCGCACGAACGCGACGCCCTCGTCGGAGACGGCGAACGTCTCGCCGAAGGAGGCGTCGACCGCCTCCCCGCTCTCGACGTGCAGGCCCAGGCCCATGAGCGCCAGGTCCCACCCGACGCCGACCGCGCCCGGTCCGAACTGGCGCCAGAACTCGGGGTCCACGGGTGCCTCGTGGACCAGCTCCAGCGTCGTCCCGGCCTCCGCCGGGGTCAGCCGGACCTCCAGCCACGACACCTGCCCGCCGAACTCCCAGGTCACGGCGAAGGACTCCGGTTCGTCGCAGCGCTCCACGACGCCGCCGGCGTTCCCCTCGGTCTGGTAGCGGCCGCCCACCCGCAGCTCGCCGCTGACCGGCAGGAACCAGCGCGGGATGCGCTCGGCGTCGGTCAACGTGCTCCAGAGGTCGGCCCGGTCCGCGGGGTACGTGCGGCGGGCGACGGCGATCCGCGTCGGCACGCCGTCGCGGGTGCCGCTGCGAACCTCCCGCGTCACCAGTCCGGCGGTGCGCATCGGGTCGATGGTCGTCATGGCCAACCTCCATAAGTTGCAGCTTATGAAAGCAGGCTAGGGGTGCCGGGGCCGCCGGGGCAAGGGGGATCGGTGTTGCACGACCGTCCTACGCTCGAGGCATGTTGTTCTCCCGTGCCAAGACCGAGCTGGTCGCGCCCGAGGGCGCGCTGCCGGGGCGTCCCGACCCGCTGCCGCACGTGCCCGAGGTGCACGCGATCAACGGCAACCGCATCCAGCCGCCGTTCCCCGAGGGCATGCAGACCGCGGTCTTCGGCGCCGGCTGCTTCTGGGGCGTGGAGAAGGTCTTCTGGGAGACCCCGGGCATCTACTCGACGGCCGCGGGCTACGCGGGCGGCTACACCCCGAACCCGACCTACGAGGAGGTCTGCTCGGCGCGCACCGGGCACACCGAGGTCGTGCTGGTCGTCTTCGACCCCGCGGTCATCTCCTACGAGCAGCTGCTGAAGGTGTTCTGGGAGGACCACGACCCCACGCAGGGCATGCGCCAGGGCAACGACATCGGCACCCAGTACCGCTCGGCGATCTACTACGCCTCGTCCGAGCAGGAGGCGGCCGCCCGCGCCACCCGTGACGCCTACCAGGAGCGCCTGCGGGCCGCGGGCTACGGCGAGATCACCACCGAGATCGCCCCGCTCGGCGACTTCTACTACGCCGAGGACTACCACCAGCAGTACCTCTACAAGGTGCCCAACGGGTACTGCCCGGTGCACTCGACCGGCGTCTCCTGCCCGATCGGCCTGGGCGTCGACAGCTCCGAGTAGCGCCGGCCTCGCCGAGATCTCCCTCGGGCCGGCATCCGGTCTCCCGGATGCCGGCCCGAGCCGCATCTCGGCGATGCAGGACAGTGGTGGGGTGCCCTCCGACCTGTTCGACCTGCTCCGCCGCGAGCCCGACGTCGAGGCGCCCGACCTGGTCGCCGTCGACGCGACCGACCGCCTGCTGCTCGACGAGGCGGCCGCCGCCCTGGCCCTGGCCGGCCCGGGTGAGGTCGCGGTCGTCGACGACTCCTACGGGGCCCTGACCCTGGGCGCGGTGGCGCTGCACGGGGCGAGCGACGTCCGGGTGGCCCAGGACCTGCTGGTGGGGGAGTTGGCGCTGGCCGCCAACGCGGAGCGCGCCGGGCTCGCCGGGAGCTACCGGTCCCTGCCGCTGGCGGAGGTGGCCACCGGCGCCCGGGTGGTGCTGGTCCAGGCGCCCAAGGCGCTGGACGCCCTGCGGGAGATCGCCGAGGCGGTGGCCGCCGTCGCCGCCCCCGACGTAACGCTGCTCGTCGGCGGCCGGGTCAAGCACATGACGCACGCGATGAACGACGTCCTGCGGGGCTCGTTCGACGACGTCTCCGCGACCCTCGCGCGGCAGAAGTCGCGCGTGCTGGTGGCCCGTGGCCCCCGGCCGGGCGCGTCGTCCTTCCCGCGGCGGCAGCGGCACGAGGACCTCGGCCTCACGGTCTGCGCGCACGGCGCGGCGTTCGCCGGCACCAAGGTCGACATCGGCACCCGCGCGCTGCTCGCCTGCCTGGACCGGATGCCGGCGGCGGGCACCGCGCTCGACCTCGGGTGCGGCACCGGCGTGCTGGCCGCGGCGCTGGCCCGCAGCCGGCCGGGCCTGGAGGTCCTGGCCGCCGACCAGTCCGCCGCCGCCGTCGCATCGGCCCGCGCGACGGCCGAGGCCAACGGCCTGGGCGACCGGGTCAGGGTGGTGCGGGACGACGCCGGGGCCTCGCTGGGGGAGGGGAGCGTCGACCTGGTGGTGCTCAACCCGCCGTTCCACGTCGGGGCCGCCGTCGTCACCACGGTCGCGGAGCGGCTGTTCACCGCTGCGGCGCGCGTGCTGCGCCCGGGCGGCGAGCTCTGGACCGTCTACAACTCCGCGCTCCGCTACACGCCCGGGCTCTCCCGCATCGTCGGTCCCACCCGGCTGGCCGAGCAGACGCCGAAGTTCACCGTGACGGTCTCCACCCGCCGCTGACCGGCAATTACGGAACGAGGAAGGTCCTCCGTTCGGGTGATTGCCCTGTAGTTCGGCCTCCAGGCCGCCGATGTAGGGGCATACGGCACCGGGAACGCCCGGTACCGGGAACTTGGTCGCGGGTCCGGAGCACGACGCGGCGACGGGGCGGCCTGGGGGGACGACGGCGGCGGGAGAGATCCCGCCGCCGTCGATCTATGTGCGTGCCGGCTCAGGACCCCGAGGGGCCGGGGCGCCGGCGCACCGGCGGCTCGGCCGACCACGGGAAGTCGATCCAGCGGTCGGTGCGGCGCCACACGTAGTCGCAGCGCACCAGAGAGCCGGGCTTCTCGTACACGACCGCGGTGCGCACGTCGGCCACGTGGCCGGCGCAGAAGTTCCGCACCAGCTCCAGCGTCTTGCCGGTGTCGGCGACGTCGTCGGCCACCAGGACCCGCGCGCCGGTCAGGTCCACGACGTCGAGGGTCGGCGGCAGGACCACCGGCAGGTCCAGCCGCTGGTCGACGCCGGTGTAGAACTCGACGTTCATCACGAAGAGGTTCTTCACGTCCAGGGCGTAGCCGAGCGCGCCGCCGAGGAAGAGCCCGCCACGGGCGATGCACAGCACCAGGTCCGGCTCGAACCCGTCGTCGACGACCTGTTCGGCCAGGTCACGGGCTGCATGCCCGAACGCCTCGTACGTCAGCACCTCGCGGTCGTGGTCCACGGGACGGATGGTGCACGTGGAACATTGCGGACGGGAGTCATCTCGGCGGCGGTCCGTTGCGCGGGGCCGGTGGTTGACCCCCGGCGTCCATGTCACACAATGTTCAACCAACCGGCCGGGAACGCTCCGGCCCGCATGATCTGAGGGCGGCATGTCTGAGGCGGTGGACGCAGGCCGGGAGCTCGCCGCAGCCTGCGACCCGGCCGGGCGCTCGCACACCGGGCTCGTTGCCGGGTCCGACGACGAGATCGTGGCCGGTGCCGTCCCCTACGTGGAGGAGGGGCTCGGCGCGGGGGACACGGTCCTGCTGTGCTGCCCTCCCGAGACCGTCGCCCTCATCACCGCGGCGCTGGGGGAGCGCGCCTCGGCCGTCGAGTCCGACGCGCGGATCTGCCTGCTGGGCACCCGCGTCGCCGACGCCATGGCGGTGACCCGCGAGTGGGTGCGGCGGGCGGCGGGCACCGGCTCCGGCCGGCTCCGGATCGTCGGCCAGGTGCAGTTCGGGGCCGCCGCGCGGAACTGGCGCGAGGGGCTGCGCTACGAGGCCGCCGCCAACCGGCTGCTCGCGGACGAGCCGCTCTCGGCGCTGTGCCTGTTCGACCGCCGGGTGCTGCCCGCCGAGGTGCTGGCCGGTGTCGGCGCTACCCACCCGCAGCTGCTCTCCGGTGGCCGTCACGTCCCGAGCGGTTCCTTCCGCGACCCGCGCGAGTTCGCCCTCCGGCTGCCGCTGCCCCGCGAGCCGATCGAGGGCGCCGGCCCGGTGTTCACCGCGACCGATGCGCCGTCGCTGGCCGAGCTGCGCGGCGACCTGCGCCGGGTCATCCGGGCCCGGGTCACCGACCCCGACCTGGACGAGGACCTCCACTTCGCGGCCAGCGAGGTGGCCTCCAACGCGTTCCGCCACGGGGCCCGCCCCGTCTCCGCCCGGGTCTGGGTGGACGCCGACCGCCTGGTCTGCGCGATCTCCGACAGCGGCCCCGGCTTCGACGACCCCTTCGCCGGCTTCCGGCCGGCGCACGGCGACGACCTGGCGCTCGGGGGCATGGGGCTGTGGCTGGCCCGCAAGCTCTGGGACCACGTGGACGTACTGCCGCTCGAGCCGGGCGTCACCGTACGGCTGAGCACGCGCCTGCGCTGACGCGTCCGCGCGGTCAGGCGAGCACGGACTCCGTGGCGTCGAGCAGGGCGCGGCTGTCCTTGCCGTTGCGCTTGGCGGTGTACATGGCGGTGTCGGCGCGGTGCAGCAGCTGCTCGGCCGTGCAGCCCGGCTCGGCCAGCGCGCCACCGATGCTCGCCGACACGGTGACCGCCTGCCCGGCCAGCTGCACCGGGGACCGCATCGCGACCAGCAGCCGGTCCGCGACGTCGCGCAGCCGGTCGCCGTCGGCGCCGTTCAGCAGCAGGGCGAACTCGTCCCCGCCCAGGCGGGCCACGACGTCGTCGCCGCGCACCTGGGCCGACAGCCTGCCCGCGACGGCGAGCAGCAGCTCGTCGCCGGCGGCATGGCCGAGCGTGTCGTTGACGGTCTTGAAGTCGTCGACGTCGACGAAGAGGACGGCGGGCGGCGTGACGGCGTCGACGTCGGCGGTGGCCGCCTCGAGCCGCTCGTTGAAGGCCGTCCGGTTCAGCAGCCCGGTCAGCGGGTCTGTGCGCGCCTGGCGGCGGAGCTCGTCCTCGAACAGCTTCCGGTCGGTCACCTCGCGGAAGTTCACGACCCAGCCCTCGATGCCCACGGCGTCCACGCGGCCGCTGATGCGCATCTCGACCCACCGCGTCCCGCCGGAGCTGTGCTGCACGCGGATGTCGGTGTCGACGACGCCGGAGTCCGGGTCGCCGGACCGGCCGGCCGCGGCGACGGCGGCCCGCAGGCGGGGCTGGTCGCGGGGGTCGGCCAGGGAGATGGCGTCGCGGCCGACGTAGTGCGCGGCGGGCCGGCCGAGCAGTGACTGCACCGCCGGGCTCATGTAGGCGACCGCGCCGGCGGCGTCGACGATGGCGATGACGTCCGCGGCGTTCTCGAGCAGGATCTGCAGCCGCGCCTCGCTGGCGGCCAGGGCTGACCGGGTGCGCTCGCGCTCCCGGTTCAGGGCGAACAGCCGCCAGAGCGCCATCCCGGTGAGCAGCGCGCTTCCCGCGCCGAGGACGTAGCCGATGCCGCCGTGGCCGGCGGTCCAGAGCACCAGGAGCGCGGGGCTGACGAGGAGAGCGGCGCCGACGGCCAGGACGCGGCTGGAGGTGGCGTCCTGCTCCGACGTCGGGGTCAGGCCCATGCGCGCGACGGAGGGGTGCCGGCCGGCCAGGGCGATCGCCGCCACGGACAGCAGCGGCAGCGGGTCGAGCAGCGTGGAGGTGCGCAGCGCGGACTCGGTGAGGATCGCGCCGCCGTAGCCCACGAAGGCCAGGGCCGCCGCGGCGAACAGGGCCATCGTCGTCACCGACCGGGTGCGGGAGAGCGCCAGCGGGACGCAGACGATGAGGAGGACGGCGGTGAGCAGCGGGGTGCCGATCCCCACCTCGATCAGGTTGGCCGACATGGAGTGCCGGTCACCGCGCACGGCGAGGATCGCCAGCCCGGTGGCCAGCAGGAGGGTGGCGATGTCGAGCCAGGACGAGCGGTCGCGGTGCCGGCGGCCACCCCGCACCACGGCTATGGCGCCCACCACGAACGCCCCGTAGGCGGCGATGTCGAGGGCGGACTCCAGCGGGGCGGTGACGTCCGTGGCGACCCCGGCCAGCTTCCACACGTCGGCGACGCAGCTCAGGGCGAAGAACAGCAGGCCGAGCCCGAGTCCCCGCCAGGCGACGACGAGCTGGGTGCGGTGGTGGCGGAGGGCGACCCGCACGCCGGCCAGCCCCAGGGCGAAGAGGGGGATCTCGGCGGCGGGCCGCCAGGGGCCGTGGGGGACGACGGTGACGATCAGGGCGACGCTCAGCACGGCCAGCGCCGCGTGCAGCCAGGCAGCACGGGCGGTCGGAGCGTGGGAGCCGTTCACGCGACCCCATCGTCACGTCCGGGGAGAACCTTGACCACCTCATCCCCCAGGGGGATGTGTGCAGGTCATGGCACGGGCGGCAGGTCCTCCGGGTGCAGGTCGGGGCGCACGCGGACGAACCGCAGCGGGTGCCGGAACACGCCCGCCTGGAGGGCCGCGTCGGCGCTCACCTCGACCACGGCGGTGGGCTCGACGCGGGTGAGCGGGACCGACAGCCTGCCGCCGCCGAAGCGGCCGGTGCCGATGCGCTCCGGCCAGGGGTGGTGGTCGCCGGCGGGGCGCAGCACGGCCGCGAGCTCGGCCGACTGCTGCGGGGACAGCGGGCTGGTGCGGCCGACGACGACGAGCTCGCCGTCCCGGTAGCGGCCGGCCACCAGCTGGCTGGGCCGCTCGACCGGGCCGATGACCCCGCCGGCCAGGACCTCGGTGGTCTCCCAGCTCTTCACCTTGAGCCAGTCGCGCCGGCCGGGGGCGTACCGGGTGGCTGCGCCCTTGACGACCAGCCCCTCGATCCCGGCGGGCCGGAAGTCGGTGAACCACTGCTGGGCCTCGTCGAGGTCGGCGGTGACGGGGGAGAGCTGCAGCGGCGGTGCCCAGCGCCCGGCCATGGCCTCCAGGGCGGCGCGCCGCCGGGTCAGGGTGCGGCCGCGGAGGTCCTCCCCGCCGGAGGCGAGCAGGTCGAACGCGACGTAGGACGCCGGTGCCGCGCTCACCTGGGCGGCGATCCGGCCGGCCGCGGTGACCATGCGGCGCTGCAGCAGCCCGAAGTCCAGGCGCTCGCCGTTCCAGATCACGACCTCGCCGTCGACGACGGAGCCGGCCGGGACCTGCGCCAGCGCCGCGGCCGCGACGTCCGGGAAGCGGTCGGTGAGGTCGCGGCCCTGCTTGGACCACAGCCGGGTCGAGCTCCGGTCGCGCACGATCACCAGGCGGTAGCCGTCCCACTTGGGCTCGTACCGGCAGCCGCCGGCCAGCGCCGCCGGCTGCGGGATCGCGCGCACCGGCTTGGCCAGCTGCACCGCCACGGGCCCGGACAGCTCGGGCGGCAGCGCGGGCAGGCCGGTAGCGGACAGGGGCACCCGGACAGCCTGCCGACCCCGCGGCCGGCGCGCACGCCGGCCGTCGCGGCTCACACCCGTTCGGGTCCGGTCAGCCCAGCTGCCCGCTGTGCCGCTCGAAGCGGGCGGCGGAGTGCCCCTCGAGCCCGACGACGGTCGCCGTCTTGCCCCGGGTGGCGTACTTGTGGGTGACGGCGTCGAGGACCGCGACCGTGGAGGCGTCCCAGACGTTCGCTCCCGAGAGGTCCACGACCACCTCCGCGGGGTCCCCGGCGTAGTCGAACTGGTGGACCAGGTCGTTGCTGGAGGCGAAGAACAGCGCGCCGTGCACGGCGTAGACCGCCCGGCCCTCGTCGTCGGTCGTGCGCGTCACCGACACGAGGTGGGCGACGCGGCGGGCGAAGAGCACGCAGGCCACGAGCACCCCCACGCCGACGCCGATCGCCAGGTTGGAGGTGGCCAGCGTGACCGCCACCGTCGCGAGCATCACGGCGGTCTCGCTCCGCGGCATGGACGGCAGCGTGCGCAGGCTGTGCCAGTCGAAGGTGGCGATCGACACGAAGACCATGACGGCGACGAGGGCGGCCATCGGGATGACGCCGACGACGTCGCCGAGCGCCACCACCAGGACCAGCAGGAAGACCCCGGCCAGGAAGGTCGACAGCCGGGTGCGGGCACCCGAGGCCTTCGCGTTGATCATCGTCTGCCCGATCATCGCGCAGCCGCCCATCCCACCGAAGAGGCCGGTGACGATGTTGGCGACGCCCTGGCCCCACGACTCGCGGGTCTTGTCCGAGCGGGTGTCGGTGATGTCGTCCACGAGCTTGGCCGTCATGAGGGACTCCATCAGGCCCACGAAGGCGATGCCCAGCGCGTACGGGGCGATGACCCGCAACGTCTCCACGGTGAACGGGACGTCGGGGAGGGCGAGGAACGGGAGGCTCTCGGGCAGCTCACCCTCGTCCCCGACGTCGGGGAGGTCCCACCCGGCGCTCACCGTGAGCAGCGTCAGGACGACGATCGCGACCAGGGGAGCCGGCACCGCCGTCGTCAGCCGGGGGAGCAGGAAGATGATCGCGAGCCCCGCGGCGACCATCGGGTAGACCAGCCACGGCACGTCGACCAGGTGCGTGACCTGCGCGCTGAAGATCAGGATCGCCAGGGCGTTGACGAAGCCGACCATCACGCTGCGCGGGATGAACCGCATCAGCCGGGCCACCCCCGCCGCGGCGAGCAGGACCTGGACGACGCCGCCGAGGATGACCGCGGCGATCAGGTACTGCAGCCCGTGCTCCACCGCGAGCGGGGCGACGACGAGCGCGATGGCGCCGGTCGCGGCGCTGATCATCGCCGGCCGACCACCGGTGAAGGCGATGACGACGGCCATGGTGAACGACGCGAAGAGGCCGACCCGGGGGTCGACGCCGGCCAGGATCGAGAAGCTGATCGCCTCGGGGATGAGGGCGAGGGCGACGACGAGGCCGGCGAGGACCTCGGTGCGGGCGACCCGGGGGTCCAGCCAGGCGGGGCGGCGGAGGCGCAGCTCGGGCAGGGGTGAGGACATGTTCCGTTCCGGGGGGAGGTGGCGTTCCCGGCGGCGGGACGCGGTCGCCGTCGAGTCTGCGGGAGCAACACGGCTTGCCCGGGAGCCGCGGGAGATGCGTGCTTGGTCACCCCCGGCCGGGGGAACGACCGGTACGTGACCGAGCGCAAGCCGCCGGGGGTCTCCTTCGAGACCTGGGTGGAGACCCAGATCGCCCGTGCGGCGGAGCGGGGGGCCTTCGAGAACCTCGACGGCGCCGGCCACCCCCTGCCCCGGCGGAACCGGGAGGAGAACGCCTACGACTGGGCGGTCGCCAAGGCCCGCCGCGAGGGCGTGGACACCGCGGCCATGCTCCCGCCCGGCCTGGCGCTGCGCCGGGAGCGCGACGAGCTGTCCGGGCGCGTCGCCCACCTCGCCTCCGAGGCGGAGGTGCGGGCGGTGGCCGAGGACTACAACGCGCGCGTGGAGGCCTTCTGGCGGCAGCCCCAGGAGAGCCGGTGGTCCCCGGTGCCGGGGCTGGCCGACGTCGAGGCGCTCGTGTCCGGCTGGCGCCGGGCGCGTCCGCCGGTGCTGCCCTCCCCCGCACCGGAGGTCGTGGAGGTGCGCGCGCAGCGTCGGTTCCGACGGCTCGTGGCCCGCTTCCGCCGGCGCTGAGCGCCGCGTTCGCCGTCGGCGGATCCGCGGTCGGCCCGCCGCGGTGCGGGTAGGTGCGGGGTCCACGACCACGAGGAGGACGCCATGACCGAGGTGCCGGGCACCGACCGCGAGCAGGCACGGGAGAACGTCCAGGAGGAGACCCCGCTCGTCCCGGAGGACGTCGAGGGCGCCGGGGACGAGGCCCGCCCGCAGGGCGACCAGGGCGTGACCGGCGACGAGGTGAAGCCGCGGCCGGGCAGCACCGACCCCGTCACCTGACCGTCGGGGGCCGCTCGCGGCGTCAGTGGCTCGTCGACGCCGCTGTCGTGGTCAGCACGAACAGCGCCACCGCGAGCGGCCCCAGCACCAGCGCCGCGCGGCGCACCGCCGGGTGCCGCACCCCGCGGGAGGTCCGGGGATCGGTCATGGCGGCACTGTGGCAGAGCGCCGGGCGTCAGTCGGCGAGGGCGCGCAGGATGCGGGCGAGGGTCTCCCGGTCCTCGGCCGGCAGGCGCCCGTAGAGCTCCTCCGCGTCGGCGGCCCGCGCGGCGTCGATCTCCTCGCGCACCCGCCGGCCCTCGTCGGTGGCCCGCAGCAGCACCGCCCGCCGGTCGCCCGGGTCGGGGGACCGCCCGATCAGCCCGCGCTCCTGCAGGGCGTCGGCCACCTCGGTCGCCGAGCGCGGCGCGATGCGCAGCCGCCCGGCGAGGTCGGAGAGCCGGACCCCGTCCCCCGCGCAGATCACGCCGAGCGCGCGGGCCTGGTGCGGGGAGAGGTCCCAGGGGCCGAGGAGGTCGCGGAACCGCCGTCGCTGGGTCCGGGCCACGCGCATGACCAGGTCGCCCAGGTCCGTCGTCCCGTCACCGCGCACGGGGGAATCGTACCGGTGACGCTGCGGTTACCACACCGTGAGGTAACCTCAGCATCGGATGGGGAGGTGGTCGGCATCGAGCCGATGACGATGGGCGGCGGTGGCCCGGGCGGCGGCCGTGGTGGTGGCGGCGGTGGTGGTGGCGGCGCCGACCGCATCGGCCGCCGGCCGGACGCGGCCGACGTCGCGCAGCTGGAGCGCGCGCCGGTGCGGTGGAGCCGGGTCGCTGCCCTCTTCCGCCCCTACCGGTGGCAGCTGGCCGTGGTCGTCGCGCTGATCGTGGCGTCGTCCACGGTCGCCCTGGCCACGCCGTTCCTGATCCGGCTGGTCATCGACCGGGCGATCCCCGAGCAGGACGTCCCGCTGCTGCTCTGGGCCGTCGGCGGCATGCTCGCCGTCACGGTCGTGACGGCGATCTTCGGCGTCGTCCAGACCTGGCTGTCCACCACCGTCGGCCAGCGGGTCATGCACGGGCTGCGGACGGCGGTCTTCACCCACCTCCAGCGCCAGTCGCTCGGCTTCTTCACCCGCACCAGGGGCGGGGAGGTGCAGTCGCGGCTGACCAACGACATCGGCGGCATGCAGTCGGTGGTCACCTCGACCGCGACGTCCTTCGCGTCCAACGCCACGACCGTCATCGGCACCGTCGTCGCCATGGCGGCGCTGTCCTGGCGGCTGTCGCTGCTGTCGCTGGTCGTGCTGCCCCCGGCGGTCGTGCTCACCCGCCGGGTCGCGCGCATGCGCCGCACGATCACCGCCCAGCGGCAGCGCTCGCTGGCCGACCTGCACTCGCAGGTCGAGGAGGGGCTGAGCGTCAGCGGGGTGCTGCTCGGCAAGACGCTCGGCGCGGGGCCGGCGCAGTCCCAGCGGTTCGCCGGCACGTCGGAGGACCTGGTCGCCCTGGAGGTCCGCTCCCAGCTCGCCGGCCGCTGGCGGATGGCCACGATGAGCATCGTCTTCGCCGGCATCCCGGCGCTCATCTACCTCGCCGCCGGCCTGCCCGCGACGTCGGGCGGCATGACCATCGGCACCCTGGTCGCCTTCACCACGCTGCAGGGCGCGCTCTTCCGGCCCTTGATGCAGCTGCTGGACATCGGCGTCTCGCTGACCGCGTCGATGGCGCTGTTCAGCCGGGTCTTCGAGTACCTGGACCTGCCGGTCGACATCGGCGACCCGGCCGAGCCGGTCCCCCTCGACCCGGCGGACGTCCGCGGGGAGGTGCGCTTCGAGGGCGTCGGCTTCACCTACCCCGACGGCGCGCGACCGGCGCTCAGCGGCGTCGACCTCACCGTCCCCGCCGGGACGACGCTGGCGCTGGTCGGCGAGACCGGCTCCGGCAAGAGCACGCTGGCCTCGCTGGTCGCGCGGCTGAACGACCCCACCGAGGGCCGGGTGACCGTCGACGGCGTCGACGTGCGCGACGTGACGCTGGCCGACCTGGCCCGCGTGGTCGGCGTCGTGGCCCAGGAGACCTACCTGCTGCACGGCACGATCCGCGAGAACCTGCAGTACGCCCGACCGGGGGCCACGGAGGCGGAGATGGTGGACGCCGCCCGCCGCGCGCAGGTGCACG
Organism: Blastococcus sp. TF02A-35; assembly: GCF_004571075.1. Taxonomy (GTDB): domain Bacteria; phylum Actinomycetota; class Actinomycetes; order Mycobacteriales; family Geodermatophilaceae; genus Blastococcus. The sequence continues at coordinate 25,364 of NZ_SPQP01000026.1, forward strand.
ACCTGGTGGCCGCGCTGCCGTTGGGCTACGACACCGTCGTCGGCGCGCGCGGGCACCGGTTCTCCGGCGGGGAGAAGCAGCGCCTGGCGATCGCCCGCACGCTGCTGCGCGACCCGCGGATCCTGGTGCTGGACGAGGCGACCAGCGCGCTGGACAACGAGACCGAGCGGGCGGTGCAGGTGGCGCTGGACGAGGCGGCCCGCGGCCGGACCACGATCACCATCGCCCACCGGCTCTCGACCGTGCGCCACGCCGACCTGATCGCCGTCCTGCACGCGGGCCGGGTCGTGGAGCAGGGCACGCACGAGGAGCTGCTGGCGCGGGGCGGTCGCTACGCCCGGCTGGTCGGCGCCGCGGAGCGGGCGGCCGAGCTCGTCTCGTGAGCCGGCGAGATCTGCACACTCGCGCCCATCAGCGCCCTGAAGGGGGCGAGTGTGCAGATCTCGCGCCCGGGTGACGAGCCTCGCACCCAGGAATCGATCCGTCGCGCGGGCCGGTTGCGCCGGGCATGGACCTGTTCTCCCCCGTGCGGCTCGGCGACCTCGAGCTCGCCAACCGCGTCGTCATGGCCCCGCTCACCCGCATGCGCTCCGGTCGCGCCGGCATCCCGCGCGACATCGTCGTCGAGCACTACGAGCAGCGGGCCGGCACCGGCCTGATCATCACCGAGGGCACGTTCCCCAACGAGGAGTCCCGCGCGTTCGCCGGGCAGCCCGGCATCGTCACCGACGAGCAGGCCGAGGGCTGGCGACGGGTCGCCGACGCCGTGCACGCCCGCGGCGGGCGGATCGTCATGCAGGTCATGCACGGCGGCCGCGTCTCGCACCCCGAGCTCACCGGCGGCCGCGTCGTCGCCCCGAGCGCCCTCGCGATCGACGGCGAGGTGCACGTGGGCGGGGGTGTGAAGAAGCCCTTCCCGGTGCCGCACGCCCTCACCACCGAGGAGGCCCGCGCCACGCTGGCCGACTTCGTCGCCGCCTCGGAGCGCGCCGTGGCCGCCGGCCTGGACGGCGTGGAGCTGCACGGCGCCAACGGCTACCTGTTGCACGAGTTCCTCTCACCGGCGTCGAACCAGCGGGACGACGTCTACGGCGGCAGCCCCGAGAACCGCGCCCGCTTCGTCGTCGAGGTCGTGACGGCGGTCGCCGAGCGGGTCGGCGCCGGGAAGGTCGGCCTGCGCATCTCCCCCGAGCACAACATCCAGGGCGCCCTGGAGACCGACCGGGCCGACGTCCTGGCGACCTACGGCTCCCTCGTCGACCAGCTGCGCCCGCTGGGGCTGGCCTACCTGAGCGTCCTGCACCGCGAGCCCGCCGGGGACCTGGTGCAGGAGCTGCGCCGCCGCTTCGGCGGGCCGCTCATCGCCAACAGCGGCTTCGGCACGGTGACCACCCGCGAGGAGGCCGTGCGGCTGATCGAGGACGCGCACGCCGAGGCCGTCGCGGTCGGGCGCGCCCTCATCGCCAACCCCGACCTGGTCGAGCGGTGGCACGGCGAGCACCCGGAGAACGAGCCGGACGCGAGCACCTTCTACGCCTCGGGGCCCGAGGGCTACACCGACTACCCGTTCCTGGCCGCCTCCGGCCGCTGAACCGTTGCCGCCCCGGCGTGCGAACGCCGGGGCGGCGGGGTAGCCCGCGGCGGTGGCGCCGGGGACGGCCCACGAGCCGGCGATCCGTCGTATCTTCCTGGCCCCGCCCGGAACGGATTCGTCCGAGGAGTTCGAGGAGCTGCCCAGGTGTCTGCGCAGGTCGGCCCGGCCCCCGATGCCGGCAGGCCGTCGCAGGCACGCCTGGTGCACGACTTCGTCGAAGCGGTGGAGGCGCTGCTGTGCGTCGTCGGCGCCGACGGCCGGGTCCTGTTCGCCAACCCCGCCCTCCAGCTCTTCACCGGCCGGACTGCCGAGGAGCTGGTCGGGCAGCGGTTCTGGGAGGTCTGGGTGGCACCCGAGGACGCCGCCCTGGCCGCCCACGCGGTCCGGTCGGCGATCGAGTCCGGCCGCGCCCATCCGCAGGAGGGCGACTGGATCGCCGCCGGCGGTGGACGGCGCCGGGTGACCATGCGCAACACCGTGCTGCGCGACCAGGACGGCCGGCCCTACGCCATCGCCTGCGTCGGCCTGGACGTCACCGACGACCGGGCCCGCGAGGCCCGGCTGCGCCAGCAGACGCGGACGGACCCGCTGACCGGCGTCGCCAACAGGGGTGCGCTGTTCGACGCCCTGAAGGTCCGGCTGCGCGCCGAGGAGCCGAACGGGTGCGGCCTGCTCTTCTGCGACCTCGACGAGTTCAAGGCGGTGAACGACCTGCACGGCCACGCCACGGGCGACCGGCTGCTGGTCGAGGCCGCGGGCCGGCTCGCGGAGGTGGCCGGGCCCGACCACCTGGTGGCCCGGTTCGGGGGCGACGAGTTCGTCATCCTGTGCCCGCACGCGGACGAGCAGGAGCTGAGGGCGCTGTCGGCGCGGGTCGCCGTCCGGCTGAGCGCCCCGTTCCCGGGCCCGGAGGGCTCGCTGCGGGTGGGCGTCAGCGTGGGCGCCGCGATCGGCCGGCCCGGGGAGCCGGCCGACGACGTCGTCGCCCGCGCCGACCGTGCCATGTACGGCGCGAAGAGCCACCAGCGCCGCAGGCGGCCACGGTCCACCTGAGGCCGGCGATGAGTTCCCCGAGGGCGGGGCGTCTGACCCGGTGACACCCACCCCCCCAGGAGGTTCTCGTGCGCCCGCTCGTCGTCACCACGTTCCTGACCCTCGACGGGGTCATGCAGGCCCCCGGCGGCCCGGAGGAGGACACCACCGGCGGGTTCCGCTGGGGTGGCTGGCTGGTGCCGCACTTCGACGAGGAGCTGGGCGCGCAGATGGACGCCTGGTTCGCGACGGCCCAGGACTTCCTGCTCGGCCGCACCACCTACGAGATCTTCGCCGCGCACTGGCCGAAGGTGCCGACCGAGGGCGACGCCATCGCGACGGCGCTGAACACGCTGCCCAAGCACGTCGCGTCGCGCACCCTCACCTCGCTGGGCTGGGACACCGCGCGGCTGCTCGAGGGCGACGTCCCCGGCGCGGTGCGGGCGCTCACGGCCGCGGACGGCGGCGAGCTGCAGGTGCACGGCTCGGCGGGGCTGGTGCAGACCCTGCTGCGCGAGGACCTCGTCGACGAGCTGCGGGTGGTGGTCTTCCCGGTCGTCGTGGGGGAGGGCAAGCGGCTGTTCGGGGACGGAGCGGTCCCTCGCACCTGGCGGCTCACCGCCTCGAGGACGACGCCGGCCGGTGCCCTGGTCGCCACCTACCGGCGCGGGGGCGCGCTGACGACCGGCGACTTCACGCTGCCGGGCTGAGCGGGGCGGTCAGACGTCCGCGGTCGCGGTGGGCTCGCGACGGGGCGCGGGGATCCGCGGTGCCGCCGTCGCCGCGAGGGCCTCGGGCGGTCCTGGACGGCCGTAGTGCCAGCCCTGGCCGTAGTCGACACCCAGCTCCCGCAGCACCGCGTGCTCCGCGACGGTCTCCACGCCCTCGGCGACCACCTGGACGTCGCAGCCGTGCGCGAAGTCGGCGAGCGAGGCGACGAGCTTGGCCAGCACCGGGTCGGCGTCCAGGCCGGCCACGATGCTGCGGTCGACCTTGATGACGTCGGGGGCGGTGACCACGATGTGCCGCAGCGAGGAGAACCCCGCGCCGACGTCGTCGATGGCCAGCCGCAGCCCGTCCTCGCGCAGCGGCGCCAGCACGGCGGTCAGCGCCGCGTAGTCCTCGACCTGGTCGTGCTCGGAGAGCTCCAGCAGGATCCGGTCCAGCGGCAGCCGGCCGAGCAGCTCGCCGCACTCCGGGGTGAGCAGCGTGGCGGGGGAGACGTTCATGGAGACGTAGCCCTCGACCCGGTCCAGCAGGGCTGCCGCGCGCTCGAGGGCCAGCACCTCCAGCCGGTGGCCGGCACCGATGCTGTGCGCCTCGGCGAAGCAGACGTCCGGGGGCAGGCCCCAGTCGCCGGGGAACCGGCTGAGCGCCTCGGCGCCCACCCGGCTGCCGGTGGCGAGCGAGACGATCGGCTGCAGGACGACCGTGGGCCCGCCGGCGGCGATGAGGGGGTCGAGGCGGCCGGAGATCTCCTCGCGCCGCTCCTGCGAGCGGACCTCCGGCTCGATGATCACGGCGGCGGCGGACGCCAGCACGTCCATCAGCGCCTTGTCGCGCTGGGTGAGGTTCTTGTCGGTGGTGAGCCCGGCGGCGCAGAAGGTGCCGTACAGGGAGCCGTCGCTCAGGGTCACCGGCACGGAGACGTAGCTGCGCAGGCGGGGCATGCGTGCGGCCGGCAGCGCCATCGCCGCGGGGTGGTCCTTGAGGTCGGGGATGACCTGCGGGAGCTTCCTGTCCAGGATCGCCTGGCACAGGGTGGCCTCCTGGCGCTGCTGGTAGCCCTCCTGGAAGAGGAACGGCACCGAGGTGTCGACGACCTCGAGGTGCTGCGTCGTGCCGTCCAGCCGGCTGAGGAAGGCGACGCTGAGCCGCAGCGACTTGCGGGCCGTGTGCAGCAGGTCGGCGATCTGCTGCTCGGCCGGCGAGCGATCTCTGCTCACGGGCTCCCCTCCACCGGGACGATTCCCCTCCATCGGCACGGCGGGGCCGGCGCTGGAGCGGCGTCACCCGGCCGGGTGGGCGGTCACACGGAGCTGATCGCCCGCATCAGGTCGACCAGCCCGGCACCCTGGAAGTCCGGCACCCGCCCCAGCGACGAGGCGGTGTCGCGGAAGACCTGCTTCACGCGCGCCGGGTCGGCGATGAACTCGCGCTTGACCGACAGGAAGGCCGCCGCGGCCCCGGAGACGTGCGGGGCGGCCATGCTGGTCCCGTCGTCGTCCAGGTAGACCGCCCGGGCGCCGTCCGGGCCGAGGTCGCCCAGCCGGGCCAGGGCCGCTCCGGCCGCGCAGGACGTGATCTTCTCGCCGGGGGCGACGACGTCCGGTTTCTGGCGCCCGTCGCCCGTGGGTCCCTTGGAGGAGAAGTAGGAGACGCCGTAGGTGTAGGGCTGGTCGCGGTGGGTGGCCCCCACGGTGATCGCCAGCTCGGCGTTGCCGGGGTCGTTGATGGTCAGCGCCATGCCGGTGCTGGTCGACCGCGTGCGGGCGGCCACCCGGCCGTAGCCGGTGTTCCCTGCGGCCGCGACGACCACGACGCCGCTGCGCACCAGCTCGTTCACCTCGACGCAGAAGGGGCTCTGGCCGCAGGCGAACCACTGTGCGTCGAACTCGTACCCCAGGCTGAGGTTCACCCCGTGGATCCGCAGCCCCTTCCCGCCGACGTTGACCTGGCGCACGTAGCGCAGGGCCTCGATGATCGCCGAGGTCAGCCCGGCGCCCTTGTCGTCGAGGACCCGCAGGCTGACCAGCTTGCAGCGCGGGGCGACCCCCGCGAGGGCCGGGATCCCGTCGAGGGACCGGTCCTCGTGCACGATGTCGCCGGTCGAGACGTCGCGCACCCGCTCGGTCACCCGGAGCTTGGCCTCGGCCCACGCCGCACGGGGCAGCTCGCCGGCGATCACCCCGGCGACGTGCGACCCGTGCCCGTAGCCGTCGCGCAGCGCGGCCGCGGCCGACTCGGCCGGGTCCGCGTGCACGGCGGAGAAGTCGCGGTGCAGCTCCGCCACCGATCCGCCGAGGGTGTCGTGCTCCCGGAAGTGCAGGTGCGCCCCGTCGATCCCGGAGTCGATGACCGCCCACACGATCCCGGCGCCGTCGGCCTGGAAGGAGCGGCGCGCCGCGTCGGCCTTGATGGTGGCCACGGACCTGTCCATCAGCTGCTCCTCAGCGGTCGCACCGGGAAGTCGGGCCAGACGCGGTAGATCGCCCGGCGCCGGCGGTCGGGCTCGGCGGCGTCGGCGGCGACCAGCCGCCGGCTGTCGGCGACCGAGAGCCGGGCGGTGAACAGGGACCCCGAGACGGCGCGCGGGCCGGCCGGCTCCCCCAGCTCGCGGGCGAACAGCTCGACCAGCCGCGCGCGGGCCGCCTCGAGCCCCCCGGGGTGCGCGATGTTCAGCTCGACCATGATCGGGACGGGCGCGTCCTCGTCGGTGTCGATGCCCATGCGGGCGCGCTCGTCGGGGTCCCGCAGGGCCTCCGACAACGTCTCGCGCACGTTCGGGCGCATCACCTCGGGCAGGCCCGCCGCGGACGGCGCGCCGGCGTCGGGACCGGTCACGGCTACCGCCCCGGCACGGCCGGCAGCGCCAGCGCCACGGCGAGGTCGCCGTCCAGGAACATGAGGCCGCGGGCCCCGAACTCGCCGAAGACCTCGCGGAGCTCCTCGACCGACCGGCGCAGCCCCAGCTTGTCCCGGACGGCGGAGGCGGTCGTGGGCCGGTCGCTGCAGGCCAGGTAGATCTCCGCCAGCTCGCCGGTGAAGGTGTACGTGCCCGGGTTCTGCGGGGTGCGGTTGTCGTAGATCTGGAGGAAGTCGGGCGCCGACCAGTACGTGAGCACCGGGGCCTCCTCGCCCTGCCACGCCTGGTTCCAGTCTGCGATCGCCGTCCGTAGCGGGTCGTAGACGCTGTCGGGCAGCGCGTCCTCCAGCTCGTACTGGAAGAAGTAGGCGATCCGCTCGCCGTCCACGGTGGCCGGGTACACGTACCGGTAGCCCTCCTCGGGTGTGCGGCGCATCCGGCCGAAGGAGTCGGGCTCGGTGAACAGCGGGCTGAACCGCTCCATCCAGATCCGGCTCGCGCTGCCCGGCGGACGCAGGTGCACCAGGTGCGGGACGACCCGGGCCATCTCCGCGTAGTCCTCCTCGGTCTCGCCCGGGAAGCCCCACAGCACGTTCCACGCCACCCCGATGCCGTAGTACTGCGCCCAGCGCAGCAGGTTGACGTTCTGAGCAGCGCGGATGCCTTTGCGCATCAATGCGAGGACGTGCGAGTTGAGCGATTCCAGGCCGGGTTGGATGCGGGTGACGCCGGATTGCGCGAGCAGTTTCAGCTGCGCCCGCGAGAGGTTTGCCTTCACCTCGTAGAACAATTCGTAGTCGGCGCCGCTCTCGACGATCGCCGGGAGCAGTTTCTTCAGGTATCCCATGTCCAGGATGTTGTCGACCGCGCCGAACTTGAAGCTGCGGTACTGCTTCGCGTGGTGTGCGAGCTCGTCGAAGACGCGTTCCGGCGACTTCGAGCGGAATGTCATGGTTCCGCCGTTGAGGCCGCAGAAGGTGCAGTGGTGCTTGGCGCCCCACCAGCACCCGCGGGCGGACTCGAACGGGATCCAGACGTTGCGGTGGCCGGTGCGCGGCAGCAGCCCGAGGTCCTCGGTGCGCTGGAAGTACTCGGCGTAGTCGGGGATGGGCAGGTCGTCCAGCTGGGTGAGCGGCGGGGCCGGGGGAGTCGAGACCACCTGTCCTCCTCGCCGGCGGGCGACGCCGGGGATGCCCGCCGGGTCCTCGCCCGCCGCCAGGGCGTCGAGCAGGGCGGGGAACGCGCTGTCCCCCTCCCCGATGACGGCGTAGTCGATGCAGTCCACGGTCCGGACCAGCTCCAGCCCCATCTCCCCGTCGAAGTTGGCGCCACCGAACACGGTGACCAGGTGGGGGTGCCGCGCCTTCAGCCGCCGGGCGAGGGCGAACGAGGCGGCGTTCTGCTGGAAGGTCGAGGTGAAGCCGACGACCTTCATCGACCCCCACGGGAGCGCCTCCTCCAGCGCGTCGAGGTACGCGGGCACCTCCTCGAGGCGGGTGGCGAGCAGCCGTTCGCGGACCTCGTCGGCGGTGCCGCCCAGGTGGGTCAGGTCGTCGGCGAAGTCGTCGAGCAGGCGGGCGTCGCGGTCCGGCGCGGCGTCGCCGAACGCCTCGACGGAGAACAGCCAGTCGCCGACCATCCGCCCCCGCTGCTCGCAGAGGACCACGTAGCGCTCGGTGCCGATCCGGGCGGCGAAGTCCAGGTTGGCGTGCAGCGTGGTCACGGGGAAGCCCGCGGCGGTCCCGATGGCCTTCAGCAGGCCCAGCTGGATCGACGGGCGGTCGTGCTCCATGAACGGCATCGACACCAGGGCCACCGGCCACTGCGCTCGCTGCTCGGGGGTGAGGAAGGTGTCGCGGCCGGGAGCGCCGCGGCCGGGGGGACGGGACAGCGTCAGCGGAACGGCCGACATGGCAGGGCCCTTCTGGAACCGGTGCGGGGGAGGAGGTGGGGAGCCGGCGGCGCGGCCCCGTCACGGGCGGGTGCGCCGGTCGGCGTCCGTCCGTGACGGGTCCGCGTGGAGGGCTGCTACTCGATCGTGACCGTGATGCTGCCGCCGACCTTGATGGCCGCGGCGCCGCCGGCGTCGCTGACCTCGCCGGGGGTGAACGCGCCGACGAACGCGTCCCGCAGCGGCGGGAGGTCGCCCTCGACGCCCACCGAGATGGGCGTGTCCTGGTTGCCTCCCCGGGCGACGGTCTGCCCGGTGCCCGAGCTGAAGGACTCCGACGCCGCGGCGATGACGCCGGTGAGCAGGGCCTTCTCCTGCTCGGAGAGCTGGGGTTCGAGACCGGCGATCTTGTCGCCGAGGCTCTGGACGTCGGCCTGGGTCACGGGGATCTGGGCCATGGGTACCTCCGGGAATGGTGGGTGGACGGTGCGTGGTCGACCCAGCGCCCACCATTCAGTCCGTGAACGAGGGGAGCCGAGGCATTCGCAGCCCATGCCTCAGCAACGCACGTCTTGACGGCAGGTTGCCATTCCCGGACCGCACCTGGAATGGATGGCACAGGTCATCCGTGAAGCGCGATGGGGGAAGCGAGTGCGCCGATAGGGAAGTGGAAGGAATGCGAGGCGCAGGGTGGCGAGGCCGTAGTTGCGCCGTCAAGGGGTGTGCGCACGCTTTCATTCGTGCCGCACCGAAGTGAATTGCGGCCGACCATTCTGGCCGATTCTGCGTTGGAGAAGTTTGCGGGGTGTCGGCGTGGGCGCTGGCAGAGATGGCCAGCGCCCACGTCCGTGCCCTGTCGTCCGGCGGCTCCCCCAGCCGGTCGGCGGAGGGCTCAGTAGGCGACGGTGAAGCGCGCCCGGCGGTGGGCCGGCGTCTCGATCTCGTCGACCAGGGCCTGGGCGAAGTCGGCACCGCCGATGAAGGAGTTCCCCTGCTCGTCGGTGAGCAGCAGGTCGTCGCCGACGCGGTAGGTCCCGCGAGCCTCGCCGGGGGCGAAGCCGCCGTAGGCGGCCGGCGGGCAGAGGTAGAACCAGTCGAGGCGGCCGGTCGCGCGGAGGTCGTCGAGGGCGCCGGCCATCTCGAGGCTCTCCGGCCGGTACTCGGCCGGGAAGTCGGGGGTGTCGAACAGCCGGGGCCCGCCCTCGGCCACGTGCAGCGACCCGGCGCCGCCGACGACGCCGAGCCGCACCCCGGCCTGCTCCGCCTCGGTGGCGAGCGCCCGGATGCCGTCGCGCACGGAGCCGGCCATGTCGCCGCGGGGCGCGACCGCCACCACGACGACGTCGGCGGCCTCCAGCGCGGCGCGCCGGGTCGCCTCGTCCAGCAGCGAGCCCTGCTCGTACCGCACGCCGTCGACCTGCTGCTCCGGCAGGGACCGGCTGAACGACGTCACCTCGTGCCCGCGCCGCGCCGCCTCCGAGACGAGGTGGGTGCCGGTGTAGCCCGTTCCGCCGAAGACGCTGATCCGTGTCATGCCCGGGGAACCCGCCCGGTCGGACGGCCATTCCGCCCCCGACCGCGGGTGCCGCCGCGGATGTGGCCGTGGTCTCATTCCCCAGGGGCGACGACGGGGTCGCCGGCGGGCGAGGAGGGGTCGATGGCGGAGGTCCACGGGCGGTGCGACGAGCGGTTCGCCGGCGTGCGCGAGGCGCTCGCGCAGCAGCTGGACGGCGAGGAGCTGGGTGCGTCGGTCGCCGTCGACCTCGACGGCGAGACCGTCGTCGACCTGTGGGGCGGCTACCGCGACGAGGCCCGGACCGAGCCGTGGTCGGAGCACACGATCGTCAACGTCTGGTCGACGACGAAGTGCGTGCTGGCGCTGGCCGCGCTGGTGCTGGTCGAGCGCGGGGAGCTGGACCTGCACGCCCCGGTCGGTGACTACTGGCCGGAGTTCTGCGCCAAGGGCAAGAAGCACGTGCAGGTGCGGCACCTGCTCTCGCACACCTCCGGTGTCTCCGGCTGGGAGCAGCCGTTCTCGATCCGCGACATGTACGACTGGCCGACGGCCACCGAGCGGCTGGCGCAGCAGCGGCCGTGGTGGGAGCCGGGCACCGCCTCGGGCTACCACGCGAACAACCAGGGGCACCTGGTCGGCGAGGTCATCCGGCGCATCACCAACACCACGTTCAAGAGGTTCGTCGCCGACCACATCGCCGACCCCCTGGGCGCGGACTTCCAGATCGGGGCGCGCGAGTCCGAGGTCTCCCGCATCGCCCCGGTGGTCCCGCCCCCGCCGCCGGACGTCGACCCGCGGACGCTGGACCCGGAGTCGGTCGCGGTGAGGACCTTCACGGGCCCGACGGCGTCGGCGAAGGCGGCGAACTCGCCGGAGTGGCGCGCCGCGGACCTCGGTGCGCTCAACGGGCACTCGAACGCGCGCGGCGTGATGAAGGTGCTCCGGACGCTGTCGCTGGGCGGTGAGGCCGGCGGGGTGCGGCTGCTGTCGCCGTCGACGATCGAGAAGGTCTTCGAGGAGCAGGCCGACGGGGTGGACCTCGTGCTGGGGGCGCCGTTCCGCTGGGGCATGGGCTTCTGCCTCGGCTCCCCGACCGTTCCCTACGTGCCCTCGGGCCGGACGTTCTTCTGGGGCGGCTGGGGTGGCTCGCTGGCGGTCATGGACCTCGACCGGCGGCTGACGATCACCTACATGATGAACCGGATGGGCGGTGGGCTGATCGGTTCCCCGCGCAGCGAGGCCTACGTGCGGGCCGTGTACGACGCCCTGCGCTGACCGCGGTCGGGCGGCGAAGATCATCGGGGTGCGGTAGGTCTGTCCCCATGACCACGGACCTCGATGCCGTGCTTCCGCGGCCGGAGCACGTGACCCGGCAGTCGCGCTGGATCGCCGCCCCGCCGTCCGCGGTGTGGGAGGCGCTGCACGCCGTGCGGCTGTCGGAGCTGCCGGTCACGCTGACGCTGTCGGCCGCCCGGTTCCTCCCGGTGGTGCTGTCCGGCCGCGGGTTCGGGGAGCTGCACGACCGCCCGTTCCTCGACGCGCTGCCGGTACCGCTGCTGGCGTCGGAGGAGCCGACGGCGGTCGTGTTCGGCGGCGCGCTGGAGGCCTGGAAGCTCTCCGGTGGCGAGAGCGGGCCGGAGCTCGACGCCGCCGCCTTCCGCCGGTTCACCCAGCGCGGGTGGGTGAAGGCTGCGATGGACTTCCGGCTGACGCCGAGCGGGCGGGGCACCGAGCTGAGCTCGGAGACCCGGGTGATGTCGACCGACGCGCAGACCAGGGCGCGGTTCGACCGCTACTGGCGGCTGGTCCGGCCCGGCAGCACCGCCATCCGCTGGGAGGTCCTGACCGCGGTCGAGCTGAAGGCGACCGGCCGGCTGCCCTAGACCGTCAGCGTGCGCGGGTCCACCTCTGGCTGCGCCCGTGAGGTGGGTGCGCGCACGGTCGTCAGGCGCGGCTGACGTCGAGGAGGACGTCGGTCTCGCGCTGGGAGAGCGCCCACAGGTCGGCGATCCGCCGGTCGAGGTCCCAGCGGCGCAGGACCGGACGGCGGACGGCGGGGCCGTTCGAGGCGTACCGCGGCGCGTAGAGCTCGCCGCCCCGGGACCGGGGGTCGGTGGCCGCGCGCAGCTGCGGGCGGGCGCCGAGGGCCGCGGGCATGCCGCTGCGTCTGGCCAGCACCTCCGAGAAGGCGCCCACCCAGCCGGCGCCGCCCTCCCGGACGGTTCGTGACTGCAGGTCGGTGTTCGACAGGCCCGGGTGGGCGATGTTGCTCGTGGCGCGGACGCCGGCCTTCTCGAGCTGCCGCTGCAGCCCCAGCCCGAAGTGGTAGTTGGCCCACTTGGCTTGCGCGTAGGCGCGCCACGGGCCGTAGCGGCGGGTGAGGTGCGGGTCCGCCGCGTTCACCGGGCCCCCGCCGAAGCGGGCAGTGCTCGTGACGGTGACGACGCGGGCGGCGTCCGCGCGCAGCAGTGCGGGCAGCAGGTGCGCGGTGAGCGCGAAGTGGCCGAGGTGGTCGACGCCGAGCTGCATCTCGAAGCCGTCCTCGGTGCTCCGCCTCGGCATCGCCATCACGCCGGCGTTGTTCAGCAGCAGGTCGATGCGGGGGTGCGTCCGCTGGACGGTCTCCGCGGCGGAGGCGACCGAGGCGAGGGAGCCGAGGTCGAGCGGGACGATCTCCGTGGAGGCCTGCGGGCTGCGGGCGTGCACGTACTCCTCGGCGCTGCGGGCCTTCTCCTGGTCGCGCGCGGCGATGACGACGTGCGCGCCGGCCTTCGCCAGCTCCTGCACGCACACCAGCCCGAGGCCGCCGTTCCCGCCGGTCACGACGGCGACGCGGCCGCTCAGGTCGGGGATGTCGTCCGGGGTCCAGGCCATGACCGCAGTCTGCTGGGCGCGACGCCGCCCGGCAGGACGGGGTGCGGAGGTCAGGCGCGTGGTGCGGTCGGGCCCGGCACCCGCGGGTCGGCCGGGGGGAGGGCGAGGACGACGCCCAGGTCCGCCAGCTGGTCGGGCGGCGCGGCACCGCCGAAGAGCCAGCCCTGCCCGCCGTCGACGCCGAGGCTGCGCAGCAGCGCGAACTCCTCCGCCGTCTCGACCCCCTCGGCGATCACCGAGGCGCCGAAGCTGTGCGCGAACTCGACCATCGACTGGGCGAGCTTGGTCAGCACCGGGTCCTGGTCGACGCCGCTGATGATGCTGCGGTCGAGCTTGATCACGTCGGGGGCGGCCATGACGATGTGGCGCAGCGAGGAGAAGCCGGCACCGACGTCGTCGATGGCCAGCCGCATCCCGCGCTCGCGCAGCGGCGCCAGGGCGCGCGTCAGCACGGCGTAGTCGTGCACCGGGTCGTGCTCGGAGAGCTCGAGGAGGACGCGGTCCAGCGGCAGGCGGGCCAGGAGCTCGCCGCACGCCCGCGTGACGACGGTCTGCGGCGAGACGTTCACGGACACGTAGCCGGGCACCCGGTCGAGCAGGGCGACGGCGCGGGCGAGCGCGAGCAGCTCGAGCCGGTCGCCCTCCCCGATCCGGTGCGCCTCGTCGAAGACGACGTCCGGGGAGCGCTCCCACGCGAGCGGGAACCGGCTGAGGGCCTCCGCGCCGATCCGGGCGCCGCTGCAGAGGCTGACGATGGGCTGCAGGACGACGTCCGGGCCGCCGGCCTCCAGCACCGGTGCCAGCCGGTCCCGGATCACTGCGTGCTGCTGGTCGAGGCGGAACTGCGGCTCGATGACCATGGCGGCGGCCTCGGCGAGGATCTCCATGAGCAGGACGTCGCGGGCGGTGATGTCGGGCTCGGTGGTGAGGCCGAAGGCGCAGAAGGTGCCGTAGAGCTCGCCGTCGCTGAGCACGACCGGCACGCTGATGTGCGGCCCGATCTGCGGCAGGTCGGCGGGGTGCAGGCGCACGGCCTCCGGGTGCGTGCGGGCGTCGGGCAGGACCTGGGGAAGCCGTCCCTCGACCACGGCGAGGCAGAAGCCGGTGTCGCGGGGGCCGCTGTACCCGGCCTGGATGCTCGGCAGGGCGGAGTCGACGATCTGCAGGGTGCGCGTGGTCTCGTCGATCCGGCTGAGGAACGCCACGCTGAGGCCGAGCTTGGTGCGGGCGGTGCGGAGCAGCTGGGCGATCTGCCGTTCCGCCTCGGAGCCGTACTCCTGCACGCGACCTCCCCCGTGGATCCCAGTGCCCCGTCGATCGGCGCCACGGCCCGGCGCCTGAAGGCGCACGGCCGAACTCGTTCCGATTCTGCCCTCGTTCGGGTGACCGGTGTCACGCCGCGCCGGGCCGGCTCACCAGGCTGCGTCGGGCCTCATGCCGGCGTCGCTGGGGCACAGGCGCAGGAAGCCGATGTCGGAGGTGCCGGTCCAGCGCACGGGGTCGGCGAGCACGGCGCGAGCGATGTCGGGGTGGGGCAGCAGGCGGTAGCGGCCGTCGTTCCAGGCCCGCCACTCGCGGACGTTCTGCGGACGCGGGGCGTCGTCCGGCGGGTCCGCGTACAGCTGGACGAGCCCGGCGTCGAACCACTGCAGCAGCTGCCGGGAGCAGTCGGCGGGGTCCCACGGCCCGTGCTCGTAGCCACCGTGACCGTCGGAGACGCCCAGCGGCACCTCCCACAGCCACGACTCCTCGACGACGGCGAGGTACATCTGCTCGACGAACTCCGACGGCGCCTCGTCGGTCCCCACGCGCCGGAGGCTACGGCGGGATCGGCGCTCCGGCAGCCCGGCTGCGGGGGACCCGTGTCGTCCGTACGGTCGGGGGATGGACGCCGATCTCCTCGCCCTGCGCTCGGACGAGCGCGCTGCCCTCCTGCTGGTCGGGCTGCGGGGCGACTGGTAGCCGTACTGCTGCGCCCAGGCGGTCCGCCTGGCCCGGTCCCTCTCCCGCCTCGCCGACGCCGGCACCGAGGTCGTGCTCGCCTCCGTCGACCCGCCGGAGGTGCAGCTGGCGATGAACCGGACCTGGCACCTCCCCTTCCGCTGGGTGAGCGATCCGGACGGTGAGCGCCTCGCCAAGCCGCTGGGCGCCTGGGACGAGGACGCGTCGATCTTCCGGCCGGTCGTCGTCGCGGTCGCCCCGGACGGGCGGCAGGTCTTCCGCGAGCTGTCGCGGGACTTCACCGACCGGACCGACGACGAGCCGGTGCTCGCCGCGGTGGAGCAGCTCGGGCTCGACCCGGTGGCCGCCGCCGGGTGGGAGCCCGAAGGGGTCGAGCCGCACCCGTCGAAGCGGGCGTTCCGGCCCGCCTCGTTTATCCCCTACTTCCGCGCGATCCGGTTCAACACGATGGCGTTGAGCGAGCGGATGGTCGACGACCGGGACCGCGAGCAGCTGGTGGCCGAGAAGGAGATGGCCGAGTCCTTCCTCGCCGCCTTCGACGAGTGGCGCGCCGAGCACCCGCCGGACCACTCCTAGTCGCCCGCGAGCCCGCGGGATGCAGCCGGGGGCGGCTCGGTCAGGCGGCGGGCGCGACCGACCCGTCGCCGCGGTGGAGCTGTCAGCGCGGGGTCTGCGTCTCCTCGCCGTGCACGTGGCCGAACGTGGAGCCGGCCGCCGGGTGCGGGCCCTCGCGCAGCAGCGAGGCCTTCATCTCCGCCGGCGCCAGCGCCCGGGCGACGTGCCAGCCGACGACCGCGACGATGGTCCCCAGCGCGATGCCACCGAGGGAGAAGTCGTCGGTGATCTGCAGCAGCGGGGCGTCGTCGCCCGCGTTCCCGATGGCGATGACGATCCCGGCGGCCAGCGGCACCAGGTTGACCGGGTTGGCGAAGTCGACCCGGTTCTCCTTCCAGATCTTGGCGCCGAGCAGGCCGATCATCCCGTAGAGCACCACGGTGATCCCGCCGAGGACGCCGCCGGGGACCGCGTTGATCAGGGCGCCGAACTTCGGCACCAGGCCCAGCACGATCGCCACCACCGCGGCCACGTAGTAGGCGGCCGTCGAGTAGACCCGCGTCGCCGCCATGACGCCGATGTTCTCCGCGTACGTCGTGGTGGGGGAGCCGCCGACCGACGTCGCCAGCACCGTCGCGGCGCCGTCGGCGAAGACCGCCCGCCCGATGACCGGGTCCAGGTCGCGCCGGGTCATCTCGGCCACGGCCTTCACGTGCCCGGCGTTCTCCGCCACCAGGGCGATCACCGCGGGCAGCACCAGCAGCGCGAAGTTGAAGGAGAAGCTCGGCCCGTTGAAGGTCGGCAGCCCGAACCACGGGGCGTCGCCGACGGCGCTGAAGTCGACCCGGCTCTCCCCGGTCGAGCCCAGCGGCCCGGCCGCCCAGTCCAGGACGATCGACAGCAGGTAGCCGAACACCAGGCCCAGCAGGATCGATATCCGGCCGAGGAAGCCGCGCAGCAGCAGCGAGGCCACGATGACGAAGGTCATCGTCGCCAGCGCGACCCACTGGTCCTGCGGCCAGTAGGTCGCCGTCGCCACCGGCGCGAGGTTGAAGCCGATGAGCATGACCACGGCGCCGGTCACCGCCGGCGGCAGCACGCGGTTGACCAGCCGCACGCCGGCGACGTGGATCAGCACCCCGACCAGCGCGAGCACGACGCCCGACACCAGCAGCGCGCCCAGGACCTCGGCGTCCGTCCCCCCGGCCGCCCGCACGGCGACCACGCCACCGACGAACGAGGCGGAGCTGCCCAGGTAGCTGGGCACCTTCCCCTGCACGACCAGCAGGAAGAGGATCGTCGCGATCCCGCTCATCATGATCGCCAGGTTGGCGTCCAGGCCCATGAGCAGCGGGAAGACGAACGTCGCCCCGAACATGGCGACGACGTGCTGCGCGCCGATGCCCACCGTGCGCGGCCAGGAGAGCCGCTCGTCCGGCGCCACCGCCTCGCCCAGCGGCGGGGTCTTCCCGTCCCCGTACAGCTTCCAGCCGAACGCCATCGGTGCCTCCTCGACCTGCGGGAACGTCGGCGCGCATCGTTCCAGAGGCGGAGGGGCCACCCGGTCAGGGCCGCCGGGGTGTCAGCCCCGTGGGCGCGTCGGGTGCGGGGTGCGCCGGTACAGGTGCACCGACACGGCGGCGACCCAGGCCCAGCCGGTCACGACCGCGGCCCAGAGACCGGCCACCGCCAGGGGGGAGGCCCCTCCGCCGGCCACCCCGGCGAACCCGGCGAGGACGACGGCCCCGGTGACCGCCGAGGACGCCGCCCAGCGGGTCCGCCCCTCGCGGGCGAACCGGCGGGCGAGGGAGACCGCGGCCGCGACCAGGCAGGCGAAGCCGAGCCCACCGGCTGCCAGGTGCAGGACCCCGCCCAGCGTCGGCTCCACCGGAGCGCCGGCCGGCGTGCCGAGGGGGAAGCCGTCCATCGGGTCGGCGACGAAGACGCCGCCCAGCACCAGCGCCAGCCCGTAGCCCGCCAGCAGCCGACCGGCCCAGGTGCGGTCCGCGGCCCCCCGCAGCGCCCGCTGCACGCCCACGGCGGCGGCGATGGTCATCAGGCCAGTGACGACGAGCGTGGTGACGTGGATCCAGCCGTGCGGGCCGTTGGCCAGCAGGCTCAGGCTGTGCCGCCCGAGGTCGAACCCGTCGCGGGTGAGCCCCTGCGTCACGCCCGACGCCAGGTAGACGACCGCGGCCAGCGGCCCGTACCCGAGCAGCGACCGCGTGACGGCCGACGGCCGGTCGAGGTAGGTGGGACCGGTGTCCCGGACGGCGTCGCCGTGGCTTGCCTGCATGGTCATGTCCGCGTTCCTCCCGCGTTGCTGCACCCGTCGGTACTCAGACGGGCCCGCCGGGTGGAACTCATCGGCGGCGTCGGGCGAGCCAGGCCGGTGCCTCAGGCGGAGGTCAGAGCCGGTGTGCCCGGGCGGCGACGCGGCGCTGCCAGGCCACCAGCACCGGCGTGCCGAGCAGCTCGAGGGCCGCCGCCCCGACCAGGGCCGGGTGCGGCTTGCCGGCCGCGCGCCAGGCCAGCAGCCGGGTGGCGCCCCCGACGAACAGGGCGCCGGAGACGGCGCGCACCAGCGCACCCTCCCGCTCGATCCGGGGGAGGGCCGCCCAGACGAGCGGCCCGACGGCGGCGTACACGGCGTGCGTGTAGCGGTACTCGTTCTCCACCTCCGGCGTCACCGCGCCGCCGGCCCCGGGCAGCGAGGCCGGGCCGAGCAGCGCGCCTGCGAGCCCGGAGGCGAAGGGGATGGCCGCGACCGCGCCCAGGGTGATCTGCAGGGCGCGACGGCCGCCGTCGGAGGTGGTCATGGCAGCGACCGTGGCACAGCCGCGGCGGTCCGACCAGCGCGGACGGTCAGGCAGGTCCGCAGGTCAGCAGGTGGTCGACGGCGTCGGCGAACCCCTCCGGCCCGGTCAGCGGCACGGCGAACGGCACCCGCAGGTCGTAGCAGCCGCGCCGGCTCTGCACCCGGAACCGGACGCCGAAGCGGTCCAGCCCGAGCAGGCGCACGTCGTCCCGCCGTCCGGCCCAGTGCTGGACCCGGCCGCACAGGCGGGAGAGCGGCCGGCGCTCGGCGACCATCAGGTCGGTCTCCACCCGGCTCACCGCGTCCGGCGCGGCCGCCCGGTAGTCGTCGGGGTCCACGTCGACGGACTGCCCCGACTCCTCCAGGGTCACCTCGGCCAGGTCCATCCGCACCAGGACGGCGGAGAGCCCCACCTCGAACAGCGCGTCGACCGGCGAGGTCTCCGCGAAGTCGAGCACCAGCCCGGCGACGTCGTCGGCCGGGACCGGCGTGAGCCAGCCGGAGAGCTGCACCAGCGCGCGCACCGGGTGGCGCAGCTCCAGCGGCGCACGGTCGGTGACCGTCAGGCGGGCCGGGACGTCGCCCAGCGGCGAGGCCTGCAGCGCCGCGGCGGCGCCGCCGGCAGCGGGGACGACGAGCAGCACGTCGCCGTCGCCCGTGGTCGTCGCGGCGAGCACCGGGCAGGTGCCGGCCCCGGCGACGTGGAGGGCAGCGGTCGGGCGCAGCGCGACGGTGCGGGCGCGCTCGGCCGCCGGCGGCTGCCGGTCGACGGCTGCGGACGAGTGGGTCGGGCCGGCCGTCATCGGGACCACCTCGGAGATCTCGGGAGCGAGTAGTAAGGTGAGCCTAACCAAACCGGAGGTCCTGAGTGAACACGCCCCGTCCCAAGGTCCGGCTCAGTCGTGCGCTGGGCATCCCGCTCACGCCGAAGTGCGTCCAGTACTTCGAGCGCCGCCCGTACCCGCCGGGCGAGCACGGCCGGAAGCGTCGCAAGGACAGCGACTACTCCACCCGGCTCAAGGAGAAGCAGCGGCTGCGCGCGCAGTACGACATCTCCGAGACCCAGCTGCGGGCGGCCTTCGACCGGGCCAAGCGCACCGGCGGCAAGACCGGCGAGGCGCTGATCCAGGACCTCGAGTCGCGGCTGGACGCCACGGTGCTGCGCGCCGGCTTCGCCCGGACCATCTACCAGGCCCGCCAGTTCGTCACCCACCAGCACGTGCTGGTCAACGGCAAGCGGGTCGACCGGCCCTCGTACCGGCTCAAGCCCGGCGACTTCGTGCAGATCGCGGAGAAGTCGCGCACCAAGGAGCCGTTCGTCGTCGCCGCCTCCGGTGCGCACGCCGAGGCGCCGAAGTACCTCGAGGTGCGGCTGGCCGACCTGGTCGCGCGCTACGAGCGGACGCCGTCCCGCGACGAGGTCCCGGTGGTCTGCGAGGAGCAGCTGGTCGTGGAGTACTACTCCCGCTGACCCCCGGACCGCACGAACTCGTGGTCATCGCGGGCTGATCGCCACGAGTTCGTGCGGTTCGGTGCCGCCGCGCCATCGCCGCCACCCGGGGAACGGTCGTGCCCAATGCGTCCCGCGGGAGCGGCGGTGGAAGAATGCCCACGAGCACGGTCGCGGCCCCGGCGGGCCGGCGGAGGCGTGCCCGGCGGTGGGGGGAGCGGCACTGAACAGGCATCTGGCGGAGCTCGTACCGGGCGCGCCCCGGACCGAGCTGCAGCAGATGGTCCTGGAGCACGACTGGGCGACCACCGCTCTCGGCCCGCAGGCGGACTGGTCCCCGACGCTGCGGACGGCCGTCAGCACCGCGCTGAACTCGCGCTTCCCGTTCCTCCTCATGTGGGGGCCGGAGCTCGTCATGATCTACAACGACGACTACGCCCCCATGCTGGGCGCCCGGCACCCCTCCGCGCTGGGCCGCTCCGCGCGGGACGTCTGGTCCGACATCTGGGATGCGCTGAACCCCATGGTCGCGGAGGTCATGGCTGGGCGGGCCACGTGGTCCGAGGACCTGCTGCTGGTCATGACCCGCAACGGCTGGGAGGAGGAGACCTACTTCTCCTTCTCCTTCAGCCCCGTGGTCGAGCCGGGCGGTCACGTGGTCGGCCTGCTCGACACGGTCGTGGAGACCACGCACCGGGTGCTCGCCGCCCGTCGGCTCAGCGTGCTGCAGCGGCTGGGCAGCCTCCCGCGCGCCGCGCACGGTGACACCACCGAAGCCGTCTCCACCGCCCTCGGGATCCTGGCCGACGCCCGCGAGGACTGCCCGTTCGGCATCGTCTACCTGACCGACGACGACGGCGGCCACGTGCGGCTCGTCGCCGCGCAGGGCCTGGCCGTGCAGGGGGAGCTGGCGACGGGGCCCATCCCCGAGCAGGTGCGCCGGGCGATGGCGACCGGTGAGCCGCAGACGGTGACCGGGCTGGCCTCGCAGTTCCCCGGCCTGGCCACCGCCGGCGCCAGCCCGGTGGCCCACGCCGACGTCGACACCGCGGTGGTCCTGCCGCTCACCGCTGCCGGCGCCGATCGCCCGGTGGGGGCGCTGGTCCTGGGCGCCAGCCCGCACCTGCCCCTGGACGAGGACTACCGCGTCTTCATGTCCCTGGCGGCGGGCCAGGTCGCCGCCACGGTCACCGACGCGCAGGCGGTCGCGGCCGAGCGGCGCCGGGCGGAGGAGCGGGCGCAGTCGGAGCGGGCACGGGCCCAGTTCTTCACCGACGTCGCCGTCACCCTCCAGCGCGCGGTGCTCGGGCCGACCGTGCTGCCCGAGGGCTTCGCCGTCCACTACGAGCCGGCCACCGGCACGCTGGAGGTGGGCGGCGACTGGTACGACGTCGTCGACATGCCCGACGGCGGCTACGGCGTGGTCGTCGGTGACGTGGTCGGCCGTGGCCTGTCCGCGGCCGCGGTGATGGGCCAGCTCCGCAGTGCCGGACGGGCGCTGCTGCTGGAGAGCCGCTCCCCGGCCCACGTCCTCACGGCGCTCGACCGCTTCGCCGCGCTGGTCCCCGGGGCCGCCGTGAGCACCGTGTTCTGCGCCGTCATCGACGCGCGCAGGGGCACCGTCCGGTACAGCAGCGCGGGGCACCCGCCGGCCCTGCTCGTGGCCGCCGACGGCACCACCAGGCAGCTGGAGGAGGGCTGCGCCCTCCCCCTGGCCGTCGACGACAGCCGGGAGCGCCCCGAGGCGGAGGTCCAGATGCCGCCCGGCTCGACCCTGCTGCTCTACACCGACGGCCTGGTCGAGCGGCGCGACGAGGCCCTGGACGAGGGGATCGGCCGCGCCACCGACGCCCTCGTCGAGGGCCGGAACCTCGGCCCGGCGGAGCTGGGCGCCCTGCTCACCGAGCGGCTGCTCGGCGACGCCCCGGACGACGACGTCGCCTTCGTCCTCTTCCGCTGCGGCTGACGACCGGCACGTGGACGTCGTCCGGGCCAGCAAGCGCCTGTCCTACGTCCTCCGCCACCGCCCGGACTCCGTCGGTCTCGAGCTGGACCCGGCCGGCTGGGCGGACGTCGACCGGCTGCTGGCCGCGCTCCACCTGACGCGCGAGCAGCTGGAGCGGGTCGTCGCCACCAACGACAAGCGCCGGTTCGAGCTGCGCGGCGACCGGATCCGCGCGGTCCAGGGCCACAGCGTCGCCGTCGAGCTCGGCTACGCCCCCGAGCGCCCGCCCCCCGTGCTCTTTCACGGGACGGTCGAGCGGTTCCTCCCGTCGATCCTCGCCGAGGGGCTGCGGCCGGGACGGCGGCACGCGGTGCACCTCAGCCCCGACGTCGCGACCGCGCGCACCGTCGGCGCCCGGCGCGGCCGTCCGGTGGTGCTGCGGGTCGACGCCGCGCGCCTGGCCGACGACGGCACGACCTTCAGCCGCTCGGCCAACGGCGTCTGGCTGGTCGACGCCGTCCCGCCGTCGTACCCTGCGCTGCTCGAGGGCTGAGGCTCAGCGGGGGAGGCGGACGGCCAGCAGCGCGATGTCGTCGTCGCCGCGCGAGCCCAGGGCGCCGAGCAGGCCGTCGCAGACCCGGTCCAGCTGCTCCTGCCCGACGCGGGACAGCGCCCTGAGCAGCCAGGCGGTCCCGTCGTCGAGGGTCATGCCGCGGCGCTCGACCAGGCCGTCGGTGTAGAAGAGCACCGAGTCGCCGCGGTGCAGCTCGACCTCGTGCTCGGTCCGCGGGGCGCTCGCCCGTCCCGCGCCCAGCAGCCGCTCGGGGGTCCGCTCCAGCAGGTCGGCGGTGCCGTCGGCGCGCACCAGGACCGGCGGCAGGTGGCCCGCGTTGGACCAGCACAGCGGGGCCGTCGCGCCGTCCCCGCGGACGTCGACGGTCGCGACCGCCACCGTCACCAGCGTGTCGAGGCCCATCTGCTCCAGGACCGCGTCCAGGGCCGTGAGCAGCGCTGCGGGTGAGCTGTGCCCCGAGCCGGCGAGCGCACGGACCATGCCGCGGGTCTGGGCCATCGTCGCGGCGGCGGGCGCGTCGTGGCCGGCGACGTCACCGATCACCAGCATCATCCGGCCGTCGGGCAGCGGGAAGGCGTCGTACCAGTCCCCGCCGACCTGCGCGCCCTGCTCGCCGGGCAGGTAGCGGGCGGCGGTCTCCATCCCCGGGACCCGAGGGGGCGAGCCGAGCAGCGCCCGCTGCAGCGTCTCGCTGGTGCGCACCGCGGCGCGCGTGGCGGCCGCCTCGGCGCTGAGCCGGGCGGTGTGCGCCTCGTTGCGCAGCCGCCGCTCGCAGGTGGCGACGGCCAGGAAGCCGGCCAGGACGACGGCGAGCAGCCGGATCGACTGGGCCACCACCGACTCCGCGGTGTACTGCTGCGAGTACAGCCCGAGCAGGGTGGCGACGACGAAGGTGGTGGCCGCGTAGGCGACGGTGGCCTGCCGGCTGAGCGAGGTGGCGGCCACAAGGGGGGCCATGACGCTGAGCCCGAGCACCACCTGCTGGCGGCCGGTGGCCACCTCCGCCAGCACGACCAGGAGGAGGACGACGGCCGGCAGCGCCACGTCGACGCGTCCCGACCGGTTCACCACGTACCTCTCGTCCGGTCCGGTGCCACGGCTGCTGTTGAACCGAGCCTCCAACCTAGTGGACGCCCCGGGGGCGGCCGTCAGCCCGGCGAGCCGGGCATCGAGTCCAGGGGCATGCCGACGTAGAGCATCCCGATGAGGACGCCCGCGTCGTCGTGCAGGCCGGCGTAGGCGGTGAAGTACTGCCGGCCGGCGACCGTCGCCTCGCCGGTGTAGACCTCCCCGGCCAGGACGGCGGCGAGCACGGGGTTGCGGGTGCCGTCGGCGCCCACCCGGGAGATGTAGGTGCCGATGTTGCGCCGGCCCGCGGGGTTGAGCACCGTGGTCGCGGCCCGCACCATGCTCCCCTGGTCGTCCAGGCGCTGGAAGAGGGTGCAGCTGCCGCCCACCTGCCGCACCACCTCGTCGACCAGCGGCACGGGACGGCGCGGGTCGTCGCTGCGCTCCAGCGGGACGTCGCCGATGAGGACATCGGGCAGCTGCGCGGTGTGGGCGGCGCCGGTGGCCTGGTCCTTCACGCTGACGGTGGCGCGGTGCTCCCCGAGGCGGGCCCCGCCCAGGTCGGCGAGGCACTGCTCGGCGACGGCGAGCGCCCGGCGGACGTAGACGACCCGCTGGCTCTCGGCCAGCCGGCCGACGGCGTCGGTGATGCGGGCCGAGCCGCTCGCGGCCCGGTCCACGTTCTCGACGACGCGCTCGGTGGCGGCCCGCTGCTGCTCGACGGCGGCGGCGATGGCGTCCTGCGCCTCGGCGATCGAGCCGAGGGTGCCGGTGATCCGCTGGATCACCTGGACGGCCTGGGCGGTCTCGTGCTGCACGGCCTTGATCTGCGCGTCGATGTCCTGCGCCGCCTGGGCGGTGCGGCCGGCGAGCTCCTTGACCTCGTCGGCGACGACGGCGAAGCCGCGGCCCAGCTCGCCGGCCCGCGTCGCCTCGACGGAGGCGTTCAGCGCGAGGAACCGGCTCTGCTGGCTGATCGCGGTGATCATGCGGACGAACTGGGTGATGGACTCGCTGGCGGTCTGCAGCGCGGCGATGCGCTCGTCCACGGCCTGGGCGTCCCGCACCGCCTCCTCCGCGACGGCGGAGACGCGGCTGGTGCTGGTGGAGATGTCGCCGATGGCGACGCGCAGCTCCGCGAGCGAGGCGGCGGCCTCGCGGGAGGTGTCGGAGACCTCGCGGGAGGCCTGGGCGAGCACGCCGGCCTGCTGGGCGGCCGCCTCCATGCTCGTGTCGCGCTCCGGGGCGCGCCGCGGAGCGGTCACCCGAGGGGCCGTGCCCGCTGCGGGCGCCGCAGCCCCCACCGACGTCGACGAGCGCACCACCCGACTCCTCCTCCGCACCTCGAGAACGCACCTCGACGTGCCCGGGGGCAGGAGGTTCCGGAACAACCTAGGCCGCTGGGCCGGCGATCCGAGGAGGCACGCCGCGCAGCGACGGCGGTTCGTCCGACCAATTCCCAGAATGGTATTCGGTCACCTTCCCAGAATTGTCGACACGGAGACTCCAGTTTCTTTTGGGACAAGAGTTAAGAATGTGCCGGGCGTTGCCGAAGACCTGGTTGTCGAACGACAGGCCAGTGCCGATGACCCGGATGACAGGCATCCGGGCGGGCAGGGCCGCTGAGAGAACAGGACACAGGCAATGCGCAAGTCGCGCGTTCTGCTCGCCGGAGTCGCGGTTGCCGCTGCCGGCCTCACGACCACCGCTTTCACCGCCAGCAACAACTTCGGGACGGTGGACAACAACGTCGCCGGTTACGGCGAGCTGGTCACCTCCGGTGTGACGGTCACGAACATCGCCTACACCCCGACCGCCGCGGACGGTGCGCGCCTGCAGAGCGTCGCCTTCACCGTGACCGAGGACCTCACCGGCATGTCGTCGCGGATGACCCTGTACGGCCTGGGCGGCAGCCCGGCCCCGATCTCCAACGGCGCCTCCACCTGCAGCTACGTGGCGGCCAACAACCTCGTCACCTGCACCATGACGACGCCGCCGCTGATCACGTCCTTCGACAAGACCTCGCTGACGGTCACCTCGAACTAAGCAGTCCCGTCCTGGGCGAGGCGGCCCTCGTGGCCGCCTCGCCCGAACCCCGATCGGTGCCTCCATGACAGCCGCATCACGAGTCGCGAGCACCAGCGCCGCAGCCGCGCTGGTGCTCGCGACCCTGTGGTTGTTCTGGCCCCAGTCGCTCGGCGGGGGCACCACGTACGTCACCACGTACGGCAGCAGCATGGAGCCCGGCTTCTCCGCCGGGGACATCGCCGTCCTGAGCGAGGCCGCCACCTACTCGGTGGGCGACGTCGTCGCCTACCGCAGCGAGTCCCTCGACACGGTCGTCATGCACCGGATCGTCGCCGCGGACGCCGACGGGTTCGTCACCCAGGGCGACAACAACGACTTCCTGGACCAGGACCGGCCGACCCGGGACGAGATCCTCGGCACGCTGTTCTTCCGCGTCCCCAACGGCGGCCACGTGCTGGCCACGCTCACCTCGCCGTGGACGCTGGCGGTCGTCGGACTCGCCACCGTCCTGGTCGTGGGCTCGGCCAAGGTCGGCAAGGAGAGCAGGGGCCGCCGGTCGCGGCGTCGCCGCGCGCCGTCGCTCCCGATGCCCTCCCTGTCCGTCCCGTCCGTCTCCCTGCCGGCCCTCACGGGGCCGGCGCTGTCGGTCCTCCGCCCGTCGGCGGGCGCGGTCCCCCTCCTCGTGCGCGCGAAGGCCCGCCAGGTGGCGCTGGCCGCCGGGTCCGTGGCGCTCGTGGCCGCCGTCGCGGCCGCGGGGCTGTTCCTCGCCCCCTCCACGCAGGCGGGCAGCGAGACGGTCGCGGTGACCGAGGAGGGGACGTTCACCTACTCCGGGACCGCCGCCCGGGGCACCACCTACCCGGCCGGGGTCATCGAGACCGGTGACACGGTCTGGACCAAGCTCTCGACCGGCCTGACCGTGTCCTACGCCAGCACCGTCACCGGTGACGGCCTCGCCGACCTCCAGGGCGTCCTGCGCCTGGACGTCTCGATCGAGGCCCCGGACGGCTGGAGCGCCTACCTGAACAGCGGGCCGGTCGTCCCGGTGCAGGACGGCGCCGCGACCGCCAGCGTCGAAGTCGACGCGGCCGCGGCCGCCGCGGTGCTGGAGGAGCACTACGCGGAGGTCGGCGGCGCCGCCGCCGGTGCGACGCTGCGGATCACGCCCACGACGGCGACCTCGGGCACCGTCCAGGGGATCCCGTTCGAGACCGAGCCGCCCGCGACCCTCGCCTTCGCCCTCGACCCGACCTCGCTCCGGCTGGCCGGTGAGGCCGACACCGTGCTGAGCACGCTCACCGAGACCGCCGTGCCGACCGACGAGGTCGTCCCCCGGTCGTTCGCCGTCGCCGGGGCCACCGTCCCGATCGGCGTCGCCCGCGGGGTCGCGGTCCTCGTCCTGGCCCTCGCCGTGGCCTGCGCCGCCGTCGGCGCCTGGCTGAGCCGGGGCGGTCGCGACGACCCCGCCGACGAGTTCGTCGTCCGCCACGCCGACCGGATCGTGCCGGTCGCCGCCCTCGCCGCCGGCGGCACCGTCATCGACGTCTCCGACGCCGAGTCGCTGCACCGGGTGGCGGAGCGCTTCGACACCGTCGTGCTGCACCACGCCGGCGAGGACGAGGACACCTTCGCCGTGCGCGACGTCGACGCCACCTACCGGTTCGTCGTCCCCGGTGGGTCCGGCCGCCGCGGGAAGCCCCCGGTGCCGGCGCCCCGCCCGGCGACCGCGCCCGCAGCCGACGACTTCACGACGCCGCTGCCGCGGGTGGGCGGCCTCCGCGGCCGCATGGCCTGACCGCTCAGACCGGCTCGGTCGGCTCGTCGTCGTAGGGGCCGAGCGCCCGCTGCGTCCAGAAGACGTCGAGCCACCGCCCGTGCTTGAAGCCGATCCGCCGGTAGGTGCCGATCGGCTCGAACCCCATCGCGGTGTGCAGCCCGGTGCTGGGCTCGTTGGGCAGCGTGATGCAGGCGACGGCGGTGCGGAAGCCGCGCTCGGCCAGCCGGGCGAAGAGCGCCTCGTAGAGCACGCGCCCGCCCCCGCGCCGACGTCGTCCGCCGTCCAGGTAGACGCTCACCTCGCACGACCACCGGTACGCCGCCCGCTCCTTGTAGGGGCCGGCGTAGGCGTATCCGACGACGGCGCCGTCCTCCTCCAGCACCAGCCAGGCGTGTGCGCGCTGCGCCGCGGCGATGCGCTCGGCCATCTGCGCCGCGGACGGCGGCTCGAGCTCGAAGGTGATCGCCGTGTCGGTGACGTAGGGGGCGTAGACCGCGGCGCAGGCGGCCGCGTCGTCCGCGGTGGCGTCGCGCACGACCGGAGCAGAGGAACCCATGATCACCAACGGTAGAGAGCGGCTCCGCTAGCGTCGCGCGCCGTGCCCGCCGCCCCGTCGTCGACGACCGTCGCCGGGCTGGTGACCGCCCTCGTCGGGTTCCTCAGCTCCTTCGCCGTGGTGCTCACCGGCCTGCGCGCGGTCGGCGCCTCGCCGGGCCAGGCGGCCTCCGGGCTGGTGGTCCTGTCGGTCGCGATGGGCCTGAGCACCGTGCTCCTGGCCCAGCGCACCCGGATGCCGGTCACGGTCGCCTGGTCGACCCCCGGCGCGGCCCTGCTGGCCACCGCCTCCGCGCCGTCCTGGGAGGTGGCCGTCGGCGCGTTCGTCCTCGTCGGGGCGCTGGTCCTGCTCACCGCGGTGTGGCCCCGCCTCGGCAGCGCGATCGGGGCGATCCCGCCGGTGCTGGCGCAGGCGATGCTCGCCGGCGTCCTGGTGCCGCTGTGCCTGCAGCCGGTCCGCGCGGTGCTGGAGATCCCCTGGCTGGTGGTCCCGGTGGTCGTGGTCTGGGTGGTCCTGCTGCGGCTGTCACCGCGCTGGGCGGTGCCGGCCGCGTTCCTGGTCACCCTGGGCCTCATCGGCTGGCTGGCCCTGCGCGACGGCGGGGTCGCGGCGGCGGCGCTCGTCCCCCGGCTGGAGTGGACGACCCCGGACCTCGGGTCGGTCGCGGTGGTGGGGCTCGCCCTGCCGCTGTTCCTCGTCACGATGGCCTCGCAGAACGTGCCGGGGATGGCGGTCCTCGCGTCCTACGGCTACCGGGCGCCCTGGCGGCCGGCCATGGCCGTCACCGGCGCCGGCACGGTGCTGGGCGCGCCGTTCGGCGGTCACGCGATCAACCTGGCGGCGATCAGCGCCGCTCTCGCGGCCGGACCGGAGGCCGACGCCGACCCCGCGCGCCGCTACCTCGCCGCGCGCACCGCCGGCCTGGCCTACGTCGGGCTCGCGCTCGTCTCCGCCGCGGTCGCCGCGCTCGTCGTCAGCGCGCCGGCCGGTCTCGTCGCCGCGGCGGCGGGGCTGGCCCTGTGGCCGGTCCTGGCGTCGTCGCTGAGCGCCGCGCTGGCGCGCGCCGAGGACCGCATCCCCGTCCTGGGGACCCTGCTGGTCGCCGTCAGCGGGATCACGGTCGGCGGCGTCGGCTCGGCCTTCTGGTCGCTGGTGGTGGGGCTTGCCCTGTGGGCGTGGTTCCGGCCGTCCCCCGCCTGAGGGGCGTCAGCGGCGCCAGAAGTCGAAGCGGTCGCGCCCCGGTCGGAAGCCGGCGGCCTCGGCGACCGCGACGGCCAGCTCGAACTTCTGCCCGACGGCCGTGGGCGCGTGCGCGTCGCTGCCGAAGCTGACCGCCTCGCCGCCCTCCTCGTGGAACCAGCGGATCTGGTCCGCGGAGGCGAGCGGGCTGCTGGTGTTGATCTCCAGCGCGCGGCCGCTGCCGGCCAGCGCCCGGAACACCGCCCGGTACTCCTCCTCGTAGTCCTTCTCCACGTACCGGTGGCTGCCGCCGGGCCAGTACCGCCGGGGGAAGTCCACGTGCGCGAGGACCTGGAAGACGTCGCTGCCCTCGATCATGCCGACCATCTCGCCGAGGTAGCGGCGCATCGTGGCGTCGGCGTCCCCGTGCAGCAGCCGGCCGACGCCGACCAGGCGGCCCTCGTCGGCCAGGGAGTGCAGCGAGCCGAGGACCCGGTCGACCGGGGAGTCCTCGAGGTGCTTGGCGATGCTGGCGGCGAACAGGTGCGGCTCGCCGGTCTCGATCCCGGACCAGATGCGCAGCTCGGGGAAGCGGTCGCGGCACTCGGCGAGCTCGGCGAAGTAGCCCTCGACGTCGATGGGCAGCTGGTGGGCCGGGTAGCGGTCGACCAGCCCCTGTTCGGTGGCGCGGTCCTCGGCCTGCCAGACGGTGAAGTCCAGGTGCTCGGTGAACGCGATCGCCGGAAGCCCCTGGGCGACCGCCCGCTCGCAGGCCTTGCGCATCGTGGAGGAGTCCGGCGTGTCCCACGACCAGTGGGTGTGCACGTGGTTGTCGGGCGGGAGCTGTCCCTCGTGTTCCATCGCTTGTGGATTCTCCACCCGTGTCCCCAGGTCGCGCGCGGGCACCCGTCGCTGTCGGCGGTCGTGCCTACTGTCGTGCCCATGACCACCGCTGCCCCGCCGTCGGAGATCGCCGACGAGGCCCTGCAGATCCTGCGCGAGCTCACCGGCCGGCCCGACGCGGTCTTCCGCGAGGGGCAGGACGCCGCCGTGGCCGCGCTGGTCGAGCGCTCGCAGCGGGCGCTCGTCGTGCAGCGGACGGGCTGGGGCAAGTCGGCGGTCTACTTCGTGTCGACGGCGCTGCTGCGCCGCAGGGGCAAGGGACCGACCTTGCTCGTGAGCCCGCTCCTGGCCCTCATGCGCGACCAGGTGGCCGCCGCCTCCCGCGCCGGCATCCGCGCGGTCGAGATCTCCAGCGCGAACATGACCGAGTGGGACGACATCGCCGCGCGCCTCGCGGCCGACGACGTCGACGTCCTGCTGGTCTCCCCCGAGCGGCTCACCAACCCGCGCTTCCGCGAGGAGCAGCTCCCCGGGCTGGTCGCCCGCTGCGGCCTGGTGGTGGTCGACGAGGCGCACTGCGTCTCCGACTGGGGCCACGACTTCCGGCCCGACTACCGCCGCATCCGCGACCTGCTGGGCACGCTCCCGGCCGGCACGCCGGTCCTGGCCACGACGGCGACGGCGAACGAGCGCGTGGTGGCCGACGTCGCCGAGCAGCTGGGCGCCGGCGGCGTCGAGGTGACGACGGTCCGCGGCCCGCTGTCCCGCGACTCGCTGCGGCTGGGCGTCCTGCGGCTGCCGTCGGACCGCGCGCGGCTGGCCTGGCTCGCCTCGCACCTGGACGACCTGCCGGGCAGCGGCATCGTCTACACGCTCACCGTCGCCGCGGCCGAGGAGACGGCGAACCTGCTGCGCGACGCCGGCCACGAGGTGCGCGCCTACACCGGCCGGCTCGACGACGCCGACCGCAAGGACGCCGAGGAGGCGCTGCGGGAGAACCGGGTCAAGGCGCTGGTCGCCACGTCGGCCCTCGGCATGGGGTTCGACAAGCCCGACCTCGGCTTCGTCGTCCACCTCGGGGCGCCGTCGTCGCCGGTCAGCTACTACCAGCAGGTCGGCCGTGCCGGCCGCGCCGTCGAGCACGCCGACGTCCTGCTCCTCCCCGGCCCGGAGGACATCGCGATCTGGCAGTGGTTCGCGACCTCGTCCATGCCGCGGGAGGACCACGCTGCCGCCGTCCTCTCCGCGATGGCGGACGGCAAGGCGTGGTCGGTCGCCCGCCTGGAGACGGTCGCCGACGTGCGCCGCTCCCGCCTGGAGCTGCTGCTCAAGGTCCTCGCCGTCGACGGCGCCGTGGAGCGGGTGCAGGGCGGCTGGCGCTCGACCGGTCAGCCCTGGGTCTACGACGCCGACCGCTACGGCCGCGTCACGCGCACCCGTGAGGCCGAGCAGCGGGCGATGCTCACCTACGCCAAGCCGGTGGACGAGGCGGAGTGCCGCATGGCGTTCCTGCAGTCCGCCCTGGACGACCCGACCGCCGCACCGTGCGGGCGGTGCGACGTCTGCGCCGGCCCCTGGTACCCCACCGACGTCCCGGAGGCCGCCGCGGAGAAGGCGTCCGCCGCGCTGGACCGCCCCGGCGTGGAACTGGCCCCCCGTGCCATGTGGCCGACGGGCGCCGACCGGCTGGGCGTCGACGTGAAGGGCAAGATCCCGCCGTCGGAGCAGATGGCGACCGGTCGTGCGGTCGCCCGCCTGACCGACCTCGGCTGGGGCCAGCGGCTGCGCACCCTCCTCGGGGACGACGGCGTCGGCGGGGTGGTCGAGCTCGACCTCGAGGCGCCCGGTCTGGAGGAGGACCCGGACGCGGCCTTCGACGTCCCGGTGCGGCGCTCGGTCTCCGACGTCCCGCCGGATGAGGAGCTCCTGCGGGCATGCGGGCGCGTGCTCGCCGCGTGGGACTGGGCGGAGCGGCCGGCCGCGGTCGTGGCGGTCCCGTCCCGCCGCCGTCCGCAGCTGGTCAGCGGTGTGGCCCAGGGGCTGGCCCGGATGGGGCGGCTCCCCTACCTCGGCGAGCTCTCCCTCGCCCACGGCGGCCCGACCGGCCAGCCCGGCGGCAACAGCGCCTTCCGGCTGGCCGCGGTGTGGGACCGCATCGTGGTCGGGCCGGAGCTGCGGGAGCGCCTGGCCGAGGTGTCGGGCCCGGTGCTGCTCGTGGACGACCTGGCCGACTCCCGCTGGACGATGACCGTGGCCGGCCGGGAGCTCCGGCGGGCCGGTGCCTCGGCAGTGCTGCCCTTCGCGCTGGCGCTCACCGCCTGAGTTCTCCACAGCTTTTCGCACACATGTGCGAAAAGTCCGGGTAGCGTCATCCCCATGACGCTGGCGCACCAGCCCTCCATGTGGGACCTCGCCGAGGAGGCGACGCTCGCCCCGCTCGCCGGGGTCGTCCGCCACCAGCTCGGCCGCGGCGCGTGGGTCGACCACCTGCCGGGCTGGGTCTCCGGCTCCGACGAGGTGCTCGAGGTCCTGCTGGGGGACATCGGCTGGCGGGAGGACCGCCGCCAGATGTACGAGCGCGAGGTGGCGGTGCCGCGGCTGCTGCGCTGGTACGGCGGGGGCGAGCGGCTGCCGCACGCGCTCCTCACCGAGGCGCGGGAGGAGCTGAACCGTCACTACAGCCCCGAGCTCGGCGAGCCCTTCGTGTCCGCCGGCATGTGCCTGTACCGCGACGGGCGGGACAGCGTGGCCTGGCACGGCGACCGGATCGGCCGCGGGCGCTCCGCCGACACGATGGTCGCGATCGTGTCCTTCGGGTCCCCCCGTCCGCTCCTGCTGCGCCCGGTCGGCGGCGGCGAGTCCCTGCGGTTCCCGCTGGGGCACGGCGACCTCGTGGTGATGGGCGGTTCCTGCCAGCGCACGTGGGAGCACTGCATCCCGAAGACGACCAAGCCGGTGGGACCTCGCGTCAGCGTCCAGTTCCGCCCTCGCGGAGTCGCCTGACCTGCATGTTCTCGCCCGGGGACGCCCACCGGAGGGTCCCGTGGGGACCCCCCGTGCAGGCCCCGAAATCGTCGTGTAATGTTCTCTCTGCGCCCCACGGGAGGCCCGCAAGGGACACCGAGGAGCCCCCCACGGGGATGGCTCTGGAAGCGGCGTAAAGTTGGACATCCAGCCAGGGACGAAGCCCGGAAGGGTCGAGTTTCTGCGCGTCCGCTCCTTGAGAACTCAACAGCGTGCCGAAAGTCAGTGCCAAGTAATACCCCGTGCCAGGGCTTTGTGCTCCTG
>NZ_SPQP01000027.1 GCF_004571075.1 Blastococcus sp. TF02A-35
CCCCTGCACCGTCTCGACGGTGAGCTCGACGTCGTCGACGCGGACGACGTCCCCTTCCTCGGGCAGCCGCTGGAGCCGCTCGGTGAGGAAGCCGGCCAGCGTCTCGTACCGGCCCTCGGGGACGGCGATGCCGGTGCGGTCCTGCACCTCGTCCGGGCGCAGCAGCCCGGAGAGCACCCACGTGTCGGCGTCCACCCGGCGCAGCGCCCGCAGCGGCTGGTCGGTCTCGTCGGCGATCTCGCCGACCAGCTCCTCCACGATGTCCTCCAGGGTGACCACGCCGTGCGTGGCGCCCCACTCGTCGACGACCAGGGCGAGCTGCAGGCCCTGGTCGCGGAGCAGGTCCAGCAGCCGCTCCAGCTGCATCGACGACGGGACGGCGAGCACCGGCACCGCCAGCTCGCCGGCCGTGCGGTGGCCGCGCTCGGCCTCCGGGACGGCGACCGCGTGCTTGACGTGCACGATCCCGGTCACCTCGTCGAGGTCGGATCCGTAGACGGGGAAGCGCGAGTTGCCCGACTCCACCGCGGCGGCGATGACGTCGGCAGCCGTGGCGCTCGCCCGCAGGGTCCACAGCTGGGTCCGCGGCGTCATGACGTCGGTGGCGTACTTGGCGCCCAGCTTCAGCGAGCGCTGCAGGAGGCGGGCGGCGACGGGGGAGAGGTCGCCCTCCTCCGCCGAGCGGCGGGCCACCGCGGCGAGCTCGTCGGCGTCGCGCACCGTCTCCAGCTCCTCGCGCGGCTCGAAGCCGAGCCGGCGGACGATGGCGTTCGCCAGCCGCTGCAGCGCACCCACCACCGGGCCGGTGACCCGGGTGAAGCCGCGCATGCCCGGGGCCACGAAGCCGGCGACGGCCAGGGGGTTGGCGATGGCGAGGTTCTTGGGTCCCAGCTCGCCCAGCAGCATCTGCAGCGTGGTCGCCAGCGCGATCGCCAGCGTCACCGAGACCGCCGTCGCCGAGCCGCCGGTGAGGCCGAGGCCCTCCAGCGGGCCGCGCAGCAGCTCCCCGATCGCCGGCTCGGCCAGGTAACCGACGACCAGCGTGGTGATCGTGATCCCGAGCTGGGCGGCGGAGAGCTGGGTGGAGAGGGTCGTGAGGGCGCGCACGACGTTGCGCCCGCGACGGTCACCGGCGGCGGCCGCCTGCTCGGCCCGGCCGCGGTCCACGGTGGTGAGGGAGAACTCCGCTGCGACGAAGAACCCGGTGAGTGCCGTCAGGAGGACGGCGGCGAGGAGGAGCAGCCATTCGGTCATCGACGCTGTCGGTGCCCGTGCGGCGCCCCGGCCAACCGGCGCGGGGCGGAAACGGCTCAGGGGCCGCCTTCCGGCGGCCCCTGAGCTGTGGTCGGGGTGACAGGATTTGAACCTGCGGCCTCGTCGTCCCGAACGACGCGCGCTACCAAGCTGCGCCACACCCCGAGGTGCGCGGACCGAGTCTAGCGCGAGACGTTTCGCTCCTCGGCGGTGGGTGAGGCCGGGCGCGCGGTGAGGGTCAGCAGCGTCGCCTCGGGAGGGCAGGCGAACCGCGCCGGTGCGTACGGGCTGGTGCCCAGGCCGGCGGAGACGTGCAGCCAGGTCCCCGCCGGGTGCGCGGGCGTCGGCTCGGCCCAGCGGTGCAGCCAGCGCACCCGGTCCCGGTCGATGCCGCAGTTGGTGACCAGCGCGCCGTAGAACGGGACGCGGAGCTGTCCCCCGTGGGTGTGCCCGCAGAGCAGCAGGTCGTAGCCGTCGCCGGCGAACCGGTCGAGCACGCGCGGCTCGGGGGAGTGCGCCAGGCCGATCCGCACGTCCGCGGTGGGGTCGGCCGGCCCGGCGACGGCGTCGTACCGGTCCCGCTTGAGGTGCGAGTCGTCGACGCCGGCGAAGACGATCCGCCGTCCGGCGACGGTCAGCTCCCCGGCGGCGTTGGTGAGGTCCAGCCAGCCGCGCGCCGTCATCCAGTCGCGCAGGTCGCGCCAGGGCAGCTCGTCGCCGTGCACCCGCTTGTGGTCGGGCCAGAAGTACTTGAAGGGGTTCTTCGGTCGCGGGGCGTAGTAGTCGTTGCTGGCCAGCACGAAGGCGCCCGGGAGGTCCATCAGCGGCCCGAGGGCGCGCAGCGTGCCCGGCACGGCGTCGTGGCCGGCCAGGTTGTCACCGGTGTTGACCACCAGGTCCGGCTCGAGCGCGGCCAGGCCGGCCACCCACTCCTGCTTGCCGCGCTGCCCGGCGGTCATGTGCAGGTCGGAGATGTGCAGGACCGTCAGCGGCGCCGAGCCCGGGGCCAGCACGGGGACGTCGAAGCGGCGCAGGGTCCAGCGGTTGCGCTCGTAGAGGCTCGCGTAGGCGAGGACCGCCGCGCCGGAGGCGGCGGCGGTGGTGGGGACGGCGGTGTACCAGCGCACGTGGGGAGCCTACGGGCACGGCCGGGGACGGCGTCGTGTCAGGCTGGAGCACGTGCCCGACTTGAAGGAACAGCTCCGCGCCGACCTGACCACCGCCATGAAGGCCCGTGACGAGCTGCGCACCGCCACGCTGCGCATGGTGCTCGCCGCGGTCAGCGCCGAGGAGGTGTCGGGCAAGGAGGCCCGCGAGCTCAGCGACGACGAGGTGCAGGCGGTGCTGCGGCGGGAGGCCAAGAAGCGGCGCGAGGCCGCGGAGGCGTTCGGCTCCGCCGGCCGCGCCGAGCAGGCCGCCCGGGAGCAGGCCGAGGGCGAGGTGCTGGCCGCCTACCTGCCCGCGCAGCTCGACGACGCCGACCTGGCCGCGCTGGTCGCCGACGTCATCACCCGCACCGGCGCCTCGGGCATGAAGGACATGGGCAAGGTGATGGGCGCGGCGAACGGTGCCGTCGCCGGGCGGGCCGAGGGCTCGCGGGTGGCCGCGGAGGTCCGCCGCCAGCTGGGCTGAGCCGGGGCGTCAGTCCCCGCCGCGGCGGGCGGGGACGCCGTCGCGGCGGCCCTCCCCGTCGGGCCCGGTCCGGCGGTCGGCGTCGGGCTGCCCGATGATCCCCGGAGGGGTGTCCGCGGGGGGCGCGTTCGGGTCGACCGGAGCCGGTTCGGGAGCGGGCGCCGGGTCCGGGGCCGGCGCCGGGACGGCGGAGCCGTTGCTGACCTGGATGGTGACCGAGGAGCCGGCGCTGACCCGCGACCCCGAGCCGGGGCGGGTGCCGAGGAAGGCGCCCGCGGGCTCGGCGCTGTCGACCTCGCGGACGGTGGGCTGGAAGCCGGCGGCCTCCAGCGCGGCCTCGCAGGCCGAGGCGGAGGAGCAGGCCGGGACCACCGCGGTGTCGCCCTCGGCGACCTCGGGGTCCTCCGGCGGGAACGGCACCATCGGCTGCCCGGTGAGGATCGGCGCCATGGCGTCGTGCCAGATGGTCGCGCCCTTGCCGCCGCCGAAGCCGCCGACGGACTTGTCGGCCTCGGAGTTGAAGACCAGGACGCTCGCCGTGTACTGCGGGGTGTAGCCGACGAAGGCGACCGAGGTGTTGTTGTTCGTGGTCCCGGTCTTGCCGGCGATCTGGTGGCCGGGGACGTAGGCGCGAGGGGCGGTCTGGCCGCTGTGGCCGGGCTCGACGTCCTTGCGCAGCATCTGGTTCAGGGTGTTCGCGACGCCCGTGGGGATGGCCTCGGGGGTGCAGTTGTCCTCGGTGACCACCGGCTTGCCGTCGCGGGTCAGCGGCTCCCCGTTGCTGTCCAGGATGGCGGCCACCGGGGTCGGGTCGCACTGCGTGCCGCTGGCGGCCAGCGTCGAGTAGGCGCTGGCCAGGTCGAGCGGGCTGACGCCGTCGGTGCCGAAGGTGAACGACCCGCGGTTCTCGGCGATGATCTGGTCGGCCGGGAACTGGGTGGCGGGGTAGTCGAAGGTCATGCCCATGCGCTCGGCCATGCGGACCGGGCCCTCGACCGAGCCCAGCTTGTCCTCCAGCGCCAGGAAGTAGGTGTTGGAGGACATGTAGAGCGCCTTCTCCATGTCCAGCGTCCCCGGGTAGCCGCTGCCGGCGTTGGAGACGCAGTACATGCCACCGGTGCGACGGCCCTCGCAGGGGCCCCGGTAGACCTTCGAGACGTAGGGCTCGGGGGTGCTGAGCGTGTAGTACTTCGAGTAGCCCTGCTCCAGCGCGGCGGCGGCGGTGAAGACCTTGAACGTCGAGCCCGAGCCCTTGCTGGGCACGACGTTGAAGTTCACCGACTCGCACTCGGGGCCGTCGCAGCCGAACTTGCGGTTGTTCGACATCGCGAGCACCCGGCCGGTGCCCGGCTCCACCGCGGTGTAGGTGCCGACCAGCCGGTCGCCCATGGCGAGGGTGTTCAGCACCGCCTGGTCGCCGGCGGCCTGCATGTCCGGCCGGAGGGTGGTCTGGATCGTCAGGCCGCCGTTGTCGATCTCGGAGTCGGTGAGCCCGAGGTCGCGGGTCAGGTAGCCGTAGAGGAAGTCGCAGAAGAAGGCGCCGATCGCGGCGTCGATGCAGCCGTTCGGCGGGGCCAGGCCGGGCGCGACCTGCACCGGCTGCGCGGACACCTCGGTGAGCTCCTGCTCGCTGATGTGCCCCAGGTCGAACATGCGCTGGAGGACCTGGTTGCGCCGGATCTGGGCGTTCTCCGGGTTGGTGATCGGGTCGTCGTTGGTCGGGCTCTGCACCAGGCCGGCCAGCATCGCCGCCTGCGGCAGCGTGAGGTCGGCGGCGTTGGTGCTGAAGTAGCGCTGCGCCGCGGCCTGGATGCCGTAGGCGCCCTGGCCGAAGTACACGATGTTGAGGTAGCGGGTGAGGATCTCGTCCTTGGAGTAGGTCTCCTCCAGGGCGAGCGCCAGGCGGGCCTCGCGCAGCTTCCGGGAGAGGCCCTCGACGCCGTCCTGCTCGATCGCGGCGTCGCGCTCGGCCTGGGTGGTCGCCGTCTGCAGCAGGGTCTGCTTCACCAGCTGCTGGGTGATGGTGGAACCACCCTCGCGGACCGTGCCGGCGGCCAGGTTCGTGGCCAGCGCGCGGAAGGTCCCCTGGACGTCCATGCCGTTGTGGTCGTAGAAGCGCGAGTCCTCGATGTCGACCAGCGCGCGCTTCATGATGTCGGCGATCTGGTCGGCGGCGACGGGCGTGCGGTTGTTCTCGTAGAAGTAGGTGATCAGCGAGCCGTCGGCGGCCACCACCTTGGTGTTGCCCGCCGGGGTCTCGTCGGTCAGCTCCACCGGCAGGGCGTCGAGCAGCGACGCCGAGTTGCGTGCGACCAGCCCGGCACCCCCGACCCAGGGCAGCAGGAGGCCCGCCACGAGCATGCCTGCGACGACGATGGTCGCGGCGAGCCTGGCGAGCAGACGGGTCCGGATGCGAGCGTTCTCCGACATCGCGGCCAGGGTATTACGCGCGGGCCGCTCGCAGCCCCGGTCAGCCGCGGCGCGCGGGCAGGATCCGGGTGCGGGGGGTTCCCGTCGGCGTGTCGGCGTCCGGACCGGTCAGCGCCTCGGCCATCGTGCGCAGCCCGTCGAGGTCGTGGACGTCGCCCGCGGCGGCGGGCACGGTGCGGACGGCGACCTCCGGGTGCGCGCTGGTGAACCGGTCGGCGAGGTGCTGCTCGCGGGCCGCGACCTGCATCCGCCCGGCGTGCACGCGCAGCGCCGCGGCGGCCAGGTCGGCGGCCCCGCCACCGGTCTCGGCGACCTCCTCGGCGGCGCCCTCGGCGCGGGTGGCCGACAGCGACGTCGTCGCCGGGGGGTGCGTGCGGTTGAGCACCAGCCCGGCCAGCGGCATGCCCTCGGCCGAGAGCCGGTCCACGAAGAAGGAGGCCTCGCGCAGGGCGTCCGGCTCCGGTGCGGCGACCACCACGAACCAGGTGCCCGGGCGGCGGAGCAGCTCGTAGGTCGCCGTCGCCCGCTCGCGGAAGCCGCCGAACATGGTGTCCAGCGCGGCCACGAAGGCGGAGATGTCGCGGAGCAGCTGGCCGCCGAGGATCTTGCTGACGATCCGGCTGAACAGCAGGAACCCGGCGCTGGCGAACTTGAAGCCGGCCCGGCTGGGGGCGGTCAGCAGCCGGATCATCGTGCCGTCGAGGAAGCGGCCCATGCGGTTGGGGGCGTCGAGGAAGTCCAGCGCCGACCGGGACGGCGGGGTGTCCACGATGATCAGGTCCCACTGGTCGCTGGCCCGCAGCTGGCCCAGCTTCTCCATGGCCATGTACTCCTGCGTCCCGGAGAAGGACGAGGAGAGCGCCTGGTAGAAGGGGTTCTCCAGGATCTGCTGCGCCCGCTCGGGCGTGGAGTGCGCGGAGACGACGTCGTCGAACGTCCGCTTCATGTCCAGCATCATCGCGTGCAGCTCGCCCGGTGCCCCGGGGACGTCGACCCGCCGTGGCTCGTTGTCCAGCTCCACCAGGCCCAGCGACTGGGCCAGCCGGCGGGCGGGGTCGATGGTGAGGACGACGACCGTGCGACCGGCCTCTGCGGCGGCGAGCGCCAGGGCCGCGGAGCTGGTCGTCTTGCCCACGCCACCGGCGCCGCAGCACACGACGATCCGGGTGCTGCGGTCGGTGATCAGCTGCTCCAGGTCCATGGCCGGCGCCTGGCGGGGGGCGGTCACGCCGGCACCTCCGCGCGCAGGTGGTCCTCGAGGCGCCCGGCCAGCTCGAACAGGCAGCCCAGGTCCACCGGGCCCGGGAGCAGGGGCAGCTCCAGGGTGGGCCGGCCCAGCGCCTCGACCTCCGCGCGCAGCGCGTCCTGCGCGGCCCAGCGCCGGGCGTGCTCCACGACCTCGGCGGCCAGCGCGTCGGCGACCTCCTCGGCCTGCGGCAGGTGCGCGGCGGCCAGCGCCGGGGCGAGGTCGGCGCCGGTCAGCTCGCCGGCGGCCGCCCGCGCCAGCTCCGCGGCCGGCAGGACCGGCTCGGCGGCCATGTTGACGACGACGGAGCCGACGGGCAGCCCGGCACCGGTCAGCTCGGCGATGGCGTCGGCGGTCTCCTGCACCGGCATGTCCTCGAGCAGCGTCACCAGGTGGACCGCCGTCTGCGGGGAGCGGAGCACGGCCATCACGCCGTCGCTCTGGGTCTTGATGGGGCCGGAGCGCGCCAGCTGCGACATCTCGCCGGTGACGCCGAGGAAGCGGGTGATCCGCCCGGTGGGCGGCGCGTCGACGACGACGGCGTCGTAGACCTGCCGGCCGTCGTGGCGGCGCGTGACCGCCTCCTTGATCTTGCCGGTGATGAGGACGTCGCGCAGGCCCGGCGCGATGGCCGTGGCGAAGTCGATCGCGCCCATCTTGCGCAGCGCCCGGCCGGCGCGGCGCAGGTTGTAGAACATGTCGAGGTAGTCGAGGAGCGCCTCCTCGACGTCGATGGCCAGGGCCTTGACCTCGCCGCCGCCCCGCGCCACGGCCACCCGACGCTCCTCGTAGGGCAGGGGAGCGGTGTCGAAGAGCTGGGCGATGCCCTGCCGGCCCTCGGTCTCGACCAGCAGGACCGAACGGCCGTCGGCGGCCAGTGCCAGCGCGAGCGCGGCCGCGACGGTGGTCTTGCCCGTCCCGCCCTTGCCGGTGACCACGTGCAGGCGTGGGGAGGACGGTTCGGGGCTCACCCGCCCAATGTATGAGCAGGTGGGCGGGTCGGCCCGCCCGCGCAAGGCGGCGTGACCGTGATCGCAGCCGACGGCTGCAGTAGCGTCCCGCCCATGAGCGACACCGCGCGTCAGAAGTGGGAGTACGCGACCATCCCGCTGCTGGTCCACAACACCAAGGCCATCCTCGACTCCTGGGGCGTCGACGGCTGGGAACTGGTCACCGTGCTCCCCGGCCCCGGCGGCATGGAGCAGCTGGTGGCCTACCTCAAGCGCCCGGCATGACCGGCCCCGCCCCGGAGGCGGCCGCGCCGGCGCAGAGCTGGCACGCCCGCCTCGCCGAGCTGGGCATCCGGCTGCCCCCGGTGGCCGCGCCGGTCGCCTCCTACGTGCCCGCCGTGCGGGCCGGCTCGCTGGTCTTCACCTCCGGGCAGCTGCCCTTCGTGGAGGGCGGGCTGCGCCGCACCGGCAAGGTCGGCGGGTCCGTCGACGTCGAGGCGGCCGCCGCCGACGCCAAGCTCTGCGCCCTGAACGCGCTGGCCGCGATCGACGAGCTCGTCGGGCTGGACTCCATCGCCCGCGTCGTCCGGGTGGTCGGGTACGTGGCGAGCGCCGAGGGCTTCACCGGCCAGCCGCGGGTGGTCAACGGCGCGAGCGAGCTGCTCGGCCGGATCTTCGGCGAGGCGGGCCAGCACGCCCGCAGCGCCGTCGGCGTCGCGGAGCTCCCGCTCGGGGCCGCGGTGGAGGTCGAGCTCACCGTCGAGCTCCGGTGAGCGCCCCCGCGGGCGGGGTGCCGGCCGAGCCGAAGCAGGCGGCGACGGTCCTCCTGCTGCGCGACGGCGAGCCGGGGCTGGAGGTCTACCTGCTCCGCCGCACCAAGGGCATGCCCTTCGCCGGTGGCATGACCGCCTACCCCGGCGGCGGCGTCGACCCGCGGGACGGCGACACCGAGATCGGCTGGGCCGGCCCGTCGCCGGCGGAGTGGGCAACCGCCTACGGCTGCGACGAGCGGACGGCGCGGGAGCTGGTGTGCGCCGCGGTGCGGGAGACCTTCGAGGAGGCCGGCGTCCTGCTGGCCGGGCTGCCCGACGGCTCCGTCGTGCCCGACGTCTCCGGGAACGACTGGGAGGAGCAGCGGCAGGCGCTGCTGTCCCGCGAGCTGTCGCTGGCCGGGCTGCTGGCCGGCCGCGGCCTGGTGCTGCGCTCGGACCTGCTGCGCCCGTTCGCGCACTGGGTCACCCCGCCCGTCGAGCCGCGCCGCTACGACACGAAGTTCTTCGCGGCGGCGCTGCCGGTGGGGCAGGAGGCCCGGGACGTCTCGGGGGAGGCCGACGAGGCCTCGTGGCTGACGCCGGCCGCCGCGCTGGCCGAGATGGTGTCGGGGGTCCGGCCGATGCTGCCGCCGACCTCGCACACGCTCGACCAGCTGCAGTCGTTCCCCGACGTCGCGGCCGCCCTGGCCGGCTCCCCGCCGGAGCCGCTGCACCCGATCAGCCCGCGCTTCGAGGAGGACGCCGACGGCCGCTGGGCCGTGCTGCCCGACGGCACCCGCGTCCGCCTGGTCATGCCGCTCCCGTCCTGACCCCGCCCGGGGGCGGACGCGCGAGAGGCCCCGCACCGGTCGGTGCGGGGCCTCTCGTGCGTCCGGAGCCGGGTCAGCGGGCGCGGCGGCGCAGGCGCTCCTCGTCGAGGACGACGACGGACTTGCCCTGCAGCTGGATCCAGCCGCGGTGCACGAAGTCGGCCAGCGCCTTGTTGACGGTCTCGCGGGAGGCGCCGACCAGCTGCGCCAGCTCCTCCTGCGTCAGGTCGTGCTTGACCCGCAGGCCGTCGCTGTCACGGCTGCCGAAGCGGTCGGCCATCTGCAGCAGCGCCTTGGCCACGCGGCCGGGCACGTCGGTGAAGATGAGGTCGGCGACCGAGTCGTTGGTGCGCCGCAGGCGGCGGGCCAGGACGCGGAGCAGCTGCTCGCCGATCTCCGGGTGCGCCTCGATCCACGGCAGCAGGACGCTCTGCGGCATCCGGGCCAGCTTCACGTCGGTGACCGCGGTGGCCGTCGCCGTGCGCGGGCCGGGGTCGAACACCGACAGCTCGCCGAACTGGTCGGAGGGACCCATGACCGCGAGCACGTTCTCCCGGCCGTCCGGGGAGCGGCGGGAGAGCTTGATCTTCCCGGTCATGACGATGTAGAGGCTGTCGCCGGGCTCGCCCTCGTTGAACACCACCCGCCCGCGGGGCAGGGTGATCGTCTCGAGACGGCTGATGACGGGGTCCACCGCGTCCTCGGAGAGCCCCTGGAAGAGCCCCGACTGAGCCAGCACCTCGTCCACTGCACGTCCTCTCACGCTGTTCGCGGACACAGGGATGCCCGTGTCCGCGACGAGTCTAGGCGGCTGTGCAGTCGGTCACCCGTCAGGCTGCCCCGTGGCTACCCCGATGGAGCGAGACGACCGCCCCCGCGCGGTTGCGCTCCGTGGTCAGACGAGCGGCGGGTTGTCGGTGCCCGGCCGCCGGCGACGCCGCCGACGCCAGCGGAACAGCGCCCGCCGGATGCCCGACGTCGCGAGGGTGTCGACCTCGCCCGGGGTGGCGGTGCTCAGGAACTCGCTCACCTCGCGCGGACCGGCCGGACGGCGGAGGGGCTCCTCGACGCGCTCCATGACCAGCAGGAAGGCGATCAGCAGCGGCGGGAACAGGATGACGCTGAGGGCGACCATCGGGGTCCTCCTACTGCGGCGACGTCGGTCCGGGGGGGGAGCGGTCCGCCGTCGATCATGGCACGACAGGAGAGCGTCGGCAGGGCCGCCTAGGCTCGACCGCGTGTCCGCACCCGCGTCCTCCCCGGCATACGCGCGCCCGGTCCGCGCCCGCCGCCCCACCCGCGCCGCGCTGACCGGGGCCTCGCCGTTCGACCCGGACGAGACCCCGCTGTCCCGGACCCGGCGCGCGCGGCGCATGGCCCGCGAGCTGGCCGTCATCCACCCGGACGCGCACTGCGAGCTCGACTTCACCAACGCCTTCGAGCTGCTCGTGGCCACCGTGCTCTCCGCGCAGACCACGGACAAGACGGTCAACAAGGTCACCCCGCTGCTGTTCGCCCGGTACCCGGACGCCGTGTCCCTGGCCTCGGCGGACCGGGCGGAGCTGGAGGAGATCCTCAAGCCGACCGGCTTCTTCCGCGCCAAGGCCAACTCCGCGCTCGGCCTGGCGCAGGCCCTGGTGGAGCGGTACGGCGGCGAGGTCCCCGGGCGCATGGCCGACCTGGTGACGCTGCCCGGCGTGGGCCGGAAGACGGCGAACGTCGTCCTCGGCAACGCGTTCGGCGTCCCGGGGCTGACCGTGGACACCCACTTCGGCCGGCTGGTGCGCCGCTTCGGCTGGACCGAGGAGGAGGACCCGGTCAAGGTCGAGGCGGAGATCGCGCAGCTGGTCCCGAAGAAGGAGTGGACCGACTTCAGCCACCGGGTGATCTTCCACGGGCGGCGGGTCTGCCACGCCAAGCGCGCGGCCTGCGGCGCCTGCGGCCTGGCGCAGTGGTGCCCGTCCTTCGGCATCGGCCCGGTCGACCCCGAGGTGGCAGCCAAGCTCGTGAAGACCCCGGCCGCCTCGGACACCGAGTGATGCGCCGCCTCGCGGTGGCCGCTGCCGCACTGCTGGCCCTGGCCGCCTGCGGCTCGGAGGAGCCCGACGCCGGTGGTGGCCGCCAGGAGCCGGCGGCCGCCGAGAG
This sequence comes from Blastococcus sp. TF02A-35, assembly GCF_004571075.1. Classification (GTDB taxonomy): domain Bacteria; phylum Actinomycetota; class Actinomycetes; order Mycobacteriales; family Geodermatophilaceae; genus Blastococcus. Next base: position 11,240 of record NZ_SPQP01000027.1, read on the forward strand.
CGAGCTGACGCCCTGCCCGGAGCAGGAGGGCACCGCCGCGGCCGCCGACGCCCCGGACCTGGCCCTCGACTGCCTCGGGGGCGGGACGCTCGACCTGGGCCGGGCGCCGGGCGTGCCGACCGTGCTCAACCTCTGGGCCAGCTGGTGCGGGCCGTGCCGCGCGGAGCTCCCGCTGTTCCAGCAGCTGTCGGAGGCCGCGGGCGACCAGCTCCGCGTGCTCGGGGTCGACAGCCAGGACGGGCGCCCGCAGGGCGTCTCGTTCGCGCTGGACGCCGGGCTGACGTTCCCCAGCGCCTACGACCTGGAGGGCGACCTGGCCGCCGAGCTCGGGCTGCAGGGCCTGCCGCACTCGGTCTTCCTCGCCGCCGACGGGTCGGTGGCGCACGTGCAGGCCGGCGAGATCAGCTCCTACGACGAGCTGCGCGGCCTGGTCGCCGAGCACCTGGGCGTGGCCCTGTGACCGACCTCGAGGGGCTGCCCGGGTACCTGCAGCGGCTGGTCGAGCGGGCCGACGCCCTGCCGCTGCGCCACCGCATGCCGCAGGCCACGGCCACCGCTCGGCGCTCGGCCGTCCTCATCCTCTTCGGCGAGGGGCCGGAGGGTCCCGACCTGCTGCTGATCGAGAAGTCCGCGCACCTGCGCAGCCACGCCGGCCAGCCGGCGTTCCCGGGCGGCGGGGTGGACCCGGGCGACGACTTCCCGGTCGGGACGGCGCTGCGCGAGGCGCAGGAGGAGGCCGGCATCGACCCGGCCGGCGTCCGGGTGCTCAGCACGCTGCAGGAGCTGTTCCTCCCGCCGTCGAACCGCCTGGTCGTCCCGGTGGTCGGCTGGTGGGACGACCCGCGCGAGGTCAGCGTCGGGGACCCCACCGAGGTCGCGCGCGTGGCGCGGGTACCCCTGGCCGACCTGGTCGACCCGGCCAACCGGTACCGGCTGCGCCACCCGGTCGGCTACATCGGGCCCGCCTTCTGCGTGGCCGGCATGGAGGTGTGGGGCTTCACCGCCGGCCTCCTCGACGCGATCCTCGAGGCCGCCGGGCTGGCCAGGCCCTGGGACCGCGACGACGTGCGGCCGCTGCCGGACTCGGCCATCCGCCCGTTCACGCTGCCCGGCTCGGGGGACGACGACCCCGCCGGCGACGGCGCCGCGCCGACGGTCGCCGATCCCGCGCCGGACGGGCCGCCGACGCGTACGGTTCGGCCCCGATGATGCGGCGGATGGGGACCAGGGCGGCCGCCCTCGGTATCGGCGCGGCGCTGGCCGCGGGCGCGCTGACCGGGTGCGGGAGCGAAGAGCCGGCCGCGCCGCCGCCGACCCCCGAGGGGCTGGGGGAGGTGACCGTGGGCGCCGACGGCGTCCAGGAGGTCACCATCCAGACCCAGGACGACTACCTCTTCACCCCCGACCGGTTCACCGTCGCGCCCGGGACCGTGCGGCTCACCCTGGTCAACGTCGCCGACCAGATGACGCACAACCTCGAGTTCACCGACGACGAGCTGCCGCAGCCGATCGACGCCGGCATCCCGGTCCTGGGCCCCGGTGACCAGGAGAAGACCATCGAGTTCGAGGTCACGACGCCCGGCGACTACCCCTTCAGCTGCACCTTCCACCTCCAGCTGGGCCAGGTGGGCACGATGACGGTCAGCGAGTAGGCCGCGTGTCCCTCGTCGACCTGCTGCTCATCACGCTGGCGCTGCTGTTCGCGCTCTCCGGCTTCCGGCAGGGCCTGCTCGTCTCGGCGACGTCGATCCTGGGCTTCCTGGGCGGTGCCGTGCTCGGCGCCCAGCTCTCCGGCCCGGTCGCCGACCGCATCGACGGCTCCAGCGTCACCCGGGTGTTCGCCGCCCTCGTCGTCGTCCTCGCCGGGGCGCTGCTCGGGCAGATCCTGGCCGGGGCGGCCGGACGGGCGCTGCGGTCCCGGGTGACCTGGGAGCCGGCCAAGATGGTCGACTCGGTGGCGGGCGCGGTCGTCTCCGCCGCCTCCGTGCTGCTCGTCGCCTGGATGGTGGCCTCGCCCCTGGCCAGCTCGCCGTTCCCGCAGGTGGCCAGCCAGGTCCGGCAGTCGGCGCTGGTGCAGGCCGTCGACGACGCGGTGCCCGACGGCGTGCGCCGGGTCTACGAGAACCTCCGCGAGGCCATCGACCGGCGCGGGCTGCCCGACGTCCTGGACCCCCTGACGCCGACCGAGGCCCGCGAGGTCCCCGCCCCCGACCCGGCGCTCGAGGGCAGCCAGGTGGTGAACTCGGTCAAGGGCTCGGTGGTGCGCATCCGCGGCATCGCCCCGTCCTGCTCGCGGCAGATCGACGGCTCCGGCTTCGTCTACGCCGCCGAGCGCGTGATGACCAACGCGCACGTGCTGGCCGGCGTCACCGACCCGGTGGTCGTGGCCGAGGGCGAGGAGTACGACGCGGTCCCGGTGTACGTCGACGAGGAGGTCGACGTCGCGGTGCTCGCCGTCCCCGGCCTGCCCCAGGTGCCGCTGCAGTTCACGCCGACCGCGGCCGACACCGGCGACGACGCCATCATCATGGGCTACCCCGGGGGCGGGCCGCTCTACGTCGGCTCCGCCCGCGTCCGCGACCGCGGGGAGATCAGCGGGCCGGACTTCCGGAACACGCAGACCGTGGTCCGCGACGTGTACGCGCTGTTCGGCCAGGTGCGGGCCGGCAACTCCGGCGGCCCGCTGTTCGCCCCCGACGGCAGCGTGCTTGGGGTCGTCTTCGCCTCGGCCATCGACGACCCGCAGACCGGGTACGCGCTCACCGGACCGCAGGTCTACACCGCCGCGACGCAGGGCAGCGCCGCCCGAGCCGAGGTCGACACCGGCCCCTGCGAATGAAAGGACCCCGGCGCCCCCCACTGCTCGCAAGCTCGCAGCGGGCCCCTGCGCCGGGGCCGTTCCATCAGGTCACGTCGGGCTGCGCCCGGCCCACTCGGTGATGGCGCGGGTGACGGTGTCGGGGGCTTCCTCGTGGGGGAAATGGCCGATGCCGTCGAGCTCGCGCCACTCGTACGCGCCGGCCACGTAGCGCCCCGAGCCGCGGGCGGTGGCGGGCAGGACGCAGGTGTCCAGCGAGCCGTGCAGCTGCAGCGTCGGGGCGGTGACCGGGGCCGACATCCGCCGGGCGTAGCGCAGCCCGTCGGGCCGCAGCTGCGAGCGCCCGGCCCAGCGGTAGTACTCCATCGCCCCGTACGCGGCCTGCGGGATGCGGGCCGCCGAGCGGTAGCGGTCCACCGCCGAGGCGAAGTCCGACGTCCGGGCCCACTCCGGTCCCGCCCACCGCTGCATGAGGTCGGCCACCGGGTCGTCGTCCGGACGGGTCAGCCGCCGCTCGGGCAGCCGCGGCACCTGGAAGGTGAGGGCGTGCCGGAAGGCACGCCGCTGCGCCCGGTCGGTCATCCCGGCCCGCAGCAGCCTCGGGTGGGCCATCGACAGCACCACCAGGCGGCGCACGGCACGGGGGTGCAGGGCCGCCATGGTCCAGCCGAGCAGCCCGCCCCAGTCGTGGCCGACCACGACGGCGTCCCGCTCGCCCAGGGCGCGCACCAGCGCCGCGACGTCGGCCGAGAGGGTCGGCAGGTCGTACCCGCGCGGGGGCTTGTCGCTGGCCCCGTAGCCGCGCAGGTCGGGCGCGACGGCCCGGAAGCCGGCGTCGGCCAGCGCGGTCAGCTGGCTGCGCCACGTCCACCAGAACTGGGGGAACCCGTGCAGGAGCAGGACGAGCGGACCGTCACCCGCCTCGGCCGCGTGCAGGCGGACGCCGTTGGCCGAGATGTCGCGGTGGGTCCACGGCCCGGGGAGCAGGACGCTGGTGGCGTCGGGTCGGCCGTCCGGGGGGACGGTCACCTGCTCAGACCGAGTAGCGCTCGTTGCGGTGCAGCTCGACCTTGCCGCCGCTGACCACCGGGACGTCGCGGTGCCGGGCACCCGGCGCCTCGCGGTGCATCACGTCGGGCAGCTCGCGCAGCGACTCCAGCGTCCGCTCCGGCTTCTCGATCTTCTTGATCATCTTCTTGCCGACGAGCGCCGCGATGACGGCGACGACGACGAGCAGCGCCCAGACGACCAGGTAGGACACCCACCGCGGCAGGCCCAGCGCGGTCAGCGCCTCGGCGATGGCGATGAACAGGAAGAACGAGGAGAAGCCGAGGACGACGGCGGCCGCGCCGAACGCCCCGCCGCCGATCGCGGCCTTCTTCGCCGAGCCGGCGATCTCGGTCTTGGCGAGCTCGATCTCGTTGCGCACCAGCGTCGAGACGTCGGCCATCGCGCTCTGCACGAGGGTCCCCATGGAGGGCTCGGCGGCTCCGGTGGACCGGTCGTCCCGGCCGGTCGTCACGCTGTGGGCCACGTGGGTAACTCCTTTGCGTTCTGCACTGCTGGACAGGGGAATCGTGCCCCACCCGGTGCGGTGGCGCCCATCGGCTCCCCCGAAAGGGAGCCGACGGGCGCCACCGTCCTAGTCCTCGGCCGGGGCCGCGGGCAGCTTGTCCTTGATCATGTTCATCACCGAGGAGTCGGTGAGCGTGGTGACGTCGCCCAGCTCGCGGTTCTCGGCGATGTCCCGCAGCAGCCGGCGCATGATCTTCCCGGAGCGGGTCTTGGGCAGCTCCTGCACCACCATGATCTGGCGCGGCTTGGCGATCGGGCCGATGTCCTTGGCCACGTGCTGCTTGAGCGTCTGCACCAGCTCCTCGCCGCTGTCCTCGGCGTTCCCGCGGAGGATCACGAACGCCACGATGCCCTGGCCGGTGGTCGGGTCGCTGGCCCCCACCACCGCCGCCTCGGCCACCGTCGGGTGGCTGACCAGCGAGGACTCGACCTCGGTGGTGGAGATGCGGTGGCCGGAGACGTTCATGACGTCGTCGACCCGGCCCAGCAGCCAGATGTTGCCGTCGGCGTCCTTCTTGGCGCCGTCACCGGCGAAGTAGACGTCCTTGCCGAACCGGGACCAGTAGGTGTCGACGTAGCGGTCGTCGTCGCCCCAGATGGTGCGGAGCATCGACGGCCACGGCTCGGTGAGCACGAGGAGGCCGGTGGAGTCGTCGCCGAGCTCGTTGCCCTCGTCGTCCACGACCTTGGCCGAGATCCCCGGGAACGGGTGCTGGGCCGAGCCGGGCTGCAGCGCGGTGACGCCGGGCAGCGGGGTGAGCATGTGCGCGCCGGTCTCGGTCTGCCACCAGGTGTCCACGATCGGGCAGCGGCCACCGCCGATGTGCTCGTGGTACCAGAGCCAGGCCTCCGGGTTGATCGGCTCGCCGACCGACCCGAGCAGCCGCAGCGAGGACAGGTCGAAGCCGGCCGGGACGTCCTCGCCCCACTTCATGAACGTCCGGATCACCGTGGGCGCGGTGTAGAGGATCGTGACGCCGTACTTCTGGATGAGCTCGAACCACCGGCCGCGGTGCGGCGTCTCCGGCGTCCCCTCGTACATGACGCTGGTGGCCCGGTTGGCCAACGGCCCGTAGACGATGTAGCTGTGGCCGGTCACCCAGCCGACGTCGGCCGCCGTCCAGTAGACGTCGGTGTCGGGCTTGAGGTCGAAGGTCGCCCAGTGGGTGTAGGCGACCTGGGTCAGGTAGCCGCCGCTGGTGTGCAGGATGCCCTTCGGCTTCGCCGTCGTCCCCGACGTGTACATGATGTAGAGCGGGTGCTCGGCGTCGAAGAACTCGCAGGTGTGCTCGGCCGGCTGCCGGCCCACGACGTCGTGCCACCACAGGTCGCGGTCCTCGGACCAGTCGACGTCCTGCTCGGTGCGCTTGACGACGAGCACGTGGCGCACGCCCTCGGTGCGGGAGACCGCCTCGTCGACGGCGGGCTTGAGTGCGCTCGGGGCGCCACGGCGGTAGCCGCCGTCGGCGGTGATGACGACCTGTGCGCCGGCGTCGGTGATCCGGCTGGCCAGCGCGTCGGCGGAGAAGCCGCCGAAGACGACCATGTGCACCGCGCCGATGCGGGCGCAGGCGAGCATCGAGATGACCGCCTCGGGGATCATCGGCAGGTAGATCGCCACCCGGTCACCGGCCTGGACGCCGAGCTCGGTCAGCGCGTTGGCGGCCTTGCAGACCTCGTCCTTGAGCTGGGCGTAGGTCAGCGTGCGGGTGTCGCCCGGCTCGCCCTCCCAGTGGTAGGCGACCTGCTCGCCGTGGCCGGCCTCGACGTGGCGGTCCAGGCAGTTGTAGGCGACGTTGAGCCGCCCGCCCACGAACCACTTGGCGAACGGCGGGTTGCTCCAGTCCAGGACGGTGTCCCACTCCTGGTCCCAGGTGAGCCGCCGCGCCGCGCCCTCCCAGAAGGCGAGGCGGTCGCGGGCCGCCTCGTCGTAGACCTCGGGACCCACGTTCGCCTGGGCGGCGAGGTCCTCGGGGGGCGTGAAGGTCCGGCCGGCTGCCTGGGTCGTCTCGCTCATGGGGTCCTCCCGATCCGGCGTCGCCTCGGATGCGGCGACGGTGCACACGTGGTCCAGGACACACCGTATGACCGGAGCGGTCCGCCGTCTGCCCCGCGTGACCTGCGAAGCGGCGACCGGCAACACTGGCCCGATGAGCGGTCTCCAGGCGCAGGTGGCGGGGCGTGTCCCCGGTGCAGCGGCCCTGGGCCTGGTCCCGCCGCGGGGCGCCCTCGGGGTGCCGGTGGCGGGCCTCGCCGACCCGGCGTGGCCGGCCGCGCTGCTGGCCGGGCGGGCCGGCCGGGGCGGTGACCTCCGGGTGCACGCGACGGTCTGGTGGTACTCAGCGTCGGCGGTCCTGCTGGCCCCGGCCCTCGCGGGCCTGGCCGTCGGCCGCCCGCTCTCGGCGCGGCCGGCGGACACCACGGTGTTCCTCGCCCCGGACGGCCGCCCCGTCGCGGCGGTCTCCTCGGCCGCGAGCGATGACCCGGCGGGCGGGCTGCGAGAGCTGCTGGGGGCGGTCGTGCCGCCGCTGGCCGAGGCGGCGGGGATGCGCGAGCGGCCGCTGTGGGCGGTGGCCACCGACTCGCTGGCCAACGGGCTGCTGGCCCTCGGCCGGGCGCTCGGGGACGTCCCCGCCGTCACCGCCCTCGCCGGCCCGCTGGCCGCGGCCGTGGGCCCGCCGCTGCCCGCGCCGGGCTACGTCGACGTCGCGGGCGCGCGGTTCACCGAGCGGGTGTCGTGCTGCCTCCTCGACCGGCTGCCGGGCGGCAGCACCTGCGTCTCGTGCCCGGCCCGCCCGCCGGCCGAGCGGCAGGCCCTGCTGGCGCGGCTGGCCGGCGGCCCCTGACGGCGGTCGCGGTCGCTGGCGGTCCCCACCCGGGGAGATGATCGGCGGCGTCGGTGACGACGAGGGAGGTCAGCGATGCCGGTCACGCCTGCCGCGTTCTTCGGCCACGGCAACCCGATGAACGCGCTCGAGTCCAACCGCTACACCGAGGCCTGGCGGGCCTTCGGCCGGGCGGTGCCGCGACCGCGCGCGATCCTCGTCGTCTCCGCGCACTGGTACGTGCAGGCCACCGCGCTGACCGCCATGCCGCGGCCGCGCACGATCCACGACTTCTACGGCTTCCCGCGCGAGCTCTTCGAGGTCCGGTACGAGCCGCCGGGCCTGCCGGAGCTCTACGACGAGGTCGCCGACCTGGTGCACCCGACGTGGGTCGGGGCCGACCTGGACAGCTGGGGGATCGACCACGGCACCTGGTCGGTCCTGCGGCACGCGTTCCCCGACGCCGACGTCCCGGTCGTGCAGCTGTCGATCAACGCGCTCAAGTCCTTCGACTACCACCTGCAGCTCGGGGCGGCGCTGGCCCCGCTGCGGGAGAGCGGCGTGCTGGTGGTCGGCAGCGGGAACGTGGTGCACAACCTCGGGGGCGTGAGCCGTGCGCTGCCCGACGCGGGGTTCGACTGGGCGCAGCGGTTCGACGAGGCCGCCAAGGAGTGCATGCTCACCGACCCCGCGGGGGCCTGCCGGCTCGACGGGCACCGCGACTTCGACCTCGCCGTCCCGACGCCGGACCACTTCCTGCCGCTGCTCTACGTCGCCGGGATGGCGGGGGCCACGGGTGCCGACGTCGACGTGCTGGTCGACGGCTACACCTACGGCTCGGTGTCGATGACCGCGTACACCGTGGGCATGGCCGCGCCGGAGCCGTCGGGCAGCGGGATGGCGCCGCTCCTGCCGGAGGGCCCGCCGCCCGACGGCGCCAACATGTGACCGGCCCTCACCCGGCGGGGCGGTGCAGGTCGGTGACCCGGGGGAAGGGGCGGGTCGAGAAGACCGCCTCGACCGGGACGCCGAAGAACTCCGCGATGCGCAGCGCCAGGTGCAGGCTGGGGTTGTACTCGCCGCGCTCCAGGTAGCCCACCGTCTGGTAGTGGACGCCGAGTGCGTCGGCGAGCTCCCGCCGGCTCACCTGCTGCTCGGCGCGCAGCAGCGCGATCCGGTTGTGGACGGCGTCGCCGGTGCGGTCGGCGCCGGACCTCTCACCTGCCACGGGTCAGCGGACCCACTGCAGCGACGCCTCGCGGGCCGCCTCCACCTGGGAGCCGGACTGGCGGCGGGCCATGCGGCGCAGGACCCGGGGTGTCACCAGCGCCCCGGCCACCGCCCAGGCGCCGAGGACGAGCACCGTGGCGCCGGTGCGCCAGGAGTCGCCGAGCTCCAGGGTGACCGCCGAGTCGGGGAGGAACGCCGACCGCAGCCCGAGGCCGATCCAGTAGGTGGGGAACACCTGCGCGACCGCCTGCACCCAGCCCCACAGCGCCTGGATCGGGAAGAAGATCCCCGAGATGGCGGTGAGGAGCATGACCGGCAGCATCCCCCAGGTGCCGACCTTCTGGGTGCTGGGCACCAGCGAGCCGATGACCATGCCCAGCGGCAGCGTCGCGAGCAGGCCGAGCACGACGACCCACGCGACGGTGAGCCAGCCGGCGGCGCCCTGGTGCATCAGGTCGTCGAAGAGCAGGAAGCTCGGCACGAGGATCGTCAGCAGCGAGGGCAGCAGGCTCAGCGAGTGGTAGGTGAGCTGGCCGGTGACGTAGCCCTGCATGCCGTGCGGCAGCGCCTTGTGCCGCAGCAGGGTGCCGTCCTCGCGTTCCATGGCCAGGGCGAACGCCGGGCCGATGACGACGCCGAAGGCCAGCAGCGCGCCGAGGATGCTCGGCAGCGCCCACGTCGGGTACATCAGCCCGGTGCCCTCGAGCTCGTTGTCCCGGTTGAACCAGAGGAAGACCAGCGTGCCGACGGCGGTGAACAGGTAGAAGCCCTGGTCCTGCGGGCTCCGCAGGCTGAGCAGGAACTCCGTCCAGCCCCGGCGCAGGCCCAGGCCGATCGCGTAGCGGGTGGCGCTCACCGCGGTACCTCCTCCAGGACGGGCGCGGCACCGTGGCCGGCCTCGAAGCGCTGCACCATGGCCAGGTAGGTGTCCTCGAGCGTGGCCTTGCGGACCTCGAGGTCGGTGAGCTCGTCGCCCTGCTGCTCGACCAGCCGCCGGACGAAGCCGACGACGTCGTCGGTGGGGTGGACGAACCGCTCGGGGCCGCAGGCCCAGCGCACCTCGGCGGTGCCGGCGACCTGGCGGGTGAGCTCGTCGGCGCTGCCGTCGGCGACGATCCGGCCGTTGGTGAGGATCAGGATCCGGTCGGCGAGCTTCTCCGCCTCGGCCAGGTCGTGCGTGGTCAGCAGGATGCTGGTGCCCTCCAGGTCGGAGAGCCGGTGCACGAGCTCGTGGAAGTCGCGCCGTGCCTGCGGGTCGAAGCCGGCGGTCGGCTCGTCGAGGAAGAGCAGCTCGGGCCGCCCGATGATGCCGACGGCGACGTCCAGCCGTCGGCGCTGGCCGCCGGAGAGGGTGGCGATCTTCCGGTCGGCGTGCTCGTCGAGCCCGACGGTGTGCAGCAGCTCGTCGACGTCGTAGGGGCGGGTGCGCTCGGGGGTGGAGTAGGGGACGAAGTACCCGCCCAGCGAGCCGAGCAGCATGCGGGGGGTCCACCGGCCGTGGTCGCGCCAGGACTGGAGGACCACGCCGACGCGTGCCCGCCAGGCGTCGCCGGCGGTGGCCGGGTCCTCGCCCAGCACGCGGACGTCGCCGCCCGAGGGCAGCCGGAAGCCCTCGAGGATCTCGATGGTGGTGGTCTTGCCGGCGCCGTTGGGGCCGAGCAGGCAGACGACCTCGCCCTGCCGGACCTCGAAGTCCACGCCGGTGAGGATGTCGCGGGTGCCGTAGGCCATCCGCAGCCCGGAGACGCTGATGACCGGTTCGCCGGAGTAGTCGGAGCTCATGAGCGCCGTCCTCGCAGTGTTCTCGGAAGTGGTGCGGCGATAGTAGGAGTACTACATCGATAGCACCAGTGGTTTATCCCTCGGCCGGCTCCGACACCGCTGCGAGGGCGACGACCTCGCCGACCACCCACACCGCGGGCGGGCGGACGTCGGCCGCGGCCAGGGCCCCGGGGAGCCCGGCCAGCGTGGTCCGGACCGTGCGCTGGACCGCCGTCGACCCGTCGCTGACCACCGCCACTGGGGTGTCCGGTGCCCGGCCGTGCTCGACCAGGGCGGCGGCGATGGCCGGCGCGGTCTCCACGCCCATGAGGACCACGACCGTGCCGCGAAGCCGGCCGATCGCGGCCCAGTCGACCAGCGACTGGGGGTGCCCCGGGGGCAGGTGCCCGGAGACGACGACGAACTCGTGGGTCAGGCCCCGGTGGGTGACCGGGACGCCGGCCAGCGCGGGGACGGCGATGGCGCTGGTGATCCCCGGGACGACCTCGACCGGGACGCCGGCCGCCGCGCAGGCCTCGACCTCCTCCATCCCGCGGCCGAAGACGAACGGGTCCCCGCCCTTGAGCCGGACGACGCGGCGGCCCGCCCGCGCGTGCGTGACGAGCAGCTCGTTGATCTGCTCCTGGGCCATCGAGCGGCCGCGCGGGAGCTTGGAGGCGTCGATGACCTCCACCTCGGGGGGCAGTGCGGCGAGCAGCGCCTGGGGTGCGAGGTGGTCGGCGACGACGACCTCGGCGTGGGCCAGGGCCTGGCGTCCGCGGACGGTGATCAGCCCCGGGTCGCCGGGGCCGCCGCCGACCAGGACGACGCTGCCGCCGGTGCTGGGCCGCGCGGCGCGGTCGCCGATGCTGCCGTCGGTCAGGCCGGTGACGACGGCGTCGCGCACGCCGATCGCCCGCTGCGGGTCCCCGCCGCCGTGCACGCCGATCACGAGGTCGCCCTGGCGTCCGATGGCGGGCGTCCACACGCTGGAGGCGGCCCGGTCGTCGGCGCGGGCGCAGAAGATGCGGCTGCGCTCGGCCTCCTCGGCGACGGCGGCGTTCACGGCCGGGTCGTCGGTGGCGGCGACGGCGTACCAGGCGCCGTCCAGGTCGCCGGTCTCGTAGCGGCGGGGGAGCCAGGTCAGCGTGCCCGGTCCCACCATCGCCTCCAGGGCCGGTGTCACCTCGGGGCTGACGACGGTGACCCGGGCGCGCGCCTCGAGCAGGCCGGCGACGCGGCGGTGGGCGACCTTCCCCCCGCCGACGACGACGACGAGCCGGTCGCGCAGCCGCAGGCCCACCGGGTAGACGGCGCCGGACCCGGGTGGCACGGGGGTCGCGTGCCCGGGCTTGCGCGGGCCGGTCGCCGGCTGCGGTTCGGTGCTCAGCGGATCTCCTCGGGGCGGGCGGCGCGGGTCGGGGCGGTGGGGGTCGTGGCGGCGGTGTGCTCGGGACAAGGATCCCAGTGCGCCGCCTGGTCCACGCCGGCACTGTGGCAGCCCATCGTGACGCGCGCGTTTCACGGTCACTTGACGATCTGGAAAGCGACGGACATGCTTTCCGACATGGAAAGTGAAGCGGACGCCCGCTCCCAGCCGGCCGCGCTGCAGTCCGACCGTGCCGCGCTCGCCGAGCGGCTGGTCCAGCCCTGGTGGTGGGACGTGGCGTTCGGGGTGCTCGTCGCCGGCTTCCTCGGCAGCTACTCGTCCCGCAGCATCTGGGTGATCCTGGCCGCGGTCGTGGTCTTCGCGGTCGGCGTCCGCGCGCTGGTGGCGGTCTACCAGCGGATCACCGGGACCTGGTGGGACGCCAGCAAGGTGGGCCCGGTCCAGGAGCGTGTCCGGGCGGCCCTGCGCCGGCTGCTGGTCGGCTACTTCGCCCTGCTCGGGCTCGGCGCCGCGGCGGAGTTCCTGCTCGACGTGCGCGGCGCGATGGTCGTCGCCGGCGTGGTCATGGGCGTCGCGGCCGGGTGGAGCTCGCGCTGGGTGACGCGCATCTACGTCGCCGGCCTGCGCGCCGGGTCGTGACCGCCGTCGAGCCGCGGTTCGACCCCGTCGTCCACGCGCCACCCCGGCTCCAGGTGTGCGGTCTGCTGGCCGTCGTCGAGACCATGGACTTCGCCACCGTCCGCGAGCAGGTCGGCGTCAGCGACTCGGTGCTCTCCAAGCACGTCAAGCAGCTGGAGGAGGCCGGCTACGTCCGCGTGCACAAGGCCACCCGGGCCTCCCGCGTGCGCACCAGCCTCTCCCTGACGGCCACCGGGCGGGCCGCCTTCGACGCCCACGTCGCCGAGCTCCGGCGGATCACCGGGGGCTGACCCCTCGCACGTCCCCGGTCCCGCCGGAGGCAGAGTGGTCGCCGACGACCGGTGCGGGGACGGGGGACGGGTGCGGAACAGGCGGGGCGCGCGGCTGCTCGACGCCGCCGTCGTCGTCGCCGTCGCCATCGGGCTGAGCGCTCTCGTCGGCCTGGCCGGGCTGCCCTCACCGGCCCTGTTCGGCGGCCTGCTCGCCGGGCTGCTGCGCGCCCTGGTGGGGCGCGGCCCGGCTCGGGTGCCCGAGCCGGCGGGCACCGCGGGCCAGGCGGTCATCGGGGTGGCGATGGGCGCGCTGGTCGACCTGGGGACGCTGCGCGCCGTGGCCGCCAACTGGCTGCCGGTGCTGCTGACGACGGTCGCCACGCTCGCCCTCAGCCTGGTGGCCGGCGCGCTCCTCCGGCTGCACCGCGGGATCAGCCCGGTCACCGGCGCCTTCGCGATGATCGCCGGCGGCGCGAGCGGGATCGTGGTGATGGCCCGCGAGCTGGATGCCGACGAGCGGATGGTCGCGGTGCTGCAGTACCTGCGGGTGCTGCTCATCGTGCTGCTGATGCCGGTGGCCGCGACGGCGGTCTACGGCGCCACCCCGGGGTCGGGGGCGCCCACCGGTGACGACGGGCCCGGCTGGCCCGCCGGCCTGCTGTTCACGGTCGGCTGCTCCGTCGTCGGGCTGGCCGTGGGCCGGCTGGTGCGCATGCCGGTCGCGGCCCTGCTCGGACCGCTGGTGGCCGGCGCCGTCGCCGACCTGACCGGGCTCTCCGGGGGCGCCGAGGTGCCCGGCCCGGTGGAGAGCGCCGCCTTCCTGGTGATCGGTCTCCAGGTCGGGGTCAGCTTCACCCGGGACAGCCTGCGCACCATCGGCCGCGCCCTGCCCCTGGCCCTGACCATCATGGCGGCGCTGGTGCTGGCGTGCGCCGGCCTGGGCGCCGTCCTGGCCGGCATCACCGGTGCCAGCGCGCTCGACGGCTACCTGGCGACGACGCCGGGTGGGCTCTACGCGGTGCTGGCCACGGCGCGCGACGCCGGGGCCGACACCACCTTCGTGCTCTCGGTCCAGGTCCTGCGGCTGTTCGTGATGCTGTTCAGCGCCCCGCTGGTAGCGCGGTGGCTGCGCCGCTCCTCCTCCGGAGGTGCGGGCACCTGACGATCCGCTCCCGCGCGCCTACTCTCGTTGGTCGGCGCACGAGCGGGAGGAGACCGGAGCTGTCCGAGGAGAACGCGGCCGGCGCGACGAGCGACACCGAGGACTCGGTGCTGCTGTTCGTCGGCGGGCCCCTCGACGGGAGGGTGCAGATCCGGGAGGCGCGGCACGGTGACCCGCTCCCGACGGTGACGCACGTGCACCTGCACGGTGGCCCCAAGGTGGTCCACCGCTACGACCTGGAGCCGCTCAGCGAGGGCGTCGGCGTCTACAACCTGCGGCCCCCGGTCCGCCGCCGGGCGAGGGACGAGTCGGTCACCGACTGACCCCGGGGGCTCACCAGCCCTGCACGCGCCGCGCCTCGGAGACGACGCGGTCGAACCGGGTCCGGTCGAGCGCGGCACCCTCGCGGCGGACGGTCGCCGGGTCCAGCACGAGGAGCCGGTCCAGCCGGACCTCGCTCGGGCGTCCCCGGGGGTCCCACGCGCCGCTGCCGACGTCGGTCCACACCCGGCCGTGCCGAGCCTCGTCGGCGGCGTCCCGGTCGTGGTCCTGGCTGCTGAGCATCAGGCCCAGCAGCTGCGGTCCGCGGCGGCCGATCACGAGCACCGGGCGGTCCTTGCCGCGGCCGTCGCCCTCGTCGTAGGGCACCCACGCCCACACGACCTCCCCGGGGTCGGGGCGCCCGTCGTCGCGCGGCCGGTAGCCGACGTCGGGCACGTCCTGCGCCCGCGGCGGGCGGGGCGCCGGGCGGCGCCCCGGGGAGCGGGGCAGCCCGAGCAGCCGCCCGACCGCGCGCGCCGCCGTCCGACCGAGCCGTCGAGGTGTGGCCATGCGGAGCACCGTACGAGAGCCGGCCACGCGCCGGAAGGCGGCGCCCCAGGTCACACAACCGTCACCGGTCGTCACACGTGACCCATCGACACCAATTGGTCACAGCGAGGGTTGGCGATGCCGAAAGGGGGGCACCATGTCCGCACGGGGGCGCGCGGCGGCTCTCCCCGGGAGAAGGGGGTCTCCATGACGTCGGCCGAGCCGGTGCGCCCCGCTGTTCCGCGGGCACGCGAGGTCAAGGCGAGCGTGCTCGCCGCTTTCCAGCTGGTGGAGGACGCGCGCTACCTGGGCACCGACCGCAGACCCCGCCGGGAACGCGTGCGGCTGATGGCCGAGCGGACCGTGGCCGACCGCAAGCTGGCTCGGGACCTCCGCGCCAGCTGACCGCCCGCCGGACGTGTCCGCTCACGTCACGCAGAACTCGTTGCCCTCCGGGTCGGCGAGCGTCACCCACGTGTACGGGCCCTGGGCCCCGCGCCAGAGCTCGCGCGCGCCGAGCCCGACGAGCCGGGCCACCTCCGCCTCCTGCTTCTCGGCGCCGGCGCGGACATCGAGGTGCAGCCGGTTCTTCACCGTCTTCGCCTCCGGCAGGAGCTGGAACAGCACCCGCGGGCGCCCCGGCTCGGCGGAGGTGATCGCCGCTCCGGCCGCCCAGACCAGCCGGCCCCGGTGGGTGGTGGTGTCGGACTCCGCCGCGGCACCGGACCCCACGATCCGCCGGATGAGCGCCTCGTCCTGCGGCTCCACCTGCCAGCCCAGCGCCTCGGCCCACCAGTCGGCGAGGGCATGGGGGGAGGAGCTGTCGACCACGACCTGGACGTCGAAGGGCATGCGCGCAGGCTAGGGCCCGGCCACGACAGTTCGGCCGGTCACAGCTCCTCGGCGAGCGACGCCCGCATGAGCGCGTCGTCCGTCGTGATCGTGGTGTCCCGGCAGTGCTCCCGCAGCACCGTGCCGAACGACGGGTAGGTCGAGCGGTCCACCCGGCGCTCCGGGTCCCACAGGCCCGAGCGCATCACGGACTTCGGGCACTGGAAGTAGGCCTTGGAGACGTGCAGCACCAGCACCGAGAGCGGCTTCTTGCCGAACTCGGTGAGGTCGACGTCCAGGTCGTCCGGGCCGACGACGGAGGTGGTGCCGTACACCCGCAGCGTCTCGTCGAAGCCGGGGACGAAGAACATCAGCGCCGCGCGCGGGTTCTCCGCGAGGTTGCGCAGGCTGTCGATCCGGTTGTTGCCCAGCCGGTCGGGCAGCGCCAGCCGGTGCTCGTCGAGGACGTGCACGAAGCCCGGTGCCCCGCCGCGCGGCGAGACCTCGGGCCAGCCGTCGGCCGACGCGGTGGCGAGGGTCGCGAACGGCGAGAGCGCGATGAAGTCGCGGCAGTAGGTGTCGAGGGCGCCGATCTCCTTGTCCAGCACGCGCTTCGACGGGGAGCGGTAGACGTCCAGGGCGTCCGGGACGGCGGCGTCGGGATCCACGCGACGACCGTAGTCGGCGGCCCGGTTACCGTTCCCCCTCGTGCCCGAGGTCTGGAGTGCCCCCGTCCGCTTCGTCGAGTGCGACCAGCAGGGCGTGGTGTTCAACGCGCACTACCTCGTGTGGGCCGACGAGGCCGTCGCCTCCTGGTGGACCGGCCGCGGCGTCGACTGGGCGGCGCTGAACGCCGAGGGCACCGAGTACCTGGTCGCCGCCAGCGCGCTGGAGTGGCGCTCCTCGGCGCGCTACGGCGACACCGTGGCGGTCGACGCCGAGCTGGAGAAGCTCGGCACCACCAGCCTGACGGTGCGCTTCGCGGTCCGCGTCGGCGAGCGGCTGTGCTGCACGGTGCGGACCACCTACGTCTGCACCGCCGGCGGGTCGCCGGTCCCGTGGCCGGACGCGGAGCGGGCCCTGGTCAGCGAGGGCTGAGGCCCCCGGCTCAGGCCGCCGCGGGGCCGTCCCAGCCGGCCTTCTCCTGGCCCGACAGCTCGGCGATCGCCACCATGATCCGGTCGGTGACCTCGCGCCGGGCGCGGCCGTTGCCGGCCTTGCCGCGGTGCTCCGGGAAGGTCAGCGGGGTGCCGAAGGTGACCGACACCTTCGCCGGCCGGGGCCAGCTCGCGCCCACCGGCTGGACGCGGTCGGTCCCGGCGACCGCCACCGGTACGACCGGGCAGTCCGCGGTCAGCGCCAGCCAGGCGACGCCGGTCTTCCCGCGGGCCAGCCGCCCGTCCCGCGAGCGGGTGCCCTCGGGGTAGATGCCGAACCCGCCGCCCTCGCGGAGCACCCCGAGCGCGGTGTCCAGGGCGGCCTGCGCGGCCCGGTGGGTCTCGCGCTCCACCGGCAGCGCCCCGAGGGCGGTGAACAGCGTCCGCGTGAACCAGCCTGCGATCCCCGGGGCGGTGAAGTACTCGGCCTTGGCCAGGTAGCCGACCCGGCGGGGCGCCACGGTCGGGATGGCGATGCTGTCGATGAACGACAGGTGGTTGCTGGCGAAGATGACCGGGCCGGTCAGCGGCACGTTCTCGCGGCCGGTCACCGTCGGCCGGAAGAGCAGCCAGAACAGCGGCCGGACGACGAACCTGGCGAGGACGTAGAACATCCTGGCTCCCTCCTCGGCCGCACGGGTGTGGTCGCTCCCGATCCTGCCCGAGAGAGTGCGCGGGCTGCGCGCCGCCGCGCGGCGCCGTCAGCGCAGCGGCTGCGCCGGCGGGCAGGCGTCCCGCAGGATGGCGCCGACGTCCTCCGGCAGCCGGGTCCGCCCGGCGGCGGACTCGGTGAGCAGGTGGGCGACGTCGCGCACCTTCCGGTGCGTGTTGCTGGACAGGTGGGCCAGCAGGTCGAACGCCGTCTGCTCGCCGCAGTTGGTCAGCAGCATGAGCACCCCCTTGGCCTGCTCGATGACGGCGCGGCTGGCCATGGCCGTGCGCATCTGCGCCACCTCCACCTGCAGCGCGCGGGCCGTGGCGGCGTCGGGGTCCGGCGCCCGCGAGCCGGTGATGTCGGCGCAGTGGCCCTCGACGCCGCGCAGCGCGCCGGTCTCGTCGCGCAGCGGCTCGCCCGTCACGACCACCGAGCGCTGCGCGCTCGTGGGGTGCAGCACCCTCGTCTCGACGGCGAACGGGCGACCGCCCTCGAAGGTGGCGGTGAGGGCCGCGAGCAGCCGCGCTCCGTCGTCCGGGTGCTGGGTGGTGAGCAGGGCCTCGATCCCCGGCTCGCGGAGCGGGTCGAGGCCGAGCAGCGCATGCATCCCCGGGGACCACCACCAGTCGCCCGAGACGGCGTCGTAGCGGTAGCGGGCGGTGGGGGAGGGGGCGGTCTCGGGGACCCGGGCGGGGCGGACGCGGTGGCGGGGCAGCGCAGCTGAGGTCATGGGACGAGCTCCTCGGAGGAGGCGTGCCGCACGCGGCAGACGGCTCCCGCCGGGTTCTCGACGGGCGCGGCCCCCGGCCCCGCGAGGGGGCCGGTCGCTCCGACGTCGCGACCATACGTCCGGGATGGGTAAACGGCAGGGGCAGCCGCCGGGAGGGGTCCCTAGGATCTGCAGCCATGCGCCTGTTCGGCCGTTACGACGGCGTCGCCCGGCCGATCGTCACCTACGGCAGCAACCCGGTCCTGCACCGCCGCTGCGCCGAGGTGACGGAGTTCGGCGACGGGCTGCGCCGGCTGGTCCTCGACATGTTCGCCAGCATGGAGGCCGCCGACGGGGTGGGGCTGGCGGCCAACCAGATCGGCGTCGACGCGCGGGTCTTCGTCATCGACTGCCCGGACGCCGACGACGAGGACGTCGTCGGGTACGTCGTCAACCCCGTGCTCTCCATCCCGGACCCGGTCGGGGAGGACCCGGCCGAGGAGGTCACCGAGGAGGGCTGCCTGTCGGTCCCCGGCCCCTACGCCGTGCTGCCGCGCGCCTTCCGCGCACGCGTGGACGGCGTGGACCTCGACGGGAAGCCGCTCTCCATCGAGGCCACCGGCATGGCCGCCCGGTGCCTGCAGCACGAGGTCGACCACCTCGACGGCACCGTCTACGTGGACCGGCTGCCGGCCGAGCAGCGCGAGCAGCTGCTCGCCGAGGCGGCCGGCCCGGGCGGAGATCTGCCCGCCTGAGGGTGTGCACCGCCCCGCGCGGGTAGCGGGGACCCATGGCGCTCCCCAAGGTCCTCGTGCTCGTGCTCGCCGGTGGCAAGGGCAGCCGGCTGGAGCTGCTCACCGAGCAGCGGGCCAAGCCCTCCGTGCCCTTCGCCGGGGTCTACCGGCTGATCGACTTCCCGCTCTCCAACTGCGAGCACTCGAAGATCGCCGACGTCTGGGTGTCGGTCCAGTACCAGCCGCAGTCGGTGAACGAGCACCTCGCCAACGGCCGCCCCTGGGACCTGGACCGGACCACCGGCGGGCTGATGGTGCTGCCGCCGTTCCAGGGCAGCGAGCGGGGCGGCTTCACCGAGGGCACGGCCGACGGGCTGTGGCGGCAGAGCCAGCTCGTCCGGCAGTTCGCCCCCGACGCGCTCGTCGTCGTCAGCGCCGACGCCGTCTACAAGCTGGACTACCGCGACGTCGTCGACGCCCACCTGGGCTCGGGCGCCGAGGTGACGATGGTGACCACGGAGGTGGCGGCCGACGACGCCTCGCGCTACGGGATCGTCGAGGTGGGCGAGGGCGGGAAGGTGACCGGCTACGCCTACAAGCCCGACGAGCCGGCGACGACGACGGCGACCAACGAGGTGTTCGTCTTCTCCCCGGGGCCGACGCTGGACCGGCTGGAGGCGCTCAGCGACGAGGCCGGCGAGGACGGCCTGGAGGACCTCGGCGACTCCCTGCTGCCGGCACAGACGAGGGACGGCCTGGCCCGCGCGTACCCGCTGAACGGCTACTGGCGCGACGTCGGCACCATCGAGTCCTACTGGCGCACCCACCGGGAGTTCCTCGACGAGGACCCGCCGCTGGACCTCGACGACCCGAGCTGGCCGGTGCACACCCGGGGTGGCAGGCACAGCGCCGCCCGCGTGCTCGACGACGGGCAGATCGAGAACAGCCTGCTCTCCGGCGGCACCCGGGTCTCGGGCAACGTGCGGGGCTCGGTCCTCTCCCCGGGCGTGGTGGTCGAGCCGGGGGCGACCGTCGTCGACTCCGTGCTGCTGCCCGGTGTGCGGGTGCGGTCGGGCGCCACGGTCACCCGTGCCGTGCTCGACGACAACGTCGACATCGGTGCGGGCGCCTCGGTGGGCGGGGACGGCGACATCGCCCTGGTCGGCCGGGAGGCCCGCGTCGCGGACGGCACCGAGCTCGCCGCCGGTGCCCGGTACCCCGAGCCGGAGGGCTGAGGGCCGGAGGGCAGAGGGCCGGGGAAGCGACCGGCGGGGGTGCGCGTTGCACGGGCCATGACCCAGCCCTTCGAGCTCGACCTGCACTCGGAGTTCCTCCGGGCGGATCTCCTCCTCAACATGGGCCAGCCGACCGAGGCGGCCCGCATCCTGCAGGCGGTCGTCGACGCCGAGCCGCGCAACGAGGCGGCGCTGGAGCTGCTGGCCCGTGCCTACTACGGCTCCGCACAGCTGGCCCGGGCCGAGGAGCAGCTGAGCCTGCTGGTCGAGCTCTCGCCGTCCAACGGCTGGGCGCGCCGGGCCCTGGCCCGCACGCTGGAGCGGCTGAGCCGCCCGGAGGAGGCGGCGGTGCACCACCGGATGGCCGACGCCCTCGGCGCGGCCTGACGCCTCAGCGCAGCAGGTCGGCCAGCACCCGGCTGACCACCCGCCGGCCGGTGAGGGCCAGCGCCGGGTCGGTGCGCAGCAGCACCGCTCCGATGCGCACCAGCGGCGCCGGCGTGGGCGGGGCAGCCGGCCGGTGGAGCGCCCGGCGCAGGGCGGCCATCAGGTCGGCGTTGGTCACCGGGTTCGGGGAGCTGGCCACCAGCACCCCCGACGGCGGCGGCGCGGTCAGCTCGTCGTCCACCCCGAGGGCCCAGCGGACGATGGCCAGCCAGTCCTCGATGTGCAGCCAGCTGACCCACTGCCGCCCGCTGCCCACCCGACCGCCCAGGCCCCAGCGGGCCAGCCCGGCCAGCCGGTCCAGCGCGGGGGTGTCCCGGTCGAGCGCGACGCTCGTGCGCAGGAGGACCTGGCGCTGCGCGTGCGCGCCGGCCGCCGCCCGCTCCCAGGCGAGGGCGACGTCGGTCATCTGCGGCGGGCCGTCGCCGGGCGGGCTGCCCTCGTCGAGGAGCGTCTCGCCGGCGTCCCCGTGGATCGCCGTGGTGCTGGCCTGCAGCCACACCGGCACGGGGGCGTCCAGGCGCTCGGCGGCCGCCCGCAGGGCCAGGGTGGGCTCGACCCGGGACCGGGTCAGCAGCTCGAGGTTGTGCGCCGTGGGCCGCCGGTCGACCAGCTCCCCGGCGAGGTTGACGACCCCGGCGCCGGCCAGCTCCGCGGCCCACGGGCCCACCGTGGTGCCGTCCCACCGCACCTGCCGGTGCCGGCCGGCGCGCGGCGTGCGGGTGAGCACCACGACGTCGTGACCGCGGTCGGCCAGGTCGTCGCAGAGCCGGCGGCCCAGGGCGCCGGACCCGCCGGCGACGACGACCTTCACGGCGCGGTACGGGGGGCGGACATGTCGCGATCATGCCGTCCGGCAGCCTGCGCGTGCTGCTCTGGGAGCATGGGGTCATGACCCGCCGCACCGTGCCCGGGGCGCTGCTCGCGCTCTCCCTGCTCCTCCCGCTCGCCGCCTGAGGCGACGGCCCCGACGAGGGCTCCGACGAGGGCTCCGGCTCCGCGAGCGGCTCGGCCGGTATCAGCACGGACCTGGGGACCGCCCCGGAGGTGCCCGCCTCGGACGAGCAGCCGCCGACCGAGCTGGGCATCGAGGACGTGGTCGTCGGTGACGGCGAGGAGGCGGTCACGGGCAGCACCGTCGAGGTGAAGTACGTGGGCGCGTTCTACGAGACCGGCGAGGAGTTCGACTCGTCGTGGAGCCGCGGCGAGGAGGAGACCCTGCCGGTCCAGCTCGGCTCCGGCATGGTCATCGAGGGCTTCGACCAGGGCATCACCGGGATGAAGGAGGGCGGCCGCCGCGCCGTCACCATCCCCAGCGAGCTCGGCTACGGGCCGAACGGGCAGGGCCCGATCCCCGGCGACGCCACCCTCGTCTTCGTCATCGACCTCGTCGACGTCGGCTGAGGCGCCGCGGCGGGGTCAGTCGCAGACCTCCAGGCGGGTGACCGAGCCGTTGTGCGGCGTGACCGCCGGCATGGCGTCCGGGCCGAGCCCGGCGGCGACCGCCTGCACCGCGCGGATCGTGTCGCCGTGGGTGACCAGCGCGACGACGTCGGCCGGCGGCTCGGCGCACAGCTGGCCGAGGAACGCGGCGACCCGGGCGTGCAGCTCGGCCAGGCTCTCGCCGCCCTCGGCCGACCAGTGCGCGTCGGTCCAGTCGACGACGTCCCACAGCTCCCGTGACGGCCGCCCCTCCAGCACGCCGTAGCCCTGCTCGCGCAGCGCGGGCGTGGTGGTGACCGGCAGCCCCGTGGCGCGGGCGCAGTGCTCGGCGGTCTGGACGGCGCGCACGAGGTCGCTGGAGATCAGCGCGCCGGGCCGCAGCCCGGCCAGCTCGGTGGCGGCCGCCTCGGCCTGCGTGTGGCCCAGGGCGGTGAGCGGCACGTGCGGCGTCTGGCCCTGCATGCGGCCTTCGGCGTTCCACTGGCTCTGCCCATGGCGGACCAGCAGCAACGTGATCATGTTCGCCATGGCAGGAGGCACTGTAGGGCAGGGGCCTGCGGGCCGGTCCGCCGCGCCTCGTACCGTCGTCGTGTGAGCATCCCCGTCCGTCCCGGCGCCGCCCGACCCGCGCCCGGCCCGGCCACGCCCGACCCGCTGGCCCCGCTGCTGGACCTCCCGGGGGTGCGCGAGGCGGCCCACGAGGCCCGGCACGGCATCGACCGGCTGCTGGGGCACAAGGTCCTGCGGCGCGAGTCCGCCGGCGTGAGCATCGAGTCGGCGCTGCGCGGTGCCCGGGCATCGGCGGCGCTGGCGGGGGTCGACGTCCCGCTGGCCGAGCTGCGCGCCGGTTCGGTGACCGACCCGGTCGTCCAGGGCGCGCTGCGCGCCTCCGCCGGGCTGGGCTCGATGATGGAGACCTGGCCGAAGGCGCCCGGGCAGGTGCTCGCCCGGCTGCACGTGCTGGCCGCCGCCGACCTCGCCGACCAGGCCGACCTCGGCCGTCCCGGCGCGCACGCGGGCCAGCGGCTGTCGGGCCTCTTCTCGCTGGTCACCGGCACGTCGACGGCGGTGCCGGCGGTGGTCGTCGCCGCGCTGGTGCACGGCGAGATCGCCGCGCTGGCGCC
The DNA here is from genome assembly GCF_004571075.1 of Blastococcus sp. TF02A-35. Taxonomy (GTDB): domain Bacteria; phylum Actinomycetota; class Actinomycetes; order Mycobacteriales; family Geodermatophilaceae; genus Blastococcus. The sequence continues at coordinate 34,054 of NZ_SPQP01000027.1, forward strand.
CTTCGGGGTGGCCGACGGCGTCGTCGCCCGTGCCGCGGCGCGGCTGACCGTCATCACCCGCGGGCTGGACCCCAAGGCGGTCTCCGTGCCCGAGGTCGGCTTCCTCCACCTGGGCCGCGAGGCCTACGGCGAGGCGCTCGCGGGGTACGCCTCGGGCACGCCGGAGGGTCTGGCCGCGTGGCTGGTGCACTGCTGCCGGGCGACCGAGCACGGTGCCCTGGAGGGCCTGGCGATCTGCGAGAGCCTGCTCCGCGGCTGACCGCTCAGCTCGGGGCCAGGCCGAGGCCGACGACCGCGACCGCGACCACCGCGAGCGCCCCGCCGGCTGCCGCGGCCAGCCATGCGCCGGTCGCGGCACCGGCGCTGGCGGCGCCCAGCGCGGCGAGCCACGGGCCGGCGCGGGACACGAACAGCCCGGCCCGCTGGGTGACCGAGGGCCGGCTCAGCCGGGCGGTGTGACCGAACAGGGCCGCGGCCAGGCAGACGGCCAGCACGGAGGTCCAGGCCGCGGCGACGGCGAGCACGCGGGGGTCAGGCGCCGCGGCGGCGACGGCGGCCGGGGACCGGCGCCGGACCGTCGGCACCCAGCAGCCCGGCGCGGGCCGCGCGGTGCCGGGCGTACCAGGCCAGCCCGACGACGGCGGCGCCGACGCCCATGGCCGCGCCGGTGACCACCGGCGTCGACGGTGCGGAGAAGCGCGACCGGATGCTCACCGGCCGCTCGAAGCGCAGCACCGGCCAGCCCCGCTCCAGTGCCGCCTTCCGCAGGCCGCGGTCGGGGTTGACCGCGGTGGGGTGCCCGACGACCGACAGCAGCGGGAGGTCGGTGACGGAGTCGCTGTAGGCGTAGCAGTCGGCCAGGTCGTAGCCACCCTCGGCGGCCAGCCGGCGCACGGCCTCGGCCTTGTTCTCGCCGTAGGCGTAGAACTCGATGTCCCCGGTGTAGCGGCCGTCCTCGACGACCAGCCGGGTGGCGACGACGCGGTCGACGCCGAGCATCTCGCCGATCGGCTCGACCATCTCGGCACCGCTGCTGGAGACGATGACGATCTCGCGCCCGGCGGCGCGGTGCTCCTCGATGAGGTCCGCGGCCTCGGCGTAGACCAGCGGGTCGACGATCTCGTGCAGCGTCTCGCGGACGATCTCGTGGACGACGGCGGCGTCCCAGCCGGTGACCATGGCGGTGAGCTGCGCGCGCAGCCGGTCCATCTGCTGCTCGTCGGCGCCGGCCAGGGAGAAGACGAACTGGGCGTACGCGGACTTCAGCACGGCCCGCCGGTTGATCAGCCCGCCCTGGAAGAAGGGGCGGCCGAAGGCGAGCGCGCTGGACTTGGCGATGACCGTCTTGTCCAGGTCGAAGAACGCCGCGGAGCGCGTCACGTCAGTCACGGTAGCTGGATCGGCAGGTCCGCGATCTTTCTGGACCGGTTTCCACACCCCTCGGGGTGATCCACAGTTGCGCCGGCGGCGTGGCGCTGGTCCGCACCCCCGCGGTGGGGTCGGTGGGTGCTCTCGCCGCCGCCTCCCCAGCCGTCCCGTCCCCTGGTCGTCAGCCGCGACGAGGACCTGCTCGACGAGGTCCTGCGGGTGCTCGCGGCAGCCGGGGCGGAGGCCGAGGTCGCGGTCGGCGGGCCGGCCCTGCGGCGGGCGCACCGCGAGGCGCCGCTGGTGCTGGTCGGTGCCGACGCCCTCGGCTCGGGCGGGCTCCGGTCGCTGCCGCGGCGGCCGGGCGTCGTGGTCGTGACGGCCGCCGAGCTGCCGGCCGCCGAGTGGGCGGCGGCGGTGGAGGTCGGTGCCGAGCGGGTCGCCGTCCTCCCGGCCGACGAGTCGTGGCTGCTGGCGCGCTCGGCGGCGGCGGTCCGGGCGCCGGTGGAGCAGGGGCCGCTGGTGGTCGTCGGCGGTGCATGCGGGGGCGCGGGGGCGAGCACGCTGGCCGGGGCGGTGGCCCTCTCCGCCGTCGACGGGGCGGTCCTGGTCGACGCCGACGTGTGGGGCGGGGGCCTGGACCTGCTCCTGGGGGCGGAGCTGGCCGAGGGGCTGCGCTGGCCGGACCTGGTCGGTCTCCGCGGCCGGGTGGCCGGGGACGCGCTGCTGGCCGCGCTGCCCGAGGTGGCGGGAGTGCACCTGCTCGCCGCCGACCGCGAGCGCCCGGCCTCCCCTCCGGCCGACGCCCTGACCGCGGTCGTGGACGCCGCGCGCTCCACCGGGCGGCCGGTGGTCGTGGACCTGGCACGTCCCGGTCCCGACGGTCCCGAGGAGGGTGCCCGGGCCGTCCTCGCCGACGCCGACCTCGCCCTGCTGGTCGTGCCGGCCCGGCTGCGTGCCGCGTCGGCGGCCCGGCTCCTGGTGCAGGCCGAGGGGTCGTCGTGGGCGGCGGCGCAGCTGGTCGTGCGGACGTTCCCCGGCGGTCTGGGCCCGGGCGACGTCGCGGAGGTCGTGGGCCGTCCCGTGCTGGGCGAGCTGCCGCCCGACCGGGACGTGCGGGCACGGGGAGAGCGGGGCCGGCCGCCCTGCGCGGGCACGCGGTCACCGCTGCGCGCCCTGGCCCGCCGGGTGCTCGAGGTGGCCGCCGGGTGAGCGCGCCGTCGCTGGTCGACCGGGTGCGCGCCCGGCTGGCGGTCGAGGACCGGGAGCCGTCCCGCGCGGGGGTCGCGGCGCTGGTCCGCGAGGAGGCCGGCGGCCTGCTCGGCGACGACGACGTCCTGGTGGCCGTGCGCGACGCCGTCGACGAGCTGGCCGGTGCCGGCCCGCTGGAGGCGCTGCTGCGGCTGCCCGACGTGACCGACGTGCTGGTCAACGGGCCGGACCAGGTGTGGCTGGACCGCGGCGCCGGGCTGGAGCGCGTCCCGGGGGTCCGGTTCGCCGACGACGACGCGGTGCGCCGACTCGCGGTCAGGCTCGCCGGCTCGGTGGGGCGCAGGCTCGACGACGCGGCACCGTGGGTCGACGTCGGGCTGCCCGGTGGCGTCCGCCTGCACGCGGTGCTGCCGCCGGTGAGCGGGGGCGGCACGTGCCTGTCGCTGCGGGTGCTCCGAGGCCGCTCCCGGTCGCTGGACGAGCTGGCGGCGCAGGGCACGCTCCCCGGCGGGAGCGGCGCGCTGCTGCGGGCCGTGGTCGACCGCCGGCTGGCCTTCCTGGTCACCGGCGGCACCGGGTCGGGCAAGACCACGCTGCTGTCGGCGCTGCTCGGCGAGGTCGGCGCGGGGGAGCGGCTGCTGCTCTGCGAGGACGCCGCCGAGCTCCGGCCGCGGCACCCGCACGTGGTCCGCCTGCTGACCCGGCCGGCCAACGTCGAGGGGGCCGGTGCGGTGGGCCTGCGGGACCTGGTGCGGCAGGCGCTGCGCATGCGGCCGGACCGGCTCGTGGTGGGGGAGGTGCGGGGTGCGGAGGTGGTCGACCTGCTGGCCGCGCTGAACACCGGCCACGACGGCGGGTGCGGCACGCTGCACGCCAACCGGTCGGCCGAGGTGCCGGCGCGGCTGGAGGCCCTGGGGGTCGCCGCCGGGCTCGGGCGGGCAGCGGTGCACAGCCAGGCCGCCGCGGCGCTGGACGTGGTGGTGCACCTCCGGCGCGGCCCCGCCGGCCGTCGGGTGGACGAGATCGGGGTCCTCGGTCGGCGGGGCGAGCTGGTGGTCGTGGAGCCGGGCTGGCGGGCCGACGGCGGACCTTGCCCGGCGGCCGGGGAGCTCCGCCGGCTGGCGGGCGTCCCGTGACGGCGGCGCTCCTGGCCGTCGCCGGGGCGCTGCTGCTCTGGCCGCACGGTCGCGTCGTCCTCCGGCACCGCCTGCGCCGCGTGGCGCCGGGCCCTGCCGGTCGCCGGGAGCTTCGTCCGCTGCCCCTGCCGGCGCTCGCCGCCGTGCTCGCCGGTGGTGCGGCCGCGGTGCTGAGCACGATCCTCGTCGCGGTGCTCGCGGCCGGCTGCGCGGCCGTGGCGGCGCGCGGGTGGCAGGCGCGACGGCGGGAGGCGGCCGGCACCGCCCGGCTCGGGACGCTGGGGGAGCTGCTCGCCGCGCTCGCCGCGGAGCTGCGGGCCGGCCGGTCGCTGGAGGAGGCGCTGCGGGGGGCCGTGGCCGACTGCCCGGACCGGGCCTGCGCCGACGCGCTGGTGCGCGCCGTCCGCGCCCCGGGCGCAGGGCCGCCTGGACGGGTCGCGGGGGCCGAGGGGGTCCCCGCGGCGCTGGACCGGCTGTCGGCGGCGGTGGTGCTGAGCGCCCGGACCGGCTGCTCGCTGTCCGCGGTCGTGTCCGCGGTGGAGGACGACCTGAGGGACCGGCAGCGGCGCCGGCGGGAGCTGCTCGTGGCCACCGCCGGGCCGCGGGCCAGCGCCCGGCTGCTCGCCGGGCTGCCGCTGCTCGGTCTGGCGATGGGCAGCGGGGTGGGCGCCGACCCCTGGCACGTGCTCACCCGCACCGGCACCGGGCAGGTCCTGCTGGTGGCCGGCGTGCTGCTGGAGGCGGCCGGGATCGCCTGGACCGGCCGCCTGGTGCGCAGGACCGGGCCGTGACCGGAGCGCTCCCGGTGCTGCTGCTCGCCGGAGCCGTGGCGCTCTGGGTCCCCGGCTCCCTGGTGGTCGGCGTGCGCGCCCGGGGTCTCGTCGCGCGGAGCGGCCCGCCGTCACGTGCCGCCGAGGAGGCCGGCCCGCGACGCCGGTGGCTGCTCGCCGGAGCCGCCGGGCTGGCCGCCTGGCTGCTGGTCGGCGGTGGGGCCGGTGCCTGCGCGGCGATCGTCGTCGCGGTGGCCGGGGAGCGACTGCTGCGCTCCGCCGCACCGGACGGCACCGCCGCCGACCGGGCGGCGACCCTCCGCGAGCTGCCCGCGGCCTGCGAGCTGCTCGCTGCGTGCCTGACCGCCGGCCTGCCCGTGGCCGGGGCGCTCTCGGCGGTGGCCGGCGCCGTGCCCGGTCCGCTGGGCCGCCGGCTGCAGGCGGTGGCGGCCTTGCAGCGCATGGGAGCCGAGCCGCGGCGGGCGTGGGCGGACCAGCCGGCCGAGCTCACCGGGCTGGCCCGGGTCCTGGTGCGGGCCGGCAGCTCCGGTGCGGCGGCGGTGCCGGCGCTGCGGGCGCTGGCCGAGGAGACGCGCGCGGCTGCCCGGACGGAGGCGCAGGCGGCGGTCCAGCGGGCCGGGGTCTGGGTGCTGGCACCGCTCGGGCTCTGCTTCCTGCCGGCCTTCGTCTGCCTCGGCGTCGTCCCGCTCGTCCTCGGCATCGCCGGTGACGTGCTCGGCTGAGCCGTCCACAGCCACCGTGCGCCTCCACAGATGTCGCCCGGGCCTGGGCCGGGGCGGGGCACCGGACCGAGGCTCGGTGCACCGCCCCGCCGGGGCCCCACCGAGGAGGACGCCATGACAGAAGGACCGCTCACCGTCGACGACGCCGCAGCCGCGCCCGCGCCCGCTCCGCTCGGCCGCTGGGCGCGGCTGCGGGCCGCGGGGGAGGCCGGGATGAGCACCGCCGAGTACGCCGTCGGCACCGTCGCCGCCTGCGCCTTCGCCGCGGTGCTCTACCGGGTCGTCTCCGGGGACTCCATCGTCAGCGGGCTCACCGACCTGGTGGACCGCGCGCTCGCCACGCTGTCCTGAGCCGTGGCTGGTCGGGGGCCGCGGCGCGGGGAGGCGGGCATGGTCACCGCGGAGACCGCGGTCGTCCTCCCCGTGCTGGTGCTGGTCCTCGCCGGGGCGGTCGCGGCCGTGACGGTCGTGGGAGCCCAGCTCCGGTGCGTGGACGCCGCCCGCGAGGCGGCCCGGGCGGCCGCGCGCGGGGACGAGGTCGCGACCGCGGTCGACCTGGCCGCCCGCGCAGCCCCGGACGGGGCCTGCACGCAGGTGCAGACCGACGACGGCGAGGTCCGGGTGACGGTGACGGCGGAGATCTCCCCGCTGGGCCCGCTGCCGTGGCGGGTCACCGTGACGGCCGACGCGGTCGCGCAGCGCGAGCCGGGTGCGGGGCCGGCCGGATGAGGGGCGAGCGGGGGGCGGCGACGGTGTGGGTGCTGGCCCTCTCGGCGGTGGTGGTCCTGGTCGGCGCCGCGGCGGTGCTCGCCGGGGTCGCGACGGTCGCTCGCCACCGGGCGGGGGCCGCCGCGGACCTGGCGGCCCTCGCCGGCGCCGGCCGTGCCGTCGTCGGGGACGCGGACCCCTGCGCGGCAGCCGGGCGCATCGCGGAGGACAACGGGGCGGCGCTCGCCGGCTGCCGGGTCGAGCCGGGGTCGGTGGTCGTCGTCGAGGTCCGGGTCACCGTCGGGCTCGGCCGGCTCGGTGTGCACGAGGCGCTGGGCCGCGCGCGTGCCGGACCGGTGCCGCCGTGAGCGCGTCAGAAGACGAGCTCGTCCTCGTCGGCGGTGCTCGCAGCCGGCCCGGGGACCTCGGGCTCCTCGGGCCCCTCGGAGTGGAGGTCCTCGTCGTCCACCTCGGCGACGACGTCCCCACCGGCCGCCTCCGCAGCCGCCAGCTCGTCCAGGACGACGTCGAGGACCCGCACCGCGCCGGCCTTGTCCAGCGGGTCGTTGCCGTTGCCGCACTTGGGCGACTGGACGCAGGAGGGGCAGCCGCTCTCGCACTCGCAGCTGGCCACCGTGGCCCGCGTCGCCTGCAGCCAGCGGCGGAGGGCGGCGTACCCCCGCTCGGAGAAGCCGGCACCGCCCGGGTGCCCGTCGTAGACGAAGATCGCCGCCGTCCCGGTGTCGGGGTGCAGCGCGGTCGAGAGCCCGCCCAGGTCCCACCGGTCGCAGGTGGCCAGCAGCGGCAGGATGCCGATCGCCGCGTGCTCGGCCGCGTGCAGCGAGCCGGGCAGCGCCGCGTCGTCGACGTCGGCCCGCTCCACGGCCCGGTGGTCCAGGGTCAGCCACACCGCCTTGGTGCGCAGCTGGCGCGGGGGCAGGTCCAGCGGGAACTCGGCCAGCACCTCGCCGGTGCCCATCCGCCGCCGCTGGTAGGCCACCACCTGGTTGGTCACGTCGACCACGCCGGTGTGCGCCGTGACCGCGCCGAGCGACCGCGTCTGCTCGACCGACACGATGGCCAGGTCGGTGACGTCGCGCGCCACCGTCGTCCAGTCCGGGCTCTCCGGGTGCACGACGGCGCAGGCGTCCTCGACGTCGAACTCGTCGACGACGAAGGTGTCGCCCCGGTGCACGTAGAGGGCGCCCTCGTGCACGGTCGAGTGCGCGGCTCCGCCGTCGACGGTGCCGAGCAGCCGGCCGGTGGCCGCCTCGATGATCGCCACCGGCTCGTCGCCGCTGCCGCGGATGTCGACGTCGGGGCGGCCGCGCCCGGTCCAGTACCAGCCGGTCGGCCGCCGGCGCAGCTGCCCGGCGGCCACCAGCTCCTCGACCTGCGCCTCGGCCACCGCACCGCCGAAGTCGGCCAGGTCCTCCGGCCGCAGCGGCAGCTCCGACGCCGCGCAGCACAGCTGCGGCCCCAGCACGTAGGGGTTGGCCGGGTCGGTGACGGTGGCCTCGACCGGCCGGCCGAACACCGCCCGCGGGTGGTGGGCCAGGTAGTGGTCCAGCGGGTCGTCGCGGGCGACGAAGACGACCAGCGACTCCCGCTGCGCCCGCCCGGCCCGGCCGGCCTGCTGCCACAGCGAGGCCAGCGTGCCCGGGTAGCCGGCCAGCACGACCGCGTCCAGCCCGGCGATGTCGATCCCCAGCTCGAGGGCGTTGGTGGTGGCCACGCCCAGCAGGTCACCGGAGGACAGCGCGCGCTCCAGCTCGCGGCGCTCCTCGGGCAGGTAGCCGCCCCGGTAGGAGTCCACCCGGCGGGCCAGGTCGCCGCGGCCGCGGTCGGCCAGCAGCCGGCGCGCCTGGTCGGCGACGGACTCCGCGCTGCGGCGGGAGCGCACGAACGCCAGCGTCCGCGCGCCCCGCTCGACGAGGTCGGCCAGCAGGCCGGCGGCGTCGGCGGCGGCCGACCGGCGCAGCGGCGCCCCGTGCTCACCGGTCCGCTCGGTCAGCGGCGGCTCCCACAGCGCGAAGGTGGCGCCGGGGCGCGGCGAGCCGTCCTTGGTGACGGCGACGACGTCCTCGCCGACCAGCCGGGTGGCGGCGGCGGCCGGGTCGGCGACGGTGGCCGAGGCGAGGATGAACACCGGCTCGGCGCCGTAGCGCCGGCAGATCCGCCGCAGCCGGCGCAGCACGTGTCCCACGTGCGAGCCGAACACCCCGCGGTATGCGTGGCACTCGTCGATGACCACGTAGGCCACCCGGCGCAGCGTGCTCGACCAGCGCTGGTGGGCCGGCAGGATCCCGCGGTGCAGCATGTCGGGGTTGGTGACGATCCAGCGCGAGTGCCGCCGCACCCAGTCCCGCTCCTCGGCCGGGGTGTCGCCGTCGTACGGCGCGGGCCGCACCGAGGGGTCGGCCAGCTCGGCCACCGACGCCAGCTGGTCGCGGGCCAGCGCCTTGGTCGGGGCCAGGTAGAGCACGCAGGCGCGGGGGTCCTCGGCCAGCCTGGTCAGCGCCGGGAGCTGGTAGGCCAGCGACTTCCCCGACGCGGTGCCGGTGGCGACGACGACGTGCCGCCCCTCGCGCGCGGCCTGCGCCGCGGCGACCTGGTGCTGGTAGGGAGCGCGTACGCCGCGGGCGACGAGCCGCTCGCGCAGGCCCGGCTCGACCCACTCCGGCCAGCCGGTGGTCCGGCTCTCGCGCACCGGCAGGTGGTGCACGTGGGTGACCGGCTGCTCGTCCTCCGCCGTCCCGGCGAGCAGTGCCTCCAGCAGCTCCCCGCCGGGCGGGACCGCGCCGCCCTCGGACCGGTCGTCCGTGCCGGGAGGGGGAGCCGACCGGACCGGGTGGAGCGTGGTCACCGCTCCACTGTCACACCCCTGCGCAAGGCGGCCGGTCGGGAGGGCACGAGACGGCCCCCGTGAGTGTGATTTGGCTTACACTTCGCGCCGTCCTGGAGCCGGTCGAGCGGTGACCGGGGACAGGACGCCGACCTCCGCCGGACCGGGGAGCACGGCGCCTCCCGGGCGGCCGCCCACGCCTGGAGGACCCATGCCCGACAGCTCCCTGTCCGGCGGGGAGACGGCGCTGGTCGCCGTCATCCTCGTCGTCTCGCTCGCGGCGCTCGTCTTCGCCGCCTACCTGGTCCGGGCCGTCACGGCCGCGGGCCAGGGCACGGAGAAGATGCAGGAGATCGCCCGGGCGGTGCAGGAGGGGGCTGCGGCCTTCCTGCGGCGGCAGTTCCGGACGCTGGCGCTGTTCGCCGTCATCGTCTTCGTGCTGCTGCTGGTCCTGCCCGTCGCCGAGGGCGGCTGGGGCACGCGGGTGGGCCGGGCGGTGTTCTTCCTCGTCGGCGCCACCTTCTCCGCGCTGGTCGGCTTCATCGGGATGACCCTGGCCACCCGGGGGAACGTGCGGGTGGCCGCGGCGGCCCGGGACGGCGGCTACCGCCCGGCGTTCGGCATCGCCTACCGGACCGGCGGCGTCGTCGGGATGATCACCGTCGGGCTCGGCCTGTTCGGGGCGGCGCTGGCCCTGCTGCTGTTCGACGAGACGGCACCGGTCGTGCTCGAGGGCTTCGGCTTCGGCGGCGCCCTGCTGGCGATGTTCATGCGCGTCGGCGGCGGCATCTTCACCAAGGCGGCCGACGTGGGCGCCGACCTGGTGGGCAAGGTCGAGGCCGGCATCCCCGAGGACGACCCGCGCAACGCCGCGACCATCGCCGACAACGTGGGCGACAACGTCGGTGACTGCGCCGGCATGGCCGCAGACCTCTTCGAGTCCTACGCCGTCACGCTGGTCGCCGCGCTCATCCTGGGGCAGGTCTTCTTCGGCCCCGTCGGGATGGTCTTCCCGCTGGTGGTGGCCGCCATCGGCGTGATCGCCTCGATCGCCGGCATCCTCGCGACGCGGCCGGCCGCGAACGACAGCAGCGGCCTGGCCCCCATCAACCGCGGCTTCTTCGTCTCCGCCGTCGTCTCGCTGCTGCTGGTCGCCGTCGCCTCCTTCACCGTGCTGCCCGGCGTCGGGGACGACGTCGACGACCTGCCGGTCAGCCCGCAGGTGCTCGGCCTGGTCTCCGTGCTGGTGGGCGTCGTGCTCGCCGCGGCGATCCAGCAGCTCACCGGGTACTTCACCGAGACCAGCCGCAAGCCGGTCCGCGACGTCGGCCGCAGCTCGCTGACCGGACCGGCGACGGTGATCCTCTCCGGCATCTCCCTCGGGCTGGAGTCGGCGGTCTACGCCGCGCTGCTCATCGGTGGCGCGGTCTACGGGGCGTTCCTCATCGGTGGCGGCGCCGCCCTGTACGCCGTCGCGCTGGCCGGCTGCGGGCTGCTCACCACCGCCGGCGTGATCGTCTCGATGGACACCTTCGGGCCGGTCAGCGACAACGCCCAGGGCATCGCGGAGATGTCCGGTGACATCGACGGCGAGGGCGCTCGGGTGCTCACCGACCTCGACGCCGTCGGCAACACCACCAAGGCGATCACCAAGGGCATCGCGATCGCCACCGCCGTCCTCGCCGCCACCGCGCTCTTCGGCTCCTACAACGCGCAGGTCGGCGTCGCGCTGGAGGAGGCGGGCAGCTCGCTGGGCGACGCCTTCAGCCTGGTCAACCCGAACAACGTCGTGGGGGCGGTGCTCGGCGCCGCGGTCGTCTTCCTCTTCTCCGGTCTGGCCATCAGCGCCGTCTCCCGCGCGGCCGGCCGGGTCGTGTTCGAGGTGCGGGAGCAGTTCCGCACCCACCCCGGGATCATGACGTTCACCGAGCGGCCGGACTACGGCGCCGTCGTCGACATCTGCACCAAGGACTCGCTGCGCGAGCTGGCGACCCCGGGCCTGCTGGCGGTGCTCGCGCCCGTGGCCGTGGGCTTCGGCCTCGGCATCGGCCCGCTGGCCGCCTACCTGGTCGGCGCGATCGCCGCCGGCACGCTCATGGCGGTCTTCCTCGCCAACTCCGGCGGCGCCTGGGACAACGCCAAGAAGATGGTGGAGGACGGCGAGCACGGCGGGAAGGGCAGCGAGGCGCACGCGGCGACCGTCATCGGCGACACGGTCGGCGACCCGTTCAAGGACACCGCCGGCCCGGCGATCAACCCGCTGATCAAGGTCATGAACCTGGTCGCGCTGCTGATCGCGCCGGCCGTCGTCGCGCTGTCGGTGGGGGAGGACGCCAACACCGGCGTCCGGGTGGGCCTCGCGCTCGCGGCGCTGGCGGTCATCGTCGCGGCGGTCGTCGTCTCCAAGCGCCGGTCCGTCGTCGCCGGCGAGGTGGCCGCGACGCCGCAGGTGGCGGCCGGGGTGGGCGCGGACTGACCCCTTCGCGGGACCCGCTCTTCCCGCTCCGGGAACACCGGCGCAGCATCCTCGTTGGTCGGGGTGACGGCACGCCCACGGAGGGTCGCGGACGGCGCCCCGGTGCAGGGGTGGCTTACCGTGGCCCGCCGAGGGGCGTTCCGCGGTGGCGCCCGACCGGTCCCGGAGCCCCGGGACCGACGCGCCCGGTCCGCCTGGCCCGGGTGGCAGCGCCGCACCCGCACCACCTCAGCACCACCGACAGGAGTCCCGTGCCCACGAAGACCGCGCAGACCGAGAGCGACCCCACGACCGACGGCGCGAAGAAGACGCCCGCCCGCCGTGGCTCGGCCGCGTCCGGGGGCAGGCCGCTGGTCATCGTCGAGTCCCCGACCAAGGCGAACAAGATCGCCGGGTACCTGGGCAGCGGCTACGTGGTCGAGGCCAGCGTCGGGCACATCCGCGACCTGCCGCGCAACGCCGCCGACGTCCCGGCCGAGCACAAGGGCGCCGCGTGGGCCCGCCTCGGGGTCGACGTCGACAACTCCTTCGAGCCGCTCTACGTGGTCAGCCCCGACCGCAAGCAGCAGGTGACCCGCCTCAAGCAGCTGGTGAAGAACGCCAGCGAGATCTACCTCGCCACAGATGAGGACCGCGAGGGCGAGGCCATCGCCTGGCACCTGATCGACACCCTGAAGCCGCGGGTCCCGGTCCGCCGCATGGTGTTCCACGAGATCACCCCCGAGGCGATCGCCCGTGCCGTCGCCAACCCGCGCGAGCTCGACACCCACCTGGTCGACGCGCAGGAGACCCGTCGCATCCTCGACCGGCTCTACGGCTACGAGGTCAGCCCGGTCCTGTGGAAGAAGGTCCTGCCGAAGCTCTCGGCCGGCCGCGTCCAGTCCGTGGCGACCCGCATCGTGGTCGAGCGCGAGCGGGAGCGGATGAACTTCCACTCCGCCGACTACTGGTCGCTGGAGGGCACGTTCGCCGTCCCCGGCGGTGTCTCCGGGGCTGCGGCCGGCGCCGACGCGGGCGAGCCGACCACGGTCCGCGCCAAGCTGGTCAGCGTCGACGACAGCCGCGTCGCCACCGGCAAGGACTTCGACCCCTCGACCGGCCGCGTCACCGGTGACGTCGTCCACCTCGACGAGGCCGGCGCCCGCGGCCTGGCCGCCCGGCTCGAGGGCCGCCAGGTCACCGTCAGCCGGGTCGACGAGAAGCCCTACCGGCGCCGCCCGTACGCCCCGTTCACCACCTCCACGCTGCAGATGGAGGCCGGCCGCAAGCTCGGCTGGTCCTCGGCGCAGACCATGCGGGTGGCCCAGCGGCTGTACGAGAACGGCCACATCACCTACATGCGCACCGACTCGACGAACCTGTCGCAGGAGGCGATCAACGCCGCCCGCCAGCAGGCCCGCGAGCTGTACGGCGACGCCTACGTCCCGGCCGAGGCCCGCCGGTACGCGAAGAAGTCCAAGGGCGCGCAGGAGGCCCACGAGGCCATCCGCCCCGCCGGTGACAGCTTCCGCACCCCCGGCCAGCTCGCGGCGCAGCTCGCCCGCGACGAGTTCCGGCTCTACGAGCTGATCTGGCAGCGGACCGTCGCCTCGCAGATGGCCGACGCCGTCGGCCAGACGGTCAGCGTCCGGCTCGCCGGCCGCAGCACCACCGACGAGGCGGTCGAGTTCACCGCGTCGGGGCGCACCATCACCTTCCCGGGCTTCCTGCGGGCCTACGTCGAGTCCCGCGACGAGGGCGCGCAGAAGGACGGCGACGACGACCACGGCAGCGACGACGCCGAGCGCCGGCTGCCCCGCCTCGAGCGCGGCCAGCAGCTGGACACCCAGGCGCTGGACGCCAAGGGGCACACCACCCAGCCGCCGTCGCGCTACACCGAGCCCAGCCTGGTGGCGCGGCTGGAGGAGCTGGGCATCGGCCGCCCGTCGACCTTCGCCTCGATCATGCAGACGATCCAGGACCGCGGGTACGTGTGGAAGAAGGGCAACGCGCTGGTGCCCTCCTTCATCGCGTTCGCCGTGACCAACCTGCTCGAGCAGCACTTCGCCCAGCTGGTGGACTACGACTTCACCGCGTCGCTGGAGGCCGAGCTCGACGAGATCGCCGGCGGCACGCTCGGCCGGGTCGACTGGCTCACCGAGTTCTACTTCGGCGGCGAGGGCCGGCACGCCGGCGCCATCGCGGAGTCCGGCGGCCTCAAGCAGGTCATCGGCCAGCGGCTGGAGGAGATCGACGCCCGCGGCGTGAACTCCATCCCGCTGCGCGCCACCAGCCCGGACGGCGAGCCCGTCGTCGCCCGGGTCGGCCGCTACGGCCCCTACCTGCAGGCGGGCGAGGACGGCGCGCGGGTCAGCATCCCCGAGGACCTCGCGCCCGACGAGCTCACCGAGGAGAAGGTGCGCGAGCTGCTGGTGGCGCCGTCGGGCGACCGCCAGCTCGGCACCGACCCCGAGTCCGGCCACCCGGTCGTGGTCAAGGCCGGCCGCTACGGCCCGTACGTGACCACGGTCGTGCCCGAGGGCAGCAAGGACTCCCCGCGCACGGCGAGCCTGTTCTCCTCGATGAAGCCCGAGACGGTCACCTTCGAGGACGCGCTGAAGCTGCTCACGCTGCCCCGCACGGTGGGTGCCGCGCCGGACGGCGAGGAGATCCAGGCGCTGAACGGCCGCTACGGGCCCTACATCAAGAAGGGCACCGACTCGCGCTCCCTGGAGAGCGAGGACCGGCTGTTCACCGTCACCCTCGACGAGGCGCTGGCGATCTTCGCCCAGCCCAAGCAGCGCGGGCGGGCCGCGGCGAAGGCCCCGCTCAAGGAGCTGGGCCCGGACCCGGTCACCCAGGGCGTGGTCACCGTGCGCGAGGGCCGCTTCGGCCCCTACGTGACCGACGGCGAGACCAACGCCAGCCTGCGCAAGGGCGACGACGTCGAGACGATCACCATCGAGCGGGCCGCCGAGCTGCTGGCCGACCGCCGTGCCGCCGGACCGTCGAAGAAGAAGGCCGCCAAGAAGACCACGGCCAAGAAGACCACGGCCAAGAAGACCGCCGCCAAGAAGACGACGGCGAAGAAGGCCACCGCCAAGAAGACGACCGCGAAGGCGTCGGCGGACCCGGTCTCCGCCGGCTGACGCGGGACCCCGCCCTCCGGGGCGGGGGCTCAGGCCGGCCGGGTGCCGACGGCGAACACCCGTCGGAACGGCAGGAGCGTCGTGCCGTCCGGGCGCACCGGGTAGGCCGCTCGCAGCGCCTCGGCGTAGGCCTCGGTGAGGCGGGCCGCGTCCTCCTCGTCCAGCCGGGCGAGGACCGGGCGCAGCACCGTGGAGCGCACCCAGGCCAGCACCGGGTCGGCGCCGGTGAGCACGTGCAGGTAGGTCGTCTCCCAGACGTCGGGCACCAGCCCGGCGCCGGCGAGCACCTCCGCGTACCCCGCCGGTGCCAGCACGGTGTCCGGGCGCGGCGCGACGTCGTCGAGCCGGCCGCCCCACCCGGGGGCGCGGCACAGCTCGGCCAGGAGCGCGTGCGTGGGGCTGCCGAAGTTGCCCGGCACCTGCACCGCCAGCCACCCGCCGGGCGGCAGGGCGCGGGCCCACCGCGCCATCAGCTCCGGGTGGCCCGGCACCCAGTGCAGGACCGCGTTGCTGACGACGACGTCGACCGGCTCGCGCGGTGCCCAGTCCGCCACGTCGCCGGCCTCGAACGCCACCCGCCCGGGGACGGCCGACGCGGCCGCCGCGGCGAGCATCTCGGGGGAGGAGTCGATGCCCGTGACCTGCGCGCCGGGCCAACGCTGCGCGAGGGAGGCGGTCAGCGAGCCCTCGCCGCAGCCGAGGTCGACGACGGTGCGCGGGGCCTCGGCGCCCACCCGGGCCACCAGCTCCACGAACGGGCGTGCCCGCTCGCCGGCGAACCGGAGGTAGCTGCCGGGGTGCCACGCGCCTGCCGTCGCCGTCACGTGACCGACCCTAGGCGGAGGGTGAATCCCGGGTGACGCTTTCTCGCTCCCGGGTGCCGAGAGGCCGAAATCGTCGCGGCAGCCCGGTACCGTTGCCCCGCCGGGGCCTGCTCCGTCCCGGTGACCACCGACCTTGGGAGCTCGTGATTCCGGCCGACCCGACGCCACCGGTACCCCCGACCGACGGGTCGGCGGGTGCCGGCCCCGTGGGCGGGTCCGCGCCCGGCGACGGGCTGCCGCCCGCCGGGACGCCGGTGCCGCCGGACGCCGCCGCGCCGCTGAGCGAGCTGGTCGAGGACTCCGCGGAGCACCCCGACGGCGCCGGTGCGGTGGGCCTGGTCGCCAAGATCCGCGCCGTGCTGCGGGTGCGCGACTTCCGCAAGCTGTGGATGTCCTCGGCGCTGTCGAGCTTCGGCGACTGGCTGGGCCTGCTGGCGATCACCGCGACCGCCACCGCGCTGGTCGACGGGTACGCCGCGAACTTCGCCCTCGGTGGCGTGCTGGCCTTCCGGCTGCTCCCCGCGATCGTGCTGGGCCCGCTGGCCGGTGCGTTCGCCGACCGCTTCGACCGGCGCAAGACCATGGTCGTGTCCGACATCCTGCGGTTCGGCCTGTTCGCCTCGATCCCGATCGTCGGCGACCTGCTCTGGCTGTTCATCGCCCAGTTCCTCATCGAGGCGATCAGCCTGTTCTGGATCCCGGCCAAGGACGCCGCGGTGCCGAACATGCTGCGCAAGGACCAGCTGGAACCGGCCAACCAGCTCTCGCTGGTCACCACCTACGGCTTCACGCCGGTGCTCGCCGCCGTCGTCTTCGCGGTGCTCAACACCCTGGGCGGGCGCAGCGGCGAGGTGTTCCCGGGCGTCGGCGAGGAGGACCTGGCCCTCTACGCCAACGCGCTCACCTTCCTGGTCGCCGCGGTCGTGATCTGGAACCTGCCCTCGATCAGCGGTCGCCGGGCCGCCGGCACGGTCGCCCAGCAGGAGAGCTTCCTGAAGTCGCTGACCAGCGGCTTCTCCTTCGCCGGGCACACGCCGCTGGTCCGCGGGCTGGTCGTCGGGATCACCGGCGCCTTCGTCGCCGCCGGGGTGGTCATCGCCACCGCGCAGGCGTTCGCGAAGTCGGTGGGCGGCGGTGCGGCTGCCTACGGCCTGCTCTTCGGCGCCGTCTTCATCGGCCTCGGCATCGGCATCGCCCTGGGGCCGAGCGTGGCGCGGGACCTCTCCCGCGAGCGGCTCTTCGGCATCGCCATCGTCGGCGCCGGCGCCGCGCTGGTGCTGCTGGCCTGGACGTTCACCCTGTGGCTGGCGCTGCTCATCGTCGTCGCCATGGGGTTCTTCGCCGGTATCGCCTACCTGGCCGGGTTCACCCTGCTGGGCACGGAGATCGACGACGCGATACGGGGGCGCACCTTCGCCCTCGTGCAGTCCCTGGTGCGCGCGGCCCTGATCGTCTCGCTGGCCGTCGTGCCCTTCGGGGTGGGCCTGCTGCGCCGGCACACGATCGACCTCGGTGCCGTCGCGCTCACCGTCACCGGCGAGCGGCTGATGCTGTTCGCCGCCGGGCTGCTGGCCGCGGGCGTCGGGGTGCTGGCCTACCGCCAGATGGACGACGGCCGGCCGGTGCCGCTGCTGGCCGACGTCGTCACCGCCCTGCGCCGCGACACCACCGCACGCCGGCGGCTGGCCGGTGGTGGCGTGCTCATCGCGTTCGAGGGCGGCGAGGGCGCCGGGAAGTCCACCCAGGTGCGGCGGCTGCAGGAGTGGCTGACCGACGAGGGGCTGGTCGCGCGGGGGACGTTCGAGCCGGGCGCCACCCCGCCAGGTGCCGGCATCCGCTCGATCGTGCTCGACCGCGCTCAGACGAGCATCGCCCCGCGGGCCGAGGCGATGCTCTACGCCGCCGACCGCGCCCAGCACGTGCACCAGGTGCTGCGCCCCGCGCTGGACGCGGGGGAGGTCGTGATCACCGACCGGTTCGTGGACAGCTCGCTGGCCTACCAGGGCGCGGGCCGCACCATCCCGCTCGACGACGTCCGCATGCTCTCCCGCTGGGCCACCGAGGGCCTGCAGCCGGACCTGACGATCCTGCTCGACCTGCCGCCCGAGGTGGGCCTGGCGCGCGCCCGCGGCCGGGCGGCCGCCGACCGGCTGGAGTCGGAGTCGCTGGACTTCCACCAGCGGGTCCGGCAGACCTTCCGGACGCTGGCCGAGGCCGCGCCCGACCGGTACCTGGTGATCGACGCTCGGCTCAGCCCGGACGAGATCGCCGCCGCCATCCGGACCCGGGTCGCCGAGCTGCTGTCCGGGCTGCCGCTGCAGACGCTGAACCAGCCGGCCGGCACCGCGGCGGGCGGGGCGCGGCCCGACGGCGAGCTCGCGTCCGCGACCCGGCACCCCCACGCACAGACCGGCTCGACCCCCCAGCTCCACCCGTGACGGCCCCCGTCGCGGCGCCCGCGGACGGGGTGTGGGCGCAGGTCATCGGTCAGCCGGCCGTCGTCGAGGAGCTGCGCGCCGCGGTCGCCGACCCCGCGGCGATGACGCACTCCTGGCTCTTCACCGGGCCGCCCGGGTCCGGCCGCTCGGTGGCGGCCCGGGCGTTCGCCGCGGCCCTGCAGTGCCCGGACGGCGGCGACGGCACCTGCCACGAGTGCCGCACCGTGCTGGCCGGGACGCACGCCGACGTGCACGTGATCGTCCCGGACGGCCTGTCGATCGGCGCCGCCGAAGCCCGCGGGCTCATCCGGGTGGCCGGCCGGGCGCCGTCGGGCGGCCGCTGGCAGGTCGTCCTCGTCGAGGACGCCGACCGCATGACCGAGTCGGCCTCCAACGCCGTCCTGAAGATGATCGAGGAGCCGCCGCCGCGGACGGTGTTCCTCCTCTGCGCGCCGAGCCTGCACCCCGACGACGTGCCGGTGACCATCCGGTCGCGGTGCCGGGTCGTGGGCCTGCGGACGCCACGCGTCGACGACATCGCCGACGTGCTGGTCCGGCGGGACGGCGTGGACCCGGCGCTGGCCGCCTGGTCCGCCGCCGCCTCGGGCGGGCACGTGGGCCGGGCGCGGCGGCTGGCGCGCGACGAGGACGCCCGCATGGCCCGAAAGGCCGTGCTGGACGTCCCGCTGCGCCTGGTGTCGCTGGCCGCCTGCCTGGACGCCGCGGACGACCTCGTCGGCGCCGCCCAGGAGGAGACCGACGCCGCGACCGGCGCCCTCGACAGCGCCGAGACCGAGGCGCTGAAGAACAGCCTGGGCGTGGGCGCCCGCGGCCCAGGGGTCGCGGCCTCCCGCGGCGGCGCGGGCCAGATCAAGGAGCTGGAGAAGCGGCAGAAGTCGCGGGCCACCCGCATCGGCCGTGACTCGCTGGACCGGGCGCTGGTCGACCTGGCCGGGCTCTACCGCGACGCGCTCGTGCTGCACGCGACCGGCGACGCCGGCCTCCAGCTCAACCACCCGGACCGGCGGTCCGACGCCGAGGAGCTGGCCCGCCGGGTCGGCGCCGAGGGCGCGCTGCGGCGCATCGACGCGATCCTGGACTGCCGCCGTGCGCTCGAGCAGAACGTGAAGCCGCAGGTGGCGCTGGAGGCGCTCACCGTGGCGCTCCGGCTGCCCGCCTGACACCGGCTGCCCCTGCGCAGGAGCCGCGGAGCGGTGTCGTAGGCTGTGCGGGCAGTTCGCCGCCTTAGCTCAGTCGGTAGAGCATCTCACTCGTAATGAGAAGGTCGTCGGTTCGATTCCGACAGGCGGCTCTCCCAGACGCCGGGCCCGTCCACACGGACGGGCCCGCTGTCGTCTCCGGGTCCCCGCGCGTCCAGCCCGGATGCGGATGCGGGCAGGAATGCGCTGCCGGGTTGCCGCGCTCGTGCGCACCCGGGCGTCATCGGGGGCCGGTGCGACCCGTTCGCGGGAACGGCTGACGGCGG
>NZ_SPQP01000028.1 GCF_004571075.1 Blastococcus sp. TF02A-35
GGCGGAGCGGGCGCGGGCCGTGCGGCGGTGGCGCGCCGCACCGCCGGGCCGTGCGCGAGCCGCTCGTGCGCCAGGTAGTGCTGGAGGTTCTCCTGCGCCGGCCGGCGCCCGCGGGCCGCGAGGTCGTGCTGCGCCTCGCGCTGGGCGGCGAGCTTCTCCGCCTCGGTCATCTCGACCGGGTCCCACCGGTGGGACCCCCGGGCAGGCTGCGGCGCACCGCTGGTGACGGTCATGGCGACTCCTCTCCTCGCCGCGTGCCGCCAGCCTGGCCCGTCCGCGCGCCGCCGGACAGGGCCGCAGGTCACCACCCGGGGACCACCTCCCCTCGGCACGGGTGTCCTTAGCCGTTCTAACCTCGTGCGGTGAGTTCCGGTGAGGGTGCAGCGGCGGGTGTCGGCTTCCGGTCCGAGCGGGGCCCGGTGCTCATCGGCGTCATGCTCTCCACCGGGCTCGTGGCGATCGACTCCACGATCATCGCCACCGCGGTGCCCTCGATCGTGGACAGCCTGGGCGGCTTCGCGGAGTTCCCGTGGCTGTTCTCCGTCTACCTGCTCGCCCAGGCGGTCACCGTCCCCGTCTACGGCAAGCTCGCCGACGTCTTCGGCCGCAAGCCGGTGATGCTCTTCGGCATCGGGCTGTTCCTGCTCGGCTCGGTGCTGTGCGGCCTGGCCTGGAACATGGGCGCGCTCATCGCGTTCCGCGCGATCCAGGGGCTGGGGGCCGGCGCGGTCCAGCCCATGTCCATGACGATCGTCGGCGACCTCTACTCCCTGGAGGAGCGGGCCAAGGTCCAGGGGTACATCGCCAGCGTCTGGGCGATCTCCTCGGTCGTCGGCCCCACCCTCGGCGGGGTCTTCTCCGAGTACGTCAGCTGGCGCTGGATCTTCTTCGTCAACATCCCGCTGTGCCTGGTCGCCGCCGCCATGATCGGCCTGCGGTTCCACGAGCGCGTCGACCGCCGCCGGCCCCGCATCGACTACGCCGGCGCGACGGTCCTCACGACCGGCCTGACGCTGCTCATCCTCGGGCTGCTCGAGGGCGGGCAGGCGTGGGCGTGGGCGTCGGCGCCGAGCATCGCCGTCCTCGCCTCCGGGGTCGTGCTGCTGGCGGTGTTCGTGCTCGTCGAGCGCCGGGCGGCCGACCCGGTCGTCCCGCTGCACCTGCTGCGGCGCCGGCTGCTGGTGGCCACCAACCTGGTGGCCGCGTGCGTCGGGGCGATCCTGCTCGGGCTGACCTCCTACGTGCCGACCTTCGTGCAGGAGGTGCTGGGCACCGGCCCGCTCGTGGCCGGCTTCGCCCTGGCCGCCCTCACGCTGGGCTGGCCGATCTCGGCGTCCCTGTCCGGCCGGGTCTACCTGCGGATCGGCATCCGGTCCACCGCGCTGCTCGGCGGCGTCGTCGTCGTGCTCGGCGCCGGGCTGCTCCTGCTGCTCGACGGCTCCTCGAGCGTGCTCCAGGTGGGGGCGACGTCCTTCGTGATCGGCCTGGGCATGGGGTTCACGGCGGCACCCACCCTCATCGCCGCGCAGTCGGCGGCCCGGTGGCAGGAGCGGGGCGTGGTCACCGGGGCCAACATGTTCTTCCGCTCGGCGGGCAGTGCGGTCGGCGTCGCCGTCTTCGGGGCGCTGGTCAACGCGCGCCTCGGTGGCGCGGCCGCGGAGAGCGCCGGGGTCTCCCCCACCGCGCTCACCGCGGCGGTCCACCTGGTCTTCGTGGCGACCGCGGTGCTCGCCGTGGCCATGCTCGCCGCCGTGCTGCTCATGCCGCGCGACCGCGGACGTGCGCAGGCGGCGGAGCCGGTGGAGGCCGTACCGGCGGGGTGAGCCGCGGCTAGGGCCGGTCCTCGCCGTGCGGCGCCCGGGAGGCCAGCCAGGCCTCCCAGTCCCGGCGGCTCCCCCGGCCGATGCCGGCGACGAGGGCCACCGCGACGAGGAGCGCGACCACGGCCACCAGCGCCACCACGACGGCGACGGTCTCCCACTCGAACAGCGGGGAGACCGTCATGCCGCCCGGCTGCGGCGGGGTCGGAACCTGTTCCACCGGGCCAGGATGCGCGCGACGGATGCCCCCGAAACGCCGTCGGAGGGCACCTCACCCGGTCGGGTCAGGCTCCCCACGGACCACGCCGCCCGCACCCGCCCCTTCCGGGTGAGGGGGCCCGGCGGAGCGGCGGCACCGGCCGGCCGGCCGCCGTAGCGTCCCCCTTTCCTTGGACGGGACTGCGCGGGGAGACACGGATGAGCACCCGAACGACGGCCCGGGACACGGACGTCCCGGCGGTGGACGGGCCGGTGCCCGGCCCCCTCCACGAGACGCCGAAGGTCTCCGGCGACCTGGGCACCGTGCTGCAGTCCGCCCCGATGTTCCGCCGGGCGCTCGCCGGCTACGACCGGTTCGAGGTCGACACCTACGTGCGGTGGGCCGAGGAGGAGCTGGCCACCGCCGAGCGGGAGCACGAGCACCTCATGGTGCGGCACCTGAACACCGTGGCCGCCCTGGACGACGCGCGCCGGCTGCTGGACCACTCCAGCGGCGGGCGCGAGCTGCTCGGGACCTCCGAGCGGATCGGGACGCTGCTCGCCGTCGCCGCCGACGAGGCCGACGGCATCCGTGCCGACGCCGAGGCCGAGCGGGCCGCGGCCGCCGAGGCCGCCGCCCGCCTGTCGGCCGAGGCCGCCCGGGCGCTGGCCGCCGCGGAGGACGAGGCGTCGCGCCGGCTCGCCGCGGCAGCGGCCGAGGCCGCCACCCTGGTCGCCGACGCCCGGCAGGTCCTCGCCGACGCCGAGCAGGCCGGCGCGGAGCTCCGCGCGGAGGCCGAGCGCCACCTCACCGGGGCGCGGCTCACCGCACGGGTCGCCGAGGAGGACGCCGACCTGCTCCGGCAGCAGGCCGCCGAGCAGGCCCTGGCCGCGCACCTCCAGGCGCGCGACGAGGTCGTCCGGCTGCTGCACACCGGCCGCGAGCAGCGGCGCCGCGCCGACGAGGAGGCCGCCGCCGAGCGGTCACGCCTCGACGACGAGGCGGCGGCCCGTCGCGCCGCGCTGCTCACCGAGGTCGAGGCGCTCGAGGACCGGCTGGCCGGGCTGCGCGCCGAGGCCGCCCGGGGCACCGTCCCGCCGGCCGCTGCCGGCCGGGGCCGGGGGCTGCGCCTCCCGCGCCGGCGGCCCCGCGAGGGCTGACGCCCCGCCGGGCCTCACTCGAAGACGACGGTCCGGCTGCCGTGGATGACCACGCGGTTCTCGGTGTGCCAGCGCACGGCGTGCGCCAGCGCCCGGGTCTCCGCCTCCCGGCCCCGCGCGGCGAGCGCCTCGGGGTCCAGGGCGTGGTCGACGCGGAGCATCTCCTGCTCGATGATCGGCCCCTCGTCGAGGTCGGCCGTCACGTAGTGGGCGGTGGCACCGATGAACTTCACGCCCCGCGCGTGCGCCTGGTGGTAGGGCCGCGCGCCCTTGAAGCTCGGCAGCATCGAGTGGTGGATGTTGATCGCCCGGCCCTCGAGGTGCCGGCACAGGTCGTCGCTGAGGATCTGCATGTAGCGGGCGAGGACCACCAGCTGCACACCCTCCTCGCGGACGATGTCCAGCAGCGCCGCCTCCGCCTCGGCCTTGGTCTCGCGGGTGACCGGGATGTGGCGGAACGGGACGCCGTAGAAGTCGGCGATGTTCTGCAGGTCCGGGTGGTTGGAGACCACGGCGACGACGTCGAGGTTGAGCTCCCCGATCGAGTTGCGGAACAGCAGGTCGTTGAGGCAGTGCGCGTACTTGCTGACCATGATCAGCACGCGCTGGCGCTCGGCGGCGTCGGCCAGGCGCCAGTTCATGCCGAACTCCTGGGCGGTGTCCTCGAAGGCCGCGCAGAGGGCCGGGAAGTCCAGCGGGCCGCCGTCGAGGTCGGCGAACTCGACGCGCATGTAGAACATGCCGCTGGTCGGGCTGTCGAACTGGTGGCTCTCCAGGATCGTGCAGTGCTGCTGCATCAGGAACCCCGACACCGCGTGCACGATCCCGGCGGCGTCCTGGCAGGAGAGCACCAGGACACCGTGCTGTGCGCCCGCGAGCCGCGTCATCGTGTCTCCTCCAGAGGTCGCCGTGTGTCGCTCCGCCGAGGCGCCGGACCGGGTCGCTCGCCGGCGTCCGTCCGAAACGTATGCAGCGATCGAGTGTGACGGATGCCGCAGATGACGTCTCGTGGACGGCTGGTGCTGCCGCCCCGCCCGCGACAATCGACGTAGGCCGCACCGAGGCGTCCGTAGCGGCCCGCCAGGGGCAGCCGTCCCCTCTCCGCCCGTCCCCGCTCACCGCCCTTGCCGCCGGACCGGCCGGCGCGCAGGCTGTGCCGCACCGCCCTGCCCGGGGCACCGACGACGCCGCACCCGGAGGACCCATGGCCCGCATGCTCGCCCGCTCGACGACCATCCACGGCGACCGGGCGTCGGTCGACGCCGGCATCGCCTACGTGCGCGACGAGGTCATGCCGCAGGTGCGCGCGATGGAGGGCTGCGTGGGGCTGTCCATGCTCGCCGACCGGACCTCGGGCCACTGCATCGTCACGACGTCGTGGGCCGACGAGGCCGCGCTGCGCGCGAGCGAGGACGGCGTCCGGGCGCTGGCCCAGCACACGGTCTCGACGCTCGGCGGCACGCCGGAGCTGCAGGAGTGGGAGGTGGCCGCCATGCACCGGGTGCACGAGCCGCACCCCGCCGCGGCGGCCCGCGTGACCTGGCTGCGCACCGACCCCGCGTCGGTCGACCGCGCCGTCGACGCCGTCCGCCTCTCGCTGATGCCGAAACTGGAGGACCTGCCCGGCTTCTGCGGGCTCAGCGTCATGGTGCGGCGCGAGGAGGGGCTCACCGTCGCCTCGGTCTCCTACGACACCGCCGAGGACCTCGCCGCGGCAGCCGAGGGCGCCCGGGAGTTCCGGGAGGACTTCGCCCCCACCATGGGCATCCGGGCCGTGGGCACCGAAGAGTTCGAGGTGGCCATCGCCCACCTGCGGGTGCCCGAGACGATCTGAGCCGCCCCGGGCACCCGGGTCACCCGAGCCGGGTCGCCAGCCGCGGGTAGACCCGCTGCACGTTGTGCTCGAACACGTCCGCGCGGGCGCGCTCGTCCAGGCGCCCGGCCTCGAACGCGGCGTCGATGTAGCGGCGGGTGTCGTCGTAGTGGTGCCCGGTCCGCTCGTCGATGCCGCGCACGGCGCCCACCATCTCCGAGCCGAACAGGATGTTGGGGGTGTCGACGACGTCCAGCAGGAGGTCGATGCCCGGCTGGTGGTAGACGCAGGTGTCGAAGAAGACGTTGCCCATGACGTTGGACTCCACCGGCGGCTGCCCGAGCATGTCGGCCAGGCCCCGGTAGCGGCCCCAGTGGTAGGGCACCGCTCCCCCGCCGTGCGGGATGACCAGCCGCAGCTCCGGCAGGTCGCCGAACAGGTTCCCCTGGACCAGCTGCATGAACGCCGTCGTGTCCGCGCTGATGTAGTAGGCGCCCGTGGCGTGGAAGAACGGGGTCGCCGAGCCCGAGACGTGCACCATGGCCGGCACGTCGAGCTCGACCATCGCCTCGTAGAACGGGTACCAGCTGCGGTCGGTCAGCGACGGCGAGGTCCAGTGCCCGCCGCTGGGGTCGGGGTTGAGGTTGCAGCCGACGAAGCCCAGCTCCTCCACGCAGCGGCGCAGCTCGGCGACCGACCCCTCGATCGGCGCCCCGGGAGACTGCGGCAGCTGGCAGACCCCGATGAACCGGTCCGGGTACAGCGTGGTCACCCGGTGGACCAAGTCGTTGCTGCGGCGGGCCCACTCCAGGCTGACCGACTCGTCGCCGACGTGGTGGGCCATGGTCGAGGCGCGCGGGGAGAACAGCGTGACGTCGATGCCGCGCTCGTCCATCAGACGCAGCTGGCTGCCCTCGATGGTCTCCCGGATCTCGTCGTCGCTGATCGTCGGGTAGGCCGGTGGCGTGGTCCCCGCCTCCCAGGCCTTCACCTGCTCCTCGCGCCAGGCGGTGTGCGCCGCCGGGGCGGTGGTGTAGTGGCCGTGGCAGTCGATGATCACGTCGTCCCCTCCTGGGCGTCGCGCAGCTCGGCGAGCAGGTCGCGGGCGGCGGCCGCCACCCGGGGGGCCACCCCCAGCTCGGTCAGCTGCTCGGTGGCCGCGGCCATCTCGTCGGCCCGCCGGCGGGCGTGCCGGTGGGTCCCCTCGACCAGCCGGTCGATGGTGCGGTCGTCGAAGCCGGCGAGCTCGTCGCTGATGTTGCCGCGCAGCCAGTCCGCGCAGCCGGCGGCCTCGCCCGCGGCCATGGCCTCGACCACGGCGGCGGCCAGCCCCTTGTAGAAGACGCTGCGCAGCAGCTTGCGCGAGATCGCCTCCCCGACGGGGCCGGGCTGCACCGTGACCTGGGCGCCCAGGGGGGACATGACCTCGGCGTACCGCTGGGCGGCCGGGCCCGAGACGAGCATCGGCGTGCGCAGCCCCTTGCCGGGGACCGGCGCCATGAGGGCGACGTCGACGACGTCGACCCCCTCCCCCGCCGCCTCGGCGACGGCCACCTTCACACCGGGCGAGGCGGTGTTCAGCTCGGCCCAGACCGTCCCGGGCCGCAGCCCGGGCAGGGCGTTGGTCAGCGCGGTCAGCGCGTCGTGCGAGCTGTTCACGCTGAGCACGACGTCGGCGTCGGCCACCGCCTCGGCCTCGCTGGCCCGCGGGTCCACGCCGTCGACGACGACCCCCTTGGGGTCGTAGCCGCGGACGTCGGCGCCGGCGGCGACCAGGTCCGCGGCGATCTCCGAGCCCGCCTCGCCCAGCCCGAGGAGGGCGATCCGGGCGCTCACCCGGCCGAGCCCGGCTGCTCGACCGGCGGCGTGCCGTGGGTGTGGAACGTGGAGATCGTCTGCAGCCCCCAGGCCTGGCCCTTCGCCCGCTCCGCGGCGTTCCAGTCGATGGTCTTCCAGTCCGGCGCGAGCACGAGGCGGGCACCCGGGTTGTCCAGCTCGATGCGGTTGCCGGCCGGGTCCCAGACGTAGAGGAAGAAGCTCTGCTGGATCGTGTGCTTGTGCGGGCCGGTCTCGATGTGGATGCCGTGCTCCAGCGCCAGGTCCGCCGCCCGGATGACGTCGTCGCGGCTGTCGACGGCGAAGGACAGGTGGTGCAGCCGGCCGGAGGTGCCGGTGTTGTCCCGCGTCCAGACCGCGTCGTAGCCCTTGTTCGTGAAGGTCGTCCAGCTGCCGGCCACGCCGTCGTCGAGCACGATCTGCTCGGTGACCATCCCGCCGAGCACGTCGACGGCGAAGTCGCGGTTGGCCACGGGGTCGACCCCCAGGTAGTTGATGTGGTCGATCCGGCGCACGCTCACGCCCCGGCCCGGGTAGGCCTGCGCCTGGTTCTTCAGCGCCGGCTTCAGGTCCCCCTCGGGCCGGTACCAGTCGGTCTCGTGGTAGACGCCCATCTCGTGGCCGTCGGGGTCGGTGAAGACGTAGACCGGGCCGTAGCCGGGGTCGCCGTCCTGCCATCCCTTGCCCAGCCCGGTGGCCTCGATCGCGGCGACCCGGCGCTGCAGCGCCTCGGGCGTGCTGGCGCGGAAGTTGGTCCGGCCGACGCCGGGCCGGGGCGCGGCGGTGAGCTTGATCGTGGCGTTCTCGTAGTCGTCCCACGCACGCAGGAAGACCGAGTCGCCGTCGCGGCCGTTCTCGGTCATGCCGAGGTAGCGCACGTAGAAGTCCAGGCACTCGTCGGGCTTGTCGGTCAGCAGCTCGACGTGGGCGAGGTGCGCGATGTCGTGCAGGGGTGGCACGGGGGTCTCCTCCGGTCGGGGCGGCGGTTCAGGCGCGGGGGTAGGCGGTGCCGTCGAACAGCTTGCGGGCGGTCCGCACGACGCCGGAGCGGACGACCCGCGGCGGGGTGACCGAGCCGTCGACGACGACGTCGACCACCAGGTGGCCGGTCGGGTGCTCGACGTCGACCCGCGAGGTGTCGGACGGCCAGGCGGCGGTGAGCTCGTGCCCGACGGCGCCGGGCAGCAGCATCCCGGTGACGACGCTGACCGCGCCGAGCACGCCGATGGAGCTGTGCGGCTGCACCGGGATGAAGGAGCGGGTGCACACCTGGCCGCCGTCGCGCGGGGCGGACAGCAGGACGGTCTTGGGCACCGAGGCGGCGGAGACGTCGCCCATGCCCATCAGCTCGGCGGCCTTGCGGCGGAAGGCGTCGACCCGCTCCAGCAGCTCGGCGTCGGCGGCCAGCTCCTCGTGCGGCTCGGCACCGGTGAGGCCGAAGGCCTCGGCGAGGACCAGCACGACCGGCATGCCGTTGTCGACGCAGGTCACCTCGATGCCCTCGACGGTGTCCCGGACGTTGCCGGTCGGGAGCAGCGCACCGGTCGTCGAGCCCTCGGTGTCGGTGAAGGCGAGCACGATGGGCGCCGCGGTGCCCGGGACGCCGGCGATCGCCACGTCCCCGCGGTACTCGACCCGGCCGCCCGGCGTCGGGAAGGTGGCGACGGCGACGCTGTCGGAGTTGACCATGCGGATGCGCACGCTGGTCTCGCCGTCCTGCGCCGGGACCAGCCCGCGCTCGACGGCGAACGGGCCGATGCCCGACAGCATGTTCCCGCAGTTCTGCCGGTCGCTGACCGTCGCCTCGTCCACGCCGAGCTGCAGGAACAGGTAGTCCACGTCGACGTCGGGGTCGTTGGACGGCGAGACGACCGCGACCTTGCTGGTGAGCGTGGTGGACCCGCCGAGCCCGTCGATCTGCCGCGGGTCGGGCGTGCCCATGAGCCGCAGGAGGAGGTCGTCCCGCTCGGCCGGGTCGGCCGGCAGGTCGGCGGCCTCGAAGAACAGCCCGCGCGAGGTGCCGCCGCGCAGCATCGTGCAGCGGACGCCGGTGGCCTCGTAGTCCATCACCGCTCCCCGGCGAGGTCCTCGTAGGAGACGTACTCGATGCCGAAGGCCGGCAGCCGCTCGCGCAGCCCGTAGCGGTCCAGGCCCAGCTCGCCCTGCTCGAAGGCCGCGCGGCTGGCGGCCTCCTTGTCGATCCGCGCCTGGCCGGCCGTCAGCGCCCGCTGCACGTCCTCGCGCGGCACGACCATCACGCCGTCGTCGTCGGCCAGGACCACGTCTCCGGGCCGGACGGTCTGGCCGCCGAGCACGATCGGCACGTTCACGGCGCCGGCGGTGGCCTTGACCGACCCCTGCGCGCTGACGGCGCGCGACCAGGCCGGGAAGCCCATCTCCTGGAGCTCGCGCACGTCGCGGACACCGCAGCCCAGGACCACGCCGCGCACGCCCCGGTGGGCCAGCGCGGTGGCGAACAGCTCGCCGAACAGCCCGTCGGTGGAGGGCGAGTTGGTGGCCACGACCAGCACGTCGCCGGGGCGGCACTGCTCCACGGCCACGTGGATCATCAGGTTGTCGCCGGGCCAGCACAGCACCGTGACCGCGGTGCCGCCGATGCGGGCGCCCGGCCAGGCGGGGCGGAGCTCGGGGCCGAGGTAGCCGACGCGGCCGAGGGCCTCGTGCACGGTGGCGACGCCGAGCTCGCCGAGCCGGGCGGCGTCCGCCGGGTCGGCGCGCGGCGGGTCGGTGACGACGACGTTCCTCATGCTGCTCCTCCGGAGGGGCTGGGCTCGGACAACGCGGTGATGACGCCGCGGAGGTGGTCGCTGGCGGCGGCCTCGGCCCGCTCCGGGTCGCGGTCGACGATCGCGCGGACCAGGTCGGTGAGCCCGCCGAGGCTCACGCGGGGGCGGCCGGGCCGCAGCGAGAGCTGGAACTGGTGGCGCACCAGCTGGGCCTGCAGCCGGCCGACCAGGTCCGCCGCGATGGGGTGGCGGGCTGCGTCGGCGACCAGGGCGTAGAGCTGGCGGATGAGCTCGGAGTACTTCTGCAGGTCACCGGAGTCGACGGCGGCGGTCATCGTGCCCAGGTGGGCCTGCAGCCGCTCGGCCTCGGCGTCGGTGATCCGCTCGGCGGCCTTGCGGGCGAGCAGGCCCTCGAGCGGGACGCGGCACTCGGTGATGGCGATCGCCTCCTCGGTGGAGACGACCCGCACGCGGGCGCCCTTGTTGCGGATCCGCTCGACGAGGCCCTCGGCGACCAGCGCGTCGATCGCCAGCCGGACCGCGCTGCGGCTGACGCCGATCAGCGCCACCATCTCCGCCTCCACCAGGCGGTATCCCGGCGGCATGTCACCGCGGGAGATGGCCTGCCGCAGGACCCGCTCCGCCGTCTGCTGATCGGGGGAACCCATGGCCGCACGCTAGCCCACCACCCAGCGATTGCCAACAATCCTGCCGACAATCCATGGGGATTCCGGCACCGACGGGTACCGGCCACTGCGGACCATCCTCGTCGACGGGCCCGGGGCCCGCCCAGCGGCCTCACCTGCGGGTTCGGCCCCGGACCTGCTGCGCACGGCCACGCGGGGATCACTCGAAGGACTCGACCGTGTCGTAGCCCCTGCCGTTGTACTTCTGGACGACCACGGTCGAGACCGCGGGCTGACCGGCCTCGGTGGTGGTCACCGACGTGTCGGGCAGCATGAGCGGCGCCTCGAAGCCCTCGATGGAGCGCAGCGCCTCCATGAAGCTGTCCCGGGTCGGCTCCTCCATCTCCGTGAAGGCCTGCTCCAGGGTCGCGCCGACCATCCAGCTCCACTGGCAGTGCGGGAACGCCGGCGGGTCCGGGTAGTTGCCGTACTCCTTGAGCGCGGAGAGGTAGGTCTGCACGTCCTCGTCCTGGGCGAACGCGGGGCTCTGCGGCGCCTTGGCGAACGAGACCGAGTAGACGCCGGGGAACGCCGCGCCGCCGCCGGGCTCGAGGATGGCGGTGGGGCTAGACGTGTTCGACGGCAGGAACCAGTTCGGCTTCCAGTTCAGCTGCTGCGCCTTCTGCAGCGCCGAGATCGTCAGCGGGGTCACCGACATCGCGTTGAAGATGACGTCGGCGCCGCTGTTGGCGAGCTCGGTGATCTGCGCGTCGACCGACGTGTCGGTCGCCTCGTAGGTGAGCTCCTGGACGACCTCGATGTTGTCCGCGCCCTCGATGGCCGACTTGAAGCCCTCGACGTAGCCCTCGCCGAAGTCGTCGTTCTGCGACAGGATCGCGACCTTGTGCTCCGCGCTGGAGCCGGCCAGCAGCTCGCCGAAGGCCTCGCCCTCGTTCTGGTAGATCGGCACGAAGCCGAGCTGCCAGGGGCTCTCGTCGGTGTCGCTGAAGATCGGGTCGCCGGTCATGATCAGCGCCTGCGGGACCTCGTCGGCGATCGCCGCCTCCCGCCAGGCGCGGTTGGTCGGCGTGCCCAGGCCCGCGGTCATCGCGAAGACGTCGCCCTTGAGCGAGTCGTAGTTCGCCGCCGCCTGCTGCGGGTCGTAGGTGTCGTCCAGCGCCTCGATCTCGACGGTGCGGGTCTTCCCGTCGCCGAACTCGATGCCGCCCTCGGCGTTCTTCATGCCGAAGTACGCGGTGACGCCGGCGACCGTGCAGGTGCCCGGGCCCGCGGTGGCACCGCTGAGCGGGGTGGTGATGCCGAGGGTGACCGAGTCATCGGTGATGCCGGGGCTGGGAGCCCCCTCCGCGGCGTCGCCGCTGCGACCGCTGTCCGCGCCACCGCCGCACGCGGTGAGCGTCAGCGCGAGCGCCGACACCGCGGCGATGCCGATCGCCTGACGCGATCCGAAGTGCCTGTTCATGCGGAACCTTGCCTCTCTGTCTCGGTTGGCTCCGCCGCGGTGCCCGACCCGGGGGTCGATGACGGAGTGGTCGGGGGTGCGGCGGAGCCGCGGCCGGCGGGAGAGCGCCGCAGCCCGCGCATCACGGCGCGGGGCAGCGACACGAGGCCGCCGGGGAGGACGAACAGCACGGCCAGGAGCAGCGCGCCCTGCAGCAGCGCCGTCAGGCTGGGGTCGATGGCGTTCGTGATGTCGGGGACGACCACGTAGAACACGCCGCCGAGGATCGATCCCACGATGCTGCCGGCGCCGCCGATCACCATCGCGACGAGCAGCTCGATCGAGTGCCCGAAGCTCATGGTCTCCGGCGACGTGTACTGGACGACGACCATGTACAGGAAGCCGCTCACGCCGCCGATGAGCGACGCGATGGTGAAGGCGAGCACCTTGTAGCGGTAGGGCGAGATGCCCATGGACGACGCCACGTTCTCGTTGCCCTTGACGATCGCGAAGGCCCGGCCGTACTTGCCGCGGACGAGGAAGTACGTCAGCAGGAACACGATCCCGCCGATGACCAGCACGAGGTAGAGCTGCCACTGGTCGTCGTAGAGCCCGCTGCCCTCCGGTGCCTCGACGAAGCGAGCGGACATGCCCTGCGAGCCGCCGGTGAAGTCGCTCAGCCGCTTGGCCAGCGGCACACCGACGATGGGCAGCGCGATGGTGACCATCGCGATCGCCAGCCCGCCCAGGCGTGCGGCGGCCAGTGCCACGAGCAGCCCTGCGACGGCGGGGATGAGACAGGTGAGCACGAAGACCAGGACGATGTTCCAGCCGCTCTGGACGCCGTAGGCGGTGACGTAGGCGCCGAGGCCGAGGAAGAAGATCTGGCCCAGCGAGACCTGCCCGGTGTAGCCCATCACCACGTTGAGCCCGAGCACCGCGACGGCGAAGACGCCGATGCGGGCGAGCGTGTCGTTGAAGGACTCCGTGCCGACGAGCGGCAGGACGGCGAGCCCGGCCAGGAGCAGCAGCGGGGCCCCCCAGCGCACCCAGGGCCGCTGCCGGAACGAGGAGGCCGACGACGGGGCGGCGGACGACGTCGGGGCGGACGCCGCCGGTGCGGACGTCTTCGAGGAGGAGGCCATCACACACGCACCACGGTCTTCCGGCCGAACAGGCCCTGGGGTCGGACGATGAGCACGACGAAGATGAGGATGAACGGCACCGCGACCTTCAGGTCGAAGCCGATGAAGCCGACGTAGACGGCGGCCAGGTTCTCGAGGACGCCGATCAGCCAGGCCGCGACGACGACGCCGACCGGGCTGGTGAGCCCGCCGAGGATGACGGCGGCCAGCGCGTACACGAGGGCGTTGTCGAGCATGCCCGGCGTCAGCGTGAGCTGCGGCGCGACGAGCGCTCCGGCCACGGCGCCGAGGACCGCGGCGATGCCCCAGCCGACCATCAGGAGGCGTTCGACCGGGAGCCCGGAGTACGCCGCCGACTGGGGGTTGATCGCGACGGCCCGCAACGCCAGCCCGAGCTTCGTGCCGACGAACAGCGCCTGCACCGCGACCATCGCCACGACGATCACCACCGTGGTCCCGATCGAGCGGACGCTGACCGAGACGCCCAGGACCGACACCGTGTCCAGCGGGAACAGCGACGGGAACTGCTGGTTGTTGTAGCCCCACAGCCAGCCGGCGATGCCGGTGACCAGGGTCAGCAGGCCGATCGTGACGACGACGGCGGTGTCGGGGTCACCGCGCTCGAACCGCCGCATCAGGAACCGCTCGAGCACGGCACCGAGCAGGAACGAGAAGAGGATCGACGCGAGGATGGCGAGGACGAGCGGCACGCCCTGGTTCGTCAGCACCCAGGCGACGTAGGCGGCCAGCACGGCCATGCCGCCCTGCGCGAAGTTGATCAGACCGGTCGCCGAGTGGACGAGCACGATCGCCAGCGCCAGCGCGGCGTAGACCGACCCGGTGGACAGGCCGTCGACGACCAGTTGGACGAATTTCTCCATGTCAGCCTCCCAGGTAAGCGCGACGGATCTCGTCCATGCCCTTGAGCTCGGCGGACGTGCCGGTGAGCACGCTCCGGCCGGTCTCCAGGACGGTCGCGCTGTCGACGAGCGTGAAGGCGAGGTTGGCGTTCTGCTCGACCACGACCATGGCGATCCCGGACTCCAGGCGCAGCCGCCGGATCGCGTCGTAGACGTTCTTCGCGGTGCTCGGCGCGAGGCCGAGCGAGGCCTCGTCCAGGAGCAGCATCCGCGGCTTGCTCATGATCGCCCGCGCCACGGCGAGCATCTGCTGCTCGCCGCCGGACAGGGCCGAGGCGTTCGACCTGATCCGGTCCTGCAGGTTCGGGAACAGGTCCAGGCAGTAGTCGATGTCCTCGTCGACGCCCTTGCGGTCCTTGCGCAGGTAGGCGCCGACCCGCAGGTTCTCGCGGACGGTCAGGTCACCGAAGGACCCGCGACCCTCCGGGACGTGCGCGATGCCGAGCGCGGCGACCTGGTCGGGCCGCATCCCGCTGATGTCCTTGCCGTCGAAGACGATCCGGCCTCCGGTGCGGACGGCACCGCTGATGGCGCGCAGCGTCGTGGTCTTGCCGGCGCCGTTCGCGCCGAGGATGCCGAAGGCCCCGTTCTCCGGGACGCTCAGCGAGACGCCGTCCAGCACCTGGACGGGCCCGTAGGACGCGGTGACGTCCTCCAGCTCAAGCAGCGTCATCCGCCGCGTCCTTTCCGATGTAGGCCTCGATGACCCGGGGGTCGGACTGCGCCTCGGCGGCCGTCCCCTCCATGAGCTTGGCGCCGTGGTCGAGCACGACGACCCGGTCGGTGAGGGCGGCGATGAGGCCCATGTGGTGCTCGACGATGACGACGGTGATGTCGTCCTCGGCGCGCAGCCGGCGCACGGTCGCGATCAGCGTCTCGACCTCGCTGTGCGGCAGGCCGGCGGCGGGCTCGTCGAGGAGCAGCAGCTTGGGCTTCATGAGCAGCGCGCGGCAGAGCTCCACGCCCTTGTGCAGCCCGTGCGACAGCTCGTCGGCCGGCAGGTGCGCGGCCCAGCCGAGACCGTTGCGCTCCAGGAGGTCGAGCGCCTCGGCGCGCAGCTGCTTCTCGGCACGCCGGGTCCGCGGCGAGCGCAGCGCCCACTCCAGCGCCCCACCCGGGAGGCGCGAGTGCGCGCCGAGCAGCACGTTCTCCAGCACGGTGGCGTGCAGCTGCAGCGCGGGGTGCTGGAACGTCCGGGCCAGCCCGTGCCGGGCCAGCGTCGCCGGGCGCGCGCCCTGCACCTCGGTGCCGTCGATCCGCACGGTGCCCGCGGTGGGCTTGTAGTGCCCGCTGATGCAGTTGAACAACGAGGTCTTGCCGGCACCGTTGGGCCCGACGAGGCCGAAGATCTGGCCCGGCTCGACGGTGAAGCTCACCTCCTGCAGCACTTTGATGCCGCCGAACTGCAGGCTCACGTCCTGCAGGGCCAGCTCAGCCGCCATTGACCGTCTCTCCCGCCGTCGGATCGGTTCGCCGCCCGGCCGTTCCTGCGGTGGTGCGCGTCACAGGCCGGGCTCGGGGACGGAACCTACGGACCCCCGGTGAGATTGACAACAATCTTGACGGGAAAGTTGTCGCGTCGTCACCGAGGACCGTCGCGCCCCGCCGGGAGCCCACGCCCGCCACGTCAGGCGATCCGCTCGCCACGGGGCAGCACCACCGCGGCCAGCGCGACGAGGCAGGCGAAGGACACCAGCAGCGCCGACTGCCCGGTCGGCCCCGCGGCCAGGGCCGTGCCCACCGCCACGACGACCGGCGGCCCGAGCAGCTGTCCCGCCGCCGACCCCTGGGTCAGCAGACCGATGGCCGCCCCGGCCGAGCGCGAGCCCGCAGACACGGCGGCCAGGCCGGCGAAGAGCGACGACGGCACCAGCCCGCCGACGAAGGAGAACGCGATCGCCGAGGCGACGCGGAGCGCCACCGGCAGCGCTGGGTCGAGGACGCCCCACACGGCGACGGCCATGCCTGCGCAGCCGGCCGGGACGACCCACCGCAGGGGCACACCCCGGTGCAGGAGGTAGGCGCCCAGGAAGTTGCCGGGCGCGCTGACCAGGAAGGCGATGGCGCCCAGCAGGCCGGCCGTGGCGACGGAGAGCCCCTCGTCGGCGACCAGCGACGCCGGCAGCAGGCCGACGACCGCCAGGAACTGCGCGGAGTAGAGACCGAAGGCCGCCGTGATCAGCAGGACCGACCGCGACCGGAAGGCCCCCAGGAACCCGCCGGCCGACGCCCGCGCACGCGTCCCGGTCGAGGGCACCCAGCGCAGGACGAGCCCGAGGACCACCGCGGCCAGGAACGCGTCGGCCACCGACGCCCCGCGCCACCCCCACAGCCCGATCGCCGGGGGCACCAGGAGGGCCGCCAGCCCGGACCCCACCGGCAGGTACGCGCCCCAGGCGCCGGCGACGAGCCGCCGGCGTGCCGGTGCGGCGACCTCCGAGAGCAGCGGCGGCGCCGCCAGGATGACCATCACCAGGCCCAGCCCCTCGGCCACCCGCGCGGCCAGGAGCCCGGCCAGGGAGTCGACCGCGGCCCCGCCCAGGTCGGCCAGGACGATCGCCAGCAGGCCGATCCGGACCTGGCGGCCGAAGCCCAGCGTCTGGCCCAGCCACCCGAGGAGGGCACCGCCGCCCGCCCCGAGCGCGCTGACCGTGGACAGGTACCAGGCCGCGGTCGTCGAGCTCAGCCCGAACTCGTCGGTGAGCACCGGCAGCGCGGCCGAGGCCCCGCCGATCTGCGCCGCGGCGACCACCCCGGCGGCCATCAGGCCGGCGACCGCGGTCCAGGACGTCCGGTCGGGACCGGTCGCGGCCGGGGCCCGGGCAGCCGGGCCCGTCGGACGACGCGCCATCGCCTCCCCCTCCGCGGTGTGTGTGCCGGGCCACTCTCACCGATGAGGCCGCTCCCGTCGCCCGAAACCGGCCGATGGCGCCGCGAATACGTCATATGACCCGGCTGTCCCGTCATCCGACGCACGCCGGGCAGCCGCAACGGTCGCCGCAGGGTGACGGATGGCTGTGTGCTCGGACACATGCGCCGCTCTAGGCTGCAGGCGACCGGATGACCCACTCGTTCGCGACGAGCCGGCGGGCCCCGTCCCGGGACGAGCAGGGCCTCACCCCACCCGGAGCCCGTCGTCCCCGGCCGGACGCCACCGCGAGCCGACCACCGGCCACCAGGCCCTGGGCCGGCCCCACCGGCCCGCAGAAGCGACACCCGATGAATGGACGGACATGACCGCGAAGAACCTCCAGGAACTCCTCGACCAGAGCGGCGACACGGTCGGGCTGCTGCGGAACTCCCAGCTGGGCGCCTACATCTACCCGGTGGTCCCCTCGGAGTTCACGAACTGGCGGCGGGAGCAGAAGGCGTGGCAGCAGACCGCCGTGCTCTTCGACCAGTCGCACCACATGTTCAACCTGTTCATCAAGGGCCCGGACGCGCTCAAGCTGATCTCCGACACCGGCATCAACAGCGTGGCCAACTTCCCGGTGAACATGGCCAAGCAGTTCGTCCCGGTCACCCCGGCCGGCAACGTCATCGGCGACGGCATCCTCTTCCACCTCGACGAGGACGAGTTCGTCTACGTCGGCCGCGCCCCCGGCGCCAGCTGGCTGCAGTTCCAGGGCGAGACCGGCGGCTACGACGTCGAGATCCGCAACGACCCCCGGTCCCCCTCGCGGCCCTACGGCAAGGCCGTGACCCGCGACCTGTGGCGCTTCCAGATCCAGGGCCCGAACGCCTGGCCCATCATCGAGAAGCTCAACGGCGGCACCGTCGAGCAGCTGAAGTTCTTCCGCATGGGCGAGATGACCATCGCCGGCGAGCGCGTCCGCACCCTGCGCCACGGCATGGCCGGCGCCCCGGGCCTGGAGATCTGGGGCCCGTACGAGAGCTACGACCGGATCCGCGAGGCCATCCTCGAGGCCGGCCGCGAGTTCGGGATGGAGCCGGTGGGCTCGCGCGCCTACTCGACCAACACCCTCGAGTCGGGCTGGATCCCCTCGCCGCTGCCGGCGATCTACACCGGTGAGGAGCTGCGCCCCTACCGCGAGTGGCTCGGCGCCGACAGCTACGAGGCCACCAACGCCATCGCCGGCAGCTTCGTGTCCGACGACATCGAGGACTACTACACCAACCCGTGGGAGCTGGGCTACGGCTCCTTCGTGAAGTTCGACCACGACTTCATCGGCCGGGACGCCCTCGAGGCCCTCGACAAGGACGCCCAGCGCCGCAAGGTGACGCTGGAGTGGAACTCCGACGACCTGGCCAAGCTGCTCTCCTCCCCTGTCGAGGGCGCGAAGTACCAGTTCTTCGACCTGCCGAACTCCAACTACGGGTCGTCGAACTTCGACAAGGTCATCGACGCCGACGGCACCGTCCTGGGCGTCTCGATGTTCACCGGCATCTCCGCCAACGAGCAGAAGGGCCTCTCGCTGGCCACCATCAGCCCCGACGTGCCGCACGGCGCCGAGGTGCGCGTGGTCTGGGGCGAGCCCGACGGCGGCAGCAAGAAGACCACCGTCGAGCCGCACGAGCAGTTCGAGGTGCGCGCCATCGTCAGCCCGGTCCCCTACGCCAAGATGGCGCGGGAGACCTACCAGGGCGGCTGGCGCACCACCGGCAAGGCCTGACACCAGGCCGGCCGCACCGTCTGATCGCTGATCCGGCACGGGCCGGGTCGCCCCCGCGGGTACCTCCGCGGCGGTGGCCCGGCCCTCGCCGTCCCGGCGGCCGGGCCGTCCCGGCGGAGGCACCCACGGACGAGGGACGTCGTCCCCGAGGGACCGGGAGCCGCTGAGCGGTGCGCCACAATGGTGGCGCCGGTCACCGGCGGGACCGGTGGTGAGAGGAGGAGCGGGATGCAGCTCGACGTGCGGTCCGCCGCGCAGGCGCCGCCTGCCGAGACGTTCCCGGCCGACGTGTTCGAGCACGCGCCGGAGGGGCTGGCCGTCATCGACGCCGACGCCCGCTTCGTGGAGGCCAACCCCGCCGCCCGCGCGCTGTGCGGCCTGCCGCCCGGCGCCGTCGCCGGTGTGCCCTCCCCCTTCCCCGCCCCCGGGGCCACCACCGTCGCCGGCAGCGCCGGTGAGGCCACCGTCGAGTGGCGGGCCGGGACCGAGCGACGCGAGTTCGCCTACCTGGTCGACCGGGTCCCCGGGCAGGACCGGTGGGTGGTGTCCTTCCGCGACGTCACCGTCAGCCGGCAGCACCAGCGGCGGCTGGCCGCGATCGCCAAGGCCGCCTCCAGCGTGGCGACCAAGCGCTCCCTGGTGGGGACGCTCGAGGCCCTGGCCCGCGAGGTGGCGCGCACCGACTCCCTCGCCGGCGTCCAGGTGCTCACCGTCAACTCGACCGGCGACCGGCTGCACGTGATGGGCGCTGCCGGGTTCGTCCGGACCCCGGACTTCTTCGACAAGCTCATGGAGTGCCGCGCCCGGGGCGCCCGGCTGGTCATGCTGGAGGCGCTGGAGAGCCGGACCCCCATCGTGGTCGGCGACCGCTACGAGGCGGTGATGCAGGACCCGGCCTGGGCCCCGCTGCACGAGATGATGGGCCGGCCCCGGTGGGGCTGGTTCGCCAGCGTCCCGCTGCTGGCCCGCGGGGAGCCGGTCGGGATCCTGAACGCCTTCTTCGCCCCGGGCCAGACGGTCGGCGACACCGAGCTGGAGTTCCTGCTCGCCATGGCCGAGCAGGCCGCGATGGCCGTCGACCACGCCGCGCTGCTGGAGCGCGAGCGGGACGTCGCCAGCCGCGAGGAGCGCCAGCGGCTCGCGCGCGACCTGCACGACTCGGTGGTCCAGCAGGTCTTCTCGATGATGATGCAGGCCCGGTCGCTCGGCGTGCTCGTGGAGCGCGGGCTGCCACCCGCTCCGGAGAAGGTCGCCCAGGTGGCCGACGACCTGAGCACCAGCGCCGAGGACGTGCTCGCCGACCTGCGCGGCATGGTGGTCGAGCTGCGCCCGGCCACCGGCACCGGGCGCGGCCTCGCCTCGGCGCTGCGCAGCCTGGTCGACACCACCGGCGCGCGGACCGGCCTGGACACCTCCCTGGAGGTGGACGACCCCGCCGGCGAGCTGGCCCGGCTGGACGCCGACCTCGTGGAGGACGTCTACCGGATCATCGCCGAGGCCGTGCACAACAGCGTGAAGCACGCGTCGGCGTCCACCATGCGCGTCCGCGTGGCGGTCACGCGGCACGGCAGCCGGCGGCGGCTGGTCGCCGAGGTGAGCGACGACGGCTGCGGCCTCGGCAACGCCGTCCCGGCGCACGGCGTCCCGGGTCCCGGCGTCCCGGGTCCCGGCGGCCGCGCACCTGCGGGCGGCTTCGGCATGACCGCGATGCGCGAGCGCGCCGCCCGCTGGGGCGGTGTCGTGCGGGTGCGCGGCCTGTCCCCCGGCGGGACCCGGGTGCACCTGACCCTGCCGCTGCTCCCCTCCCTGCCCACCGCCACCGCAACCCCCGAGGAGCCCGCCCCGTGACCGGTCCGCACCCGATCCGGGTCCTGGTGGTGGACGACCACGCGGTCGTGCGCCGCGGCGTGGTGGCCTACCTCGAGGCGCTCGAGGACGTCGACGTCGCCGGGGAGGCCGCCGACGGCCAGGGCGCGCTGGACTTCCTGGCCCGGGCCGCGTCCCTCGACGGCCTGCCCGACGTCGTCCTCATGGACCTGCAGATGCCCGGGATGGACGGCGTCACCGCGACCCAGGAGATCGTGCGCCGGTTCCCCGACGTCCGGGTCGTGATCCTCACCAGCTTCGGCGAGGTGGAGCGGGTGCACGCGGCTCTCGAGCGGGGTGCGTCGGGCTACCTCCTCAAGGACGCCGGCCCCGCGGAGGTGCACGCCGCGCTCCGGGCCGCCGTGCGCGACGAGGTGTTCCTCGACGCGGCGGTCACCCGCCGGCTCACCCAGGAGATCCGGGCGCCACGGACCGGCCTGGGCATCCTCACCGCGCGCGAGAAGGAGGTCCTCGTGCTGATCGCCGAGGGCCGGTCGAACAAGGACATCGCCCGGCACCTGGTCATCAGCGAGCGGACCGCGCGGACCCACGTCAGCCACCTGCTCACCAAGATGGGGCTCACCTCCCGCACGCAGGCGGCGCTGCTCGCCGTCAAGGAGGGCCTCGTCCAGCCGCAGTGACCGGTGCGTCAGATGTCGCGCCGCAGGGCCGACATCTGACCGCCGGCGGGCCGGTCAACCGGGCGATCCCGGTGCCCCCGCGCGCTCGTAGCGTTCCGCCCACGAGGCGCGCCACTCCCCTGGCCCGTGCCTCCCGCGCCGCGGAGGAGGAGCCACGTGACCGCCCCGGACCCGCTGGAGGACACGGCCTGCCTGCAGGTGGTGTGCGAGACCGCGGGGACGCAGCTGGTCGTCCCGCCGGGGACGTCGATCCTGGAGGCCGCCCGCCAGGCCGGCCTGGACGTGACGGCCCCGTGCCCGGACGGCCTCTGCGGGGCGTGCGAGACGTGGGTGCTCGAGGGGCGGCCCGACCACCGGGACGCCCTCCTGAGCGCCGAGGAGCGCGCCCGGAGCGAGACCATGCTGATCTGCGTCTCGCGGGCGACGACGCGGCTGGTGCTCGACCTGTGAGGGGCCCGACGAGGAGGCAGCACGCATGAGCAGCACGTCCGAGGACGGGACCGGGCTCCGCAGCCGGCCGGTGGACGGGTTCAGCCTGGCCTACGACCGCTCCGGCGACGGGCCGCCGGTGGTGCTGCTGCACGGCTGGCCCGGTGACCGCACCGACCACCGGCTCGTCGTCCCGCTGCTGACCGGGGTGGCCGACGTCGTCGTCCCGGACCTGCGCGGCTTCGGCGGCTCCGACCGGCACGCGGTCGAGCCGGAGGAGGGGTACTCCGCCGACGCGCAGGCGCGCAGCGTGGCCGGGCTGGTCGACGAGCTCGGCCTGGGGCCGGTCGTCCTGGCCGGCTACGACATCGGCAGCCGCATCGCCCAGACCGTCGCCCGGCTGTTCCCCGACCGGGTGCGCGCCCTCGTGGCCGCACCGCCGATGCCCGGCGCCGGCCCGCGGCTTCTCGACCCGGACGTCCTGCGCGAGTTCTGGTACCAGAGCTTCCACCGCACCGGCCTGCCGGCTCAGCTGCTCGACGGCGACCGCGACGCCGTGCGCAGCTACCTCCAGCACTTCTGGACGCACTGGTCCGGGCCGTCGTTCACGCCGGCGGACGGTGACCTCGACCGCCTCGCCGACGGCTACGCCCGGCCGGGCGCCTTCACGGCGTCGATCGGCTGGTACCGGGTCGGCCCGGGCATCCTGGCCCGCGGCCTCGCCGAGCAGGCGCCCGCCCCCGCCGACCGCCTGGCGACGCCCACGCACGTCCTCTGGCCGGGGCACGACCCGCTGTTCCCCCCGGCGTGGGCCGACCGGCTCGAGGAGTTCTTCGCCGACGTCACCCTGACGCCGGTGCCCGACGCGGGGCACTTCCTCCCGCTGGAGGCGCCGGAGGTGCTCGCCTCGGCGATCCGCGCGGCCCTCGCCTGAGCCGGGCGGGTCACGGGTCGCGCAGGGCCCGTCCGATCCCCCGGGCGGCGGCCAGCAGCACCGGCACGGCGGAGGCGGCCCGCTCGTCGTTGGGGACGATCACCGACAGGGAGGCGACCACCCCGCCCAGGCCGTCGCGCACCGGGACGGCGATGCCGGTCGCGTCCTCGTGCACGTGCCCGGGGAGCAGCGCGTAGCCCTGCTGGCGCACCTGGGCCAACAGCGCGCGCAGCCGGTCGGCGGAGGTGACCGTCGCCGCGGTCCGCCCCTCCAGCGGTCCGGCGAGCACCCGTTCCCGCACCTCCGGCGGGCCGTAGGCGAGCAGGACCACGCCGGAGGAGGAGATGTGCAGGGGCAGCCGCCCGGCGATCCGCGAGAAGTTGACGACGGCGTCGCGCGCGGACAGCCGCTCGAGGAAGATCACCTCCTCGCCGTCCCGCACGGCGAGCTGGGCGTGGTGGCCCACGACGGCGTGCAGGTCCTCGAGGAACGGCATCGCCGCATCGCGCAGCGACCGGGTGGGCGCCGCACGGGAGGCCAGCTCCCACAGCCGCATCCCCACCCGCACGCTGCCGTCCCGCTCCCGCGCGAGCAGCCCCTGCTCGGCGAGCTGGCCGACGAGGCGGGAGGCGGTGGCGACGTGCAGCCCGGACCGGCGGGCGATCTCGGAGACCCGCAGCACGGGCTCGTCGGCGGTGAAGGCGTCGAGGACGCGGACCGCGCGGGCCAGGGACGACTCCCCCGTCGCGGTGCGCGGCATCCGCGGAGTGTGCCAGACCGTCTCGTCCATTGAGAAGGTGTTTCCCAGGTCACACGCCTGCGGGACACCGTCTCCCCATGACAGCGACGACCCCGGCACCCGGCACCGAGGCTGCCGACGTCGCCACCCTGCGCGTCACCGGAAAGCAGCTGCAGGCCGACGGCGTGCTGACCCTGGAGCTGGCCTCCCCGTCGGGCGCCCGCCTGCGCGACTGGACCCCCGGTGCGCACATCGACCTGGTGCTCCCGGGCGGGCTGACCCGCCAGTACTCGCTCTGCGGGGACCGCTTCGACCCCACCACCTACCGCGTCGGGGTGCTGCGGGAGCCGGAGAGCAGGGGCGGGTCGGCCTACGTGCACGACCGGCTCCGGGTCGGCGACCTGGTGGGCGTCGGCGGGCCGCGCAACAACTTCCCGCTGGTGCCCTCGGAGCGGTACCTGTTCGTGGCCGGCGGCATCGGGATCACCCCGATCCTGCCGATGGTCGTCCAGGCCGAGCAGCTCGGCGCCGACTGGCGGCTGCTCTACGGCGGCCGCCGGCGCAGCTCGATGGCCTTCCTCGACGAGCTGGCCGCCTACGGGGACAAGGTGCTGGTCCGGCCCCAGGACGAGTTCGGCCTGCTCGACCTCCCCGGGTTCGTCGGCGAGCCGCGCACGGGGGTGCGGATCTACTCGTGCGGCCCGGCCCCCCTGCTCGCGGCCGTGGAGCGGACCTGCGCCTACTGGCCGCCGTACAGCCTGCGGGTCGAGCGGTTCGTCGCCGACGACGCCGGCGCCCCGGCCCGCACCGCCCCCTTCGAGGTGGAGCTCGCCCGCACCGGCACGACCGTGACGGTGACCCCGGACGTGACGGTGCTGGAGGCGCTCAACCGGGTCGGCGTCGACGTGCTCTCCTCCTGCCGGCGAGGGGTCTGCGGCACCTGCGAGATCACCGTGCTGGCCGGCCGCCCCGACCACCGGGACGCGCTGCTGGACGACGACGAGCGGCAGGCCGGCGACTGCATGTACGTCTGCGTCTCCCGGTCCCGCGACGAGCGCCTCGTCCTCGACCTCTGACACCCCACCTCCGGAAGGCCTCCCCGTGACCGCGACCGTTCCTCCCACCATGCCCACCAGCGACCTGCCCACCAGCGACCTGCCCACCAGCGATGCGGACCCGTTCAGCCACGAGGTGCTGGAGGACCCGCTGCCCCTGCACGAGGCCCTGCGCGAGGCCGGGCCGGT
This sequence comes from Blastococcus sp. TF02A-35, assembly GCF_004571075.1. Classification (GTDB taxonomy): domain Bacteria; phylum Actinomycetota; class Actinomycetes; order Mycobacteriales; family Geodermatophilaceae; genus Blastococcus. The sequence goes on from NZ_SPQP01000028.1 coordinate 24,216, forward strand.
CGTGCTCCTCAGCCGGTACGGCACGTTCGCGCTGGCCCGGTACGACGACGTGCACGCCGCGCTGGTGAACTGGCAGGAGTTCGAGTCCTCGGCGGGCGTGGGCCTGTCCAACTTCCGCGTCGAGGAGCCGTGGCGGCCGCCGAGCCTGCTGCTCGAGGCCGACCCGCCCCGGCACGACGCCCCCCGGCGGGTGCTGCAGAAGGTGCTCGGGCCGCGTGCGCTGCGCCGCCTGCGCGAGGGCTGGGCCGCCGACGCCGACGCGCTGGTCGAGGAGGTGCTGTCCCGAGGCACCTCCTTCGACGCGGCCCGGGACATCGGCGCCGCGTTCCCGCTGCGCGTCTTCCCCGACGCCGTCGGCATCCCGGAGCCCGGGCGCGAGAAGCTGCTGCCCTACGGCGACCACGCGTTCAACGCGTTCGGGCCGGACAACGACCTGGTGGCCAAGGGGGCGCCCCGGGTGGCGGAGCTGTCCGGGTGGGTCAACGCCCAGTGCCAGCGCGACGTGCTCGCGCCCACGGGCTTCGGCGCGGACATCTGGGCCGCCAGTGACCGCGGCGAGATCACGCCCGCCCAGGCGCCGCTGGTCGTCCGCTCGCTGCTGACCGCCGGCGTCGACACCACCGTGCACGGCATCTCGGCGGTCCTCTACGCGTTCGCCACCCACCCCGACCAGTGGCAGCGGCTGCGCGCCGAGCCCGGCCTGGCGCGCGTCGCCTTCGACGAGGCGGTGCGCTGGGAGTCACCGGTGCAGACGTTCTTCCGCACCGCGACCACCGACGTGCGCATCGGCGACGTCGTCGTCCCCGAGGGCCGCAAGGTCCTCATGTTCCTGGCCGCGGCGAACCGGGACCCCCGCCGGTGGGCCGACCCGGACCGGTTCGACCTCTCGCGCGACCCCTCCGGGCACGTCGGCTTCGGCATGGGCATCCACCAGTGCGTCGGCCAGCACGTCGCGCGCCTGGAGGCGGAGTCGATCGTGACGGCGCTGGCGCGGCGGGTCCGCACGATCGAGCTCGACGGGCCGCCCGTGCGGCACCACAACAACACGCTGCGGGCGCTGGAGAGCGTCCCGGTGCGGGTGGTCCTCGACTGAGCCGGTGCTACGTCAGGTGTCGTAGCAGGGGCACGCTCCGGCGCCGACGGGATGCGTCATCCGCGCGATCCCGCGGGCCGCCCGCGCTCCCTACGTTGTGGACCATGTCGTCCGAGTCGCTGGCCGCCGCCCTCGCCCGAGCCGGGAGCCCGGTCGAGCTCCTCCGGAACCTGGGCTTCCCGCCGAGCACCTTCCCGGTGCGCCCGGAGTTCACGAACTGGCGCGCGGAGCAGCGGTCGTGGACGGAGACCTGCGCCCTGCTCGACCAGTCCCACCACATGACCGACCTGTTCGTCTCCGGCCCCGACGCCCTGCGGCTGCTCAGCGACGTCGGCGTCAACACCTTCGCGGGCTTCGGCGTCGGCAGGGCCAAGCAGTTCGTCGCGGTGGACCCCGGCGGCCACCTCATCGGCGACGCGATCCTCTTCCACCTGGAGGAGGAGCTGTTCGACCTGGTCGGGCACCCCATGGTCCTGGACTGGGTCACCTTCCACCTCGAGCGCGGCGGCTACCGCGCCACCGCCGAGCGCGACGACAACTCCGCGGTGCGGCGGTCCGGTCCGCCGCGGCTCTACCGGTACGAGCTGCAGGGCCCCACCGCCGCTGCGCTGGTGGAGCAGGTGAGCGGCGCCCCGCTGCCGGACGTCAGGTTCTTCGGCATGGCCGAGTTCACCATCGCCGGCCGGCGCGTCCGCGGGCTGCGGCACGGCATGGCCGGGCAGCCCGGCTTCGAGCTCTTCGGCCCCTGGGAGGACGGCGACGCCGTCCTGTCCGCGCTGCTCGAGGCCGGCGCCGACCACGGCCTCGTGCGGGTCGGCGCCAAGGCGTACTCGACGGCCAACCTGGAGTCCGGCTGGGTCCCCGCCCCGCTGCCCGCCCTCTTCTCCGACCACCCCCTCGTGCAGGAGTACCGGGAGTGGCTGCCGGTGGCCCGGGTCGGCTCGGTCGGCGGCAGCATGGACTCCGCCGACATCGCCGACTACCTCCTCACGCCCTACGAGGTGGGCTACGGCAGGACGGTGCGGTTCGACCACGAGTTCATCGGCCGCGAGGCCCTCGAGCGGATGGCCCAGGCGCCGTCGCGCACCAAGGTGACCCTGGTGTGGGACGCCGACGACGTGGCCGCCGCCCTCGGCTCGCTGTTCCGGCCGGGCCCCGGCGCGAAGTTCATGGACCTGCCGAAGATCCGGTACGCCACCCACCACGAGGACAAGGTGCTGCGGGACGGCCGGCAGGTCGGCATCTCCCTGGACTGCGGGTACCTCGCCAACGAGCGGGCGATGGTCTCCCTCGCGGTGGTCGAGCCGGAGGTCGCCGTCCCCGGCACCGAGGTGACGGTGCTCTGGGGCGAGCGGCCGGTCTCGGCCAAGCCCGCCGTCGAGGAGCACCGCCAGGTGGAGATCCGCGCGACCGTCGCACCGGTCCCCTTCGTGGACTTCGCCCGCGAGCGGTACCGGGGCCGGTGAGCCCCCGGTGGCCCACGACAGATGACGTACACCGCCCGCGCGTCATCGGCGGCGACGGCGGTGACATCGCGCCGATCCACCGCCGTGCCGCCCTCCGTAGCGTGGACGTGACCCACCCCACGTCCGGCGCCACCTATCCCCTGGAGGACCCAGCCGCATGAGCACGTTCGTCCTCGTGCACGGCGCCTGGCACGGCGGCTGGTGCTGGGACCGCGTGGCGCCGCGGCTGCGGGACGCCGGCCACGACGTCCACACCCCCACCCTCACCGGGCTGTCCGAGCGGTCGCACCTGCTGTCCCCGCTCGTGGGCCTGGACACCCACGTGGAGGACGTCGTCCGGCTCATCGACGTCCTCGGTCTCACCGACGTCGTCCTCGTCGGGCACAGCTACGCGGGGCAGGTCGTGACCGCGGTCGCCGACCGCCGGCCGGACGCGGTCGCCCGGCGGGTGTACCTCGACGCGTTCGTCGGCGCCGACGGCGAGGCGGCCCGTGACCTGCTGCCCGAGACCGTCGAGCACCACTGGGCGGAGTCGGCCGCCGAGCAGGGCTTCGGCTGGCTGGTGCCGGTGCGCAAGCTCTCGGTGCTCGGGGTGACCGACCAGGCCGACGTCGACTGGCTGGCCCCGAAGCTCACCCCGCACCCGTGGAAGACCTACACCGACCCGCTGCGGCTGACCGGCGCGGTCGACCGGGTGCCCGCCGCCTTCGTCGAGTGCGTCAGCTGGATGCGCGTCTTCGCCGGGCAGGCCGACCGGGCCCGCGAGCGCGGCTGGCCGGTGCACGAGCTGGAGACCGGCCACGAGGCCATGGTCACCGCGGCCCCGGAGCTCGCCGGGCTCCTGGACCGCCTCGCCACCACCGAGAAGGAGGCCTGAGGTGGAGTTCCTCGTCCGGTCGGAGAACCGGCTGCCCGCCGACACCCCCGCGGAGCGCCGCGAGGAGCTGCGCGCCGGCGAGCGGAAGCGGGCCATGGAGCTGCGCGCCGAGGGCGTGCTGAAGCGGCTGTGGCGGGTGCCCGGCCGCAACGCGACCATCGGCCTCTACGAGGCCGCGGACCCGGCCGCGCTGCACGACGCGCTCATGTCGCTGCCCATGGCCCCCTGGCTCGACGTGCACGTCGAGGCGCTGGCCACCCACCCGCAGGAGAGGACGTCGTGACGGCCACCCTGCCCCGGATCGAGGGAACCCCCATGAGCACCAACGAGACGGGCGGCCGGCTGAACGTGCCGGGCACGCCGATCTTCGACGGGCAGACCAGCCGGCGCGGGCTGCGGCTGAACAAGATGCTGATGAGCTTCCGCTCCGCGGACAACCGCGAGCGCTTCTCCGCCGACGAGGCCGCCTACTGCGCGGAGTTCGGGCTGGCACCCGAGCAGACGCAGGCGGTCCTGGACCGCGACTGGACGGCGATGATCGACCTCGGCGGCAGCATCTTCTACGTCTACAAGCTGGCCATGATGGACGGCCGCTCGATGCAGTACCTCGGTGGTGTCTTCACCGGCATGACCGAGGAGGAGTTCCAGGCAGAGCTGCGAGCGGGAGGTCGCCGGGATGGCTGAGGTGCTGTGGGGCCTGGCGACGTCGCACGTGCCCTCGATCGGCGCGGCGATGGACCGCGGCAAGACCGAGGACCCGAACTGGAAGGACCTCTTCGACGGCTACGCGCCGGCCCGGGAGTGGCTGGCGCAGCACAGGCCGGACGTGGCGATCGTCGTCTACAACGACCACGCCAACGGGCTGGACCTCGACATCGTCCCGACCTTCGGGATCGGGACGGCCGACCGCTACCAGGTGGCCGACGAGGGCTACGGCCCGCGCCAGGTGCCCGACGTCGTCGGCGACCCGGACCTCTCGCTGCACCTGCTGGAGAGCCTGGTCGACGAGGGCTTCGACCTCACCGTGTTCCAGGAGCTGGAGGTCGACCACGGGCTGACCGTCCCGCTGTCGGTCTGGACGCCGGACCCCGGCGACGCCTGGCCGTGCCCGGTGGTGCCGATCCTGGTCAACGTCATCCAGTACCCGCAGCCGACGGCGGCGCGCTGCTACGCGCTCGGGCAGGCGCTGGGCCGGGCGATCGCCTCCTACCGCGAGGACGTCACGGTCGGCATCCTCGGCACCGGTGGGATGTCCCACCAGCTCGCCGGGTCGCGCGCCGGGTTCATCAACCCGGAGTTCGACGCCATGTGGCTGGAGAAGATCGAGAAGGACCCCGCGGCGCTGGCCGCCCTCAGCCGCGAGGAGCTGATCCGCGAGGCCGGCTCCGAGGGCATCGAGCTGATCATGTGGCTGATCATGCGGGGCGCGATGAACCCGCAGGTCAGCACAGTGCACAAGCACTACTTCCTGCCGGCGTCGAACACCGCGGCCGGCATCGCCCTGCTGGACAACCGGCCCGCTTGAGCACCGGCTCGCCGCTCCTCCCCCTGCGCACGAGAGAAGGCACCGTGAACCGCGCCCTGACCGTCCGTGACCCGGGCACCCGCGCCTCGCTGCGGCGGACCTTCGAGACCCTCGGGTACGAGGTCATCCCGTTCAAGAAGACGCAGGAGCAGGTGCTCCAGCACGTGCCCACCGACGTCCGGCTCACCGTGACCGCCTCCCCGGCCAAGGGGCAGGACGCCACGATCGACCTGACCGTCGCGCTCACCGGGCACGGGTACAAGGTCGCCCCGCACCTCTCGGCCCAGCAGATCCGGGACCGGGCGCACCTGGCCGACGTCGTGGCCCGCTGCCGGGAGGCCGGGATCACCGACGTCTTCGTGATCGGCGGCGACCCGACCGAGACCCCGACCGAGTTCAAGGACGCGCACGCCCTCCTCGTGGCGCTGCACGAGCTCGACCACGGGTTCACCGACATCGGCATCGGCGGGCACCCGGAGGGGCACCCCGCCGTCTCCGAGGACGTGCTGTTCCAGGCCCTCAAGGACAAGGCGGCCCTGGCCCACCACATCACCACCCAGATCGTCTTCGACCCGGCGGTGATCCTGCGCTGGGCGCGCGAGCTCAAGCGCCGGGGCATCGACCTGCCGGTGCACGTCGGGGTCCCCGGCGCGGTCAGCCGGCAGAAGCTGCTCCGGGTCTCCGGCGGGCTCGGCATCGGTGAGTCGGCGAAGTTCCTCAAGAAGCAGCAGACGCTGCTCTGGCGCTTCTTCGTCCCCGGCGGCTACGACCCGACGAAGATCATCAAGGGCCTGGCCCCGCACCTGGGCAAGCCGGACAACGCGCTGGCCGGGTTCCACGTCTTCACCTTCAACGACCTCGAGCCCACCGAGGAGTGGCGCACCCGCACGCTGCGCAGCCTGGCCTGACCCCCACCCCTCCCCCGGCCCCGCCGCCGGCCGCCGTCCCCGGAGACGCCATGACCCTCGCGACCGCTGCCGCACCGACGACCGGACCGGCCCGGTGACGGCCCGGACCATCGACGGCACCGCCGTCGCGCGGCGGGTCCGCGAGGACGTGGCCCGGGGCGTGGCCGAGCTCGTCGCCGACGGCGGCACCGCCCCGGGACTGGCGACGGTGCTCGTCGGCGACGACCCGGCGTCGGAGGTCTACGTCCGCAACAAGCGCCGGCTCAGCACCGAGGCGGGCATGGTCGACCACCACCGCCACCTGCCCGCCGACGTCGGCCAGGCCGAGGCGGAGGCGCTGCTCGACGAGCTCGCCGCCGACCCAGCGGTCTCCGGGATCCTGCTGCAGCTGCCCACGCCGAAGCACCTGGACTCCGACGCGCTGGTCGCCCGCATCCCCGCCGAGAAGGACGTCGACGGCCTGAGCACCCTCAACGCCGGGCTGCTGGCGCAGGGCCGGCCCGGGCTGCGCCCCTGCACCCCGGCCGGCGTGATGCGGCTGCTGGACGAGTACGAGGTCGAGCTCGCCGGCGCCGAGGCGGTGGTCGTCGGGCGGTCGGCCCTCGTCGGCCGGCCCGTGGCGCAGCTGCTGCTCGCCCGGAACGCCACGGTGACCACCTGCCACTCGCGGACCCGTGACCTGGCCGAGGTCTGCCGGCGGGCCGACGTGCTCGTGGTCGCGGCCGGCATCCCGCGCCTCGTCGGCGCCGACGCCGTGAAGCCCGGCGCGACGGTGGTCGACGTCGGCATCCACCGGGGCGAGGACGGCCTGCACGGCGACGTCGACTTCGCGGCCGTCGCCGAGGTCGCCGGCCTGCTCACGCCGGTTCCGGGCGGGGTCGGGCCGATGACGATCGCGATGCTGCTGGCGAACACGCTGACGGCGGCGAGGGCCCAGCAGGGGCGCGGCACCTGATGCACCGGCCGTGGGCGCGGTTCGACGACCTCCGCACCGGTTCGGCGGTGCGCTGCCCTCCGCCGCGCGAGGTCCTGACCGCGGCCAGGGCCGACGAGGTCGCCGCCGTGCTCCAGCGGGTCCACGAGGCGACGGAGGCCGGCAGCTGGGCGTACGGCTACGTCGCCTACGAGGCGGCGGCCGGTCTCGACCCGCGGCTGCCGGGCCGCGACACCGCGCCCGGGGAGCCGCCGCTGGTGTGGTTCGGCCTCTGCGACGAGCCGACCCCGGTCGACCCGGTGACCGCACCGGCCCCCGCGGCGCCCACCGCGTGGCTGCCGGACTGGACCGACGAGCAGCACGCCTCGGCGGTGGCCACCGTGCGGGAGCGCATCGCCGCGGGCGAGACCTACCAGTGCAACGTCACCGACCGGCTGCGCGGGACCGTTCCCGGGGACCCGGCGGACCTCTACGCCCGGCTCGCGCTCGCCCAGCGCGGGGCGCACAACGCCTACCTCGACCTCGGACGGCACGTCGTCGCCAGCGCCAGCCCCGAGCTGTTCCTCGAGTGGTCCGGGGACGTGGTCCGCACCCGGCCGATGAAGGGGACGGCGACCCGCGGCCGCACCACCGCGGAGGACCGCGAGCGGGCCGAGCAGCTGCTCTCCAGCGCCAAGGAGCGCGCGGAGAACCTGATGATCGTGGACCTCCTGCGCAACGACCTCGGCCGCGTGGCGCAGGTCGGCACCGTGCGGGTGGACGAGCTGTTCGCCCTCGAGCGCTACCCCACGGTGTGGCAGCTGACCTCGGAGGTGTCCGCGCGCCTCCGCCCCGGCACCGGGCTGCTCGAGCTGTTCCGCGCGCTGTTCCCCTGCGGCTCGGTGACCGGCGCCCCGAAGCAGCGAACCATGGAGCTGATCGCCGACCTGGAGCCGGCTCCGCGGGGCGTCTACTGCGGCGCGGTGGGGCTGGTCGGCCCGCCGTCGGCCCCGGTGCGGGCCCGGTTCAACGTCGCCATCCGCACCGTCGTGCTCGACCGCGCGACCGGCCGTGCGGTCTACGGGGCCGGTGGCGGCATCACCTGGGACTCCGACGCCGGCCGGGAGCGGGCCGAGCTGCACGCCAAGGCCGCGGTCCTGGCGCACGACGTCACCGAGCACCGGCTGCTGGAGACGCTGGCGAACGAGCCGGCGACCGGCCCCCGCAACCTGGACCGGCACCTGGACCGCCTGGTGGACTCGGCCGCGTGGTGCGGCTTCCGCTGCGACCGCGCCGCGGTCGAGGCGGCGGTCCGGCGGGCGGTCGCGGGCGCCGGGCCGGCCCGGGTCCGCGTGCTGCTCTCCCGCGACGGCTCGGTCGACGTGGAGCTGGCGGCCCTCCCGCCGGCGGCGTCCGGCCCGGTGCGGCTCGCCCTCGACGACGTGCCGGTCGACGCCGCCGACCCCTGGCTGCAGCACAAGACCACCCGGCGCGACGTCTACCTCGCCGCCGCCCTGCGGCACCCCGAGGCCGACGACGTCGTGCTGGTCAACCAGCGGGGCGAGGTCACCGAGACGACGATCGCCTCCCTCGCGGTCCGTCTGGACGGCCGCTGGTGGACCCCGCCCACCGCCTCCGGCTGCCTGCCGGGTGTGGAGCGGGACCGCCTCCTCGACCTCGGCCTGCTGCACGAGCGGGTGCTGCGGCCCGAGGACCTCCTCGCCGCCGAGGACCTCGCCGTCCTCAGCTCGCTGCGCGGCCGCCGCCCGGCGACTCTCGTCGTGCGGCAGCCGCCCGGGCCCGCCCTCCAGCCCATCCGCTGACCCCCAGCCGACATCCCCGCCGACATCCCCGCCGACATCCCAGCCGACATCCCGGACCGGAGCCATGGACACCAACCCCGACCTGCCCCGCCAGACGATGGGCGAGTTCCTCGGCGAGCTCGCCGCACGGCTGCCGGCCCCGGGTGCCGGCGCCGTCGCGGCGATCGAGGCCGCGCTCGCCGCGTCGCTGGTCGCGATGGTGGGCCGGTTCACCACCGACGAGGAGCACGCGCAGCTCGTCGGCGAGGTCGTGGCTGCGGCGGACGGCCGGCGCGCGGCCGCGCTGGAGGCCGCCGCCGACGACGAGACGGCGTTCACGGCCGTCGCCGAGGCGATGAAGCTGCCGCGCGGGACCGAGGAGGAGAAGGAGGCGCGACGCCGTGCCGTGGCCGAGGCGCAGCTCGCCGCGGCCCGTCCCCCGCAGGCGATCCTCGGGATCGCGGCCGAGCTCGTGGGCCTGGCCGAGCGGGTCCTGCCGGTGGCCAACCGCAACCTGGTGAGCGACGTGGCCGCCGCGACCGCGGCCGCCCTGGCCGCCGCGACGACGGCCCTCCTGGCGGTGGAGACGAACCTCGCAGGCCTGGACGACGACGGCGCCGCCGCCGACCTGGCCGCCGCGGCGGAGACCGTGGACGACGTGCGCCGCCGGGCCGGCGAGGTGGAGGCGGCCGTGCGGAAGGCGATCCGCGGGTGACCGGCGCCGCGGCCCTGGCGAGCACCGCCCCGCCGCTGCTCCGGGCCGACCGGTGCCTGGTCATGGGCATCCTCAACGTCACGCCGGACTCGTTCTCCGACGGCGGCCGCCACGGCTCGGCCGCGGCGGCCGTGGCGCACGGCCTGGCGATGGTCGCCGCCGGCGCGGACCACGTCGACGTGGGAGGCGAGTCCACGCGTCCCGGCGCCGGGCGGGTGCCCGCCGACGAGGAGCTCCGGCGCGTCCTCCCCGTGGTCGCCGAGCTGGCCGCCGCGGGGGTCGCGGTTAGCATCGACACCACCCGGGCCCGGGTCGCGGCGGCGGCGCTGGAGGCGGGCGCCGTGCTGGTCAACGACGTGAGCGGCGGCCTGGGCGACCCGGACATGGCCCGCGTCGTGGCCGACGCCGGCGTGCCCTGGGTGCTCATGCACTGGCGGGGGCCGAGCCGCGACATGGCGGCGGCCGCGTCCTACCGCGACGTCGTCGGCGAGGTCCGGCGGGAGCTGTGCGCGCGCGTGGACGCCGCGCTGGCGGCGGGGGTCGCCGCGGACCGCCTGGTCGTGGACCCGGGCCTGGGGTTCGCCAAGCTGCCCGAGCACGACCTCGCGCTGCTCGGCGCCCTCGGCGACGTCGTCTCCCTGGGGCTCCCGGTCCTGGTGGGCGCCTCGCGGAAGCGGTTCCTGGGCGCGGTGCTGGCCGACGCGCACGGCCGGGTGCCCGCCACCGGGGAGCGCGACAGCGCGACGGTGGCGACGACCGTGCTGGCCGCGACGGCGGGCGCCTGGGGCGTCCGCGTGCACGACGTGGCCGGCAGCGCCGACGCGGTGCGCGTGGTGGCGGCCGCCCGCGCGCACCGGCCCGGGCCGGGCCCGGCGAAGGGATACCGGGGCGCGGCTGCACCTGAGACTCTGGCGCCGGGGGCGCCGGACGGGATGCCGGAGCGCATCCCGCCAGCAACGGAAGACACAGAGAGGTGGCGATCCGCATGACCAGCACGGTCAGCACGGCCCCGGTGACGACGGGGCTCTACATCGGCGGGGAGGCGCGGGCGGGGTCGGACACGCTCGACGTGGTCGACCCGGCCCGGCCTGATGTCGTCGTCGGCACCGCAGCAGCGGCCACGAAGGAGGACGTCGCCGACGCCGTCGCGGCGGCGAAGGCGGCCTTCCCGGCGTGGTCGGCGCTGCCGGCCACCGAGCGCGCGGCGCAGATGGCGGCGGCGATCCAGGGGATCGCCGACGACCGCGACGAGGACGCCCGGGTCCTCTCGCTGGAGAACGGCAAGATCCTCCACGAGGCCTGGGTCGACGCCCTGGTCTTCGAGATCCGCTGGAACCTTGCCCTCTCGCTGGCCGAGGAGGTGGACCGGCCCAAGGTGCTGCCGCCCGCTCCCGGCATCCCGGTCGAGACCACCGTCGCCTACCAGCCGCTCGGTGTGGTGACGGTCATCGTGCCGTTCAACTGGCCGATCGCGATCCTGGGGGCGGCGCTCCCCCACGCGCTGCTGGCGGGCAACACCGCGATCGTCAAGCCCCCGCCGTCCACGCCGCTGGCCACCACCCGGCTGGTGCAGCGGGTGGCGGAGAAGCTGCCCCCGGGCGTGCTGAACATCGTGACCGGGCGGGACAGCAAGATGGCCGCCCTGATCGACAACGCCGACATCGCCAAGGTCTGCTTCACCGGCAGCGTCGGGGGCGGCAAGCGGATGATGGAGATGGCCTCCCGCAACCTGACCCGGGTCACCCTCGAGCTGGGCGGCAACGACGCGGCGATCATCCGCGAGGACGCGCCGCTGGACGACGAGCACCTCGACCGCCTGTTCGCCGGCATCTTCGACACCACCGGCCAGATCTGCATGGCCGCCAAGCGGGTCTACGTGCACCGCTCGCGGATGGACGAGCTGGTGGCGGGGCTGTCGGCCCGCCTGGAGAAGGTCGTCCTCGGCCACGGCCTGGCCGAGGGCACCACGATGGGCCCGCTCCACCAGAGCGCCCAGAAGGCCTTCGTCTCCGAGATCATCGAGGAGGCGAAGGACGCCGGCGCGACGGTGCTGGAGTTCGGCGAGCTGCCCGGCGGGGAGCTCGCCGAGGGCAACTTCCTCCGCCCGGCGATCGTGGTCGACCCCGACCCGTCGCTGCGGGTCGTCACCCAGGAGCAGTTCGGCCCGGTGATCCCGGTCCTGCCCTACGACGACGACGCGGACGCCGTGCGCCAGGCCAACGACACGTGGGGCGGCCTGTGCGGCTCGGTCTGGACGGCGGACACCGACGCCGCCAACCGGATCGCCGCGCAGCTGGCCTGCGGCTACGTCTGGGTCAACGACCACGGCGCCACCCGGCTGGACCTGCGGGCCCCGTTCGGTGGCATGAAGCTGTCGGGCATGGGCCGCGAGCAGGGCATCGAGGGGATCCGCTCGTTCCAGGACACCCGCTCGGTCGCGCACCTGGACGCGGCCGCGCTGGCGGCGTCCGCGCACTGACCGACGTCGGGCCGGCGGGGTGCTCCCCCGCCGGCCCGGCCGCCGTCAGCCCAGTCGCTGCCACCCGCCGGAGGGGGTGACCACGGCGGTCACGGGCCGGTCGTGGGCCTCCGCGGGCAGCTCCTCGACGCGCTCGTCGTCGAAGACCAGCGTCACCAGCACCGCGTCCGGCCGGGCGTGCGCCAGCGCCCGGTCGTAGTAGCCACCACCGCGGCCCAGCCGGATGCCGCGGCGGTCGACGGCGAGCGCGGGCACCACGACGGTGTCCGCCGCGGACAGGGCGGTCGCCCCCAGCCGCGGGCCGACCGGCTGGGACAGCCCGTACCGCCCGACCTCCAGCTCGCCGGTGTGCTCGGCCCAGTCGAGCACCCGGCCGCTGGGCGGGACCACCGGCAGCAGCAGCCGCGCCCCGAGCGCCGTGAGCGCCTCGGGCAGCCGGCCGTGGCCGGGCTCTTCGGGGTCCGGCACGAACGCGGCAAGGGTCGACACCCGTCCGGCGAGCGAGCCGACGAGCGCCGCGGCGACCGCGTCGGCGGCCGCGGCGCGCTCCGCGAGGGGCCGCGCCAGCCGGCCGGCCAGCAGGCGCTCGCGGAGCCGCGTCTTGGCCAGCGCCGGGCCCCCGGGATCGGTCACGTCGGCAGCCTAGGGGCTTCCGGCCCCCGCGCCCGCCGGTGCGTACAGGTACCCGTTGTAGCGTCGTGGTCAGTAAGGGCTGCCTAACCAGGGCGCCGGAACGGAGCAGCCATGACCGAGCCACGCCGCGACCGCGACGCACGACCGCCGCGCAAGCGCACCCCGCGGGTGGGCGAGGTGGTCCGCACCTCGCGGGTCACCCCGCACATGATCCGCGTCGTCCTGGGCGGCGAGGGCCTCGCCGGCTTCCCCGACGGGGACCAGACCGACCGCTACGTGAAGCTCCTCTTCCCGCCGGTGGACGCCACCTACGGCGTGCCCTACGACGTGGAGCAGGTCCGGGCCGACCTGCCGGCCGACCAGTGGCCGGTCACGCGCACCTACACCGTGCGCGCGTGGGACGCCGCCGCCGGCGAGCTGACCATCGACTTCGTGCACCACGGCGACGAGGGCCTCGCCGGCCCCTGGGCGGCCGCCGCGCAGCCCGGCGACCGCATCCAGTTCATGGGCCCCGGTGGCGGCTACGCCCCCCGGCCCGACGCCGACTGGCACCTGCTCGCCGGTGACGAGGCCGCCCTGCCGGCCATCGCGGCCACGCTCGAGCAGCTCCCGGCCGGCTCCCGCGGCCTCGTGTTCGTCGAGGTCGCCGGCCCCGAGGAGGAGCAGCCCGACGTCGTGGCGGCGCCCGGTGTCGACCTCCGCTGGGTGCACCGGGGCGGCCGGGCTCCCGGTGAGGCGCTGGTGGAGGCTGTCACCGGCGCGCCGCTGCCCGAGGGCCGGGGCCACGTGTTCGTGCACGGCGAGGCCTACGCGGTGCGGGCGCTGCGCGGGCACGTGCGGCAGGCCTGCGGGCTGGCGCCCGAGTGGACCTCGATCTCCGGCTACTGGCGGCGGGGCGACACCGAGGACCGCTGGCAGGCCACCAAGCAGGAGTGGAACGCCCAGATCGAGGCGGAGGAGCAGCCGGTCGGGTCCTGACCCGGTCAGCCCAGCAGGCGGCGCACCGTCCGGACCGGCTGGTGCAGCCACCAGCGGGCGACGCGCAGGCCCAGGTGCCACAGGTCGGCCCACTCCGGCGGGCGGGTGGCGGGCGGGAGCGGCGCCGTCCGGGGGGCGGCCGCCGGCGCGCGCTCCGGCTCGGGCCCCTCGGCCGGCGGGGGCAGCAGCAGGTCCAGGGGCGTGCGCCGGCGCGCGTCGCGCAGCGAGGCGAAGGACGGGATCGACGGCGCGTCCGGGGACTCCTCCTCCTCGGGGCGGGCCCGCACCCGCTCCGCCGGCGACAGCGTGCCGACCGGCTCGGGAACGACCGCCCGGATGGCGGCGACCATCCCGGCACCCAGCCCGGGGATCGCGGTCAGCTCCGCGCGGGTCAGCGACGCGAGGTCGTCGACGGCGGTGATGCCCGCGCGGGTCAACGCGGTCACCGCCCGACCGGGCAGGCCGAGCTCGCGGACGGTCTGGGCGGGAACGGTCCCGGACGACTTCCTCGGCATGGGCACCGACGCTAGTCGCCCGGGACCGCCGTCACCCGCCCGCCTACGCGCCGGTGGTCGCCGCGAGCGCGCCCCGCAGCTCCGCGCAGAGCTCGGCGAGGGCCTGCGGGGCGCTCCGGCACAGGTTCGGGAAGGCCAGGTACCCGTGCGGCATCCCCACGTAGGTCGTCGTCCGCACCGGGACGCCGGCCGCCGCCAGGGCGGCGGCGTAGCGGAGGCCGTCGTCGCGGATCGGGTCGTGCTCGGCGACCTGCACCAGCGCCGGCGGCAGCCCGCCGTGGTCGGGGGCGAACAGCGGGGAGGCGTACGGGTGGTCCCGCTCCTGGCCGCCCAGGTAGTGGTCGCGGTAGGCGACCATGTCGGCCCGGGTGAGGATCGGCGCGTCGGCGTTCTCCTCGATCGACGGGCTGCCGAAGGTGAGGTCCGTCGCGGGGTAGAGCAGCGCCTGGAAGGCGATGGCCGGCCCCGACCGGTCCCGGGCCATCAGGCTCACGACGGCGGCGAGGTTGCCGCCGGCGCTGTCACCCATGACCGCGACCCGCCGCCCGTCCGCCCCCCACTCCCCAGCGCGGGCCACGACGTCGACCAGGGCGGCGTAGCAGTCCTCGGCCGCGGCCGGCCAGCGGTGCGCGGGCGCCAGCCGGTAGCCCACCGACACGACGACGGCGCCCGTGGTGGCGGCGACGTTGCTGCACAGCCAGTCGGACTGGTCGAGCGAGCCGACCACCCAGCCCCCACCGTGGAAGTTGACCACCAGCGGCAGGTCGCCGACCGCTCCGCGGGGGCGGTGGACCCGCACCTCCAGCGGGCCGACCTCCCCCGCGGCGACGCCGTCGGTGAGCACGACCCCCGGCGCCACCCCGCCGAGCAGCCAGTCGGTCACCGGGTTGTGGCCCGGTGACCGGCCCTGGACCCGGGCGACCCGCTCCGCGTCCATCGACGCGACCGACGACAGCCGCAGCAGGCGGCCCAGCAGCCGCACCCGCAGGTCCAGCGCCGCCACCTCAGCGCGCCAGGGTGCCCAGGTCGACCGGGAGCTGGATGCCGGTCACGTGGCGGGCCTCGTCGGACGCCAGCCAGGCGACGGCGTTGGCGATGTCCTCCGGCTGCGACACCGGGTCCGGCAGCGCCTGCATCAGGATCGGCGCCAGGGTCGTCGCGTTCTGCTGCGCCAGCTCCATCATCTCCAGCGGCATCATGCCGGTGGCCACGCCGTGCGGGTGCACCGTGTTGACCCGGATGTTGTGCTGCCCCAGCTCGTTGGCCATCGTCCTGGCCAGGCCGACGACGCCGTGCTTGCTGGCCGCGTAGTCGGCGAGGAACGGCAGCCCGCGCAGGCCGGCCACCGAGCTGATGATGATGATCGAGCCGCCGGTGCCCTGCTCCAGCAGGACCGGCACGGTGGCCTTGGCCGTGAAGAACGTGCCGGTGAGGTTGGTGTCGATCGTCTCCCGCCACTTCTCGACCGGGATCTCCCAGGACATCGAGCCCGAGCAGATGCCGGCGTTGGCGACGACGACGTCGAGGCGGCCGAGCTCCGAGACACCGTCCTTCACCACCGCCTGCTGGCCGTCGAGGTCGCGGACGTCCACCTTGCGCGCCAGGATCCGGCGCCCCTGCGCCTCGACCAGGCGGGTGGTCTCGGCCAGGTCCTCCTCGGTAGGGCCGTCGTAGGAGGTCGTCGCCGCCTTCTCGCAGTTGTCGATCGCGATGATGTCGGCGCCCTCCGCCGCGAGCCGCACGGCGTGCGCGCGGCCCTGGCCACGGGCTGCACCGGTGACGTAGGCGACCTTGCCGGCGAGACGTCCGGTGGTGCTGGTGGTCAACGCATGTCTCCTGGGGTGTGGGTACCGGCGCGCGGTCGCACGCCGGGCGGTCGGGGGTGACGGGTCAGGCGCTGCGGCGGGCCATGTGCCGGGCGGCGCGCAGCCCGAAGACGGTGGCCGGGCCGATGGTCGAGCCGGGCCCGGGATAGGTCCGCCCCATGACCGACGCCGAGTTGTTGCCGGCGGAGTAGAGGCCCTCGATGACCGAGCCGTCCTCGCGCAGCGCGCGGCCCTCGGCGTCGGTGACCACGCCGCCCTTGGTGCCGAGGTCGCCGACCACCACCCGGAAGGCGGTGAACGGCCCCTTCTCCAGCGGGCCGAGGTTCGGGTTGGGCCGCACGGTGGGGTCGCCGTAGTAGCGGTCGTAGGCGGAGTTGCCGCGGCCGAAGTCACCGTCGACGCCGCTGCGCGCGAAGGCGTTGAAGCGGTCGACGGTGGCCCGCAGCCGGGGCGCGCCGAGCGTCGCCGCCGGCTCCTCGACCGTGTCCGCCCTGGCCATGATCCCGGCCGCGCACATGGCCTTGTTCGCGCGCGGGTCGAGCGCGTGGGTGCGCAGGTACCGGTGCGCGTGCCGGGCGTCGGCGACCAGCCAGTACGGCCCGTCCGCGCCGTGGGCGAGCATGTGGTGCCCGAGGTCGACGTAGGACTCCGACTCGTTGGCGAACCGCTCCCCGGCGGCGTCGACCATGATCGAGAACGGCATCGACCGCTCGCCGACGATGAAGCCGGGGGCCGACCCCGGGAGCGGCGCGACGGAGGCCCCCCACCACGCCTCGTCCATGAGCTCCACCGCCGCGCCGGCCCGCTGGGCGATCTCGATCGGCCCGCCCAGGTTCCCCGGGTTGCCCGACGGGGTTCCGTCGATCCCGTGGTGCTTCTGCCGCCAGTCGCGGTTGTGCTCGAACCCGCCCCCGGCCAGCATCACGCCGCGGGTGGCGCGGATGCGGAGCTCTGTGCCGTCGCGCCGGACCCGCACGCCGACCACGCGGTCCCCGTCGAGGAGCAGGTCCTCCAGCGGCGACCTCAGCCAGAGCGGGACCCCGCGCTCCACGAGGAGGGCGGTGCCGAACGCCGTCGCGAGCGCGACGCCGATGCCGACCAGCCGCCGGCCGCGCACGAGCCCGCCGAGCGCGCGGAGGACGAAGCGGGCGCCGCGCACGAAGCCACCGGGCGTGGACCAGGCCCGGCCGAGCAGCCACACGTCGTCGGTCTTCGCCGGGAGGGGCACGGCGTTGCGCAGGGTCGACCACCACTCCCTCAGCGGCCGGGAGTCCAGCGGCTCGACCTCCACGGCCCGCCCGACCTTGCCGCCCGGCAGCTCCGGGTAGTAGTCGGGATAGTCCTTGGCCCGCGCGAAGACCATGCCGAACTGCTCGGCGGTGGTCACGAAGTCCTCGACCCCGTCGACGAACGCCTCCTTGCGTGCGCGGGAGGTGGACACGCCCTCGTCACCGACGGTGGCCTCGAGGTAGGCCAGCGCCTCCTCGCGGGAGTCACCCACACCGGCGCGGCGCATCAGCGGGTTGTCGGGCAGCCAGAGGCCGCCGCCGGACATCGCGGTGCTGCCGCCCCACCTGTCGGTCGACTCGACCAGCAGCACGCTCAGCCCCTCGTCGACGGCGCCCATCGCCGTGGCGAGCGCGGCGCCGCCGCTGCCCACGACCACGACGTCGTAGGTGTGGTCGAAGTGCTGCCCGGCCATCGGTGCCCCTCCCGTCCATCCGGACAACGCTGTCCGGTTCGCTAGGGTGTGAGCATGGCCACAACGGGCGGGCGAGTCAACCGTGGTCCCGCGGCGGCCTCGGACAACCGGCACGCGATCCTGCAGACGGCCCGCCGGGTCATGGCCGAGCGCGGCTACCGGGTGCCGCTGAGCGCCATCGCGCGGGAGGCGGGCGTCGGCCAGGGCGTCCTCTACCGGCACTTCCCCACCCGGCTGGACCTGGCGTTCGCCGTGTTCGAGGAGAACTTCGCCGACCTGGAGGCGGCCGTCGCCCCGGCGGACGACGGGGCGCTCGAACGGCTGTGGCGCGAGCTCGTCGCGCAGGCCATGGGGACCACGGCGTTCGTCGAGATGGTGATCGACGCCCGGCGCAGCCTGCCGGAGTACGACGGGGCCGACCGACTCCTCGCGCTCGTCGAGCGGGCGCTGCCCGCCGCCCAGGCGGCCGGCCGGGTCGACCCCGGCCTCACGCCGTCCGACGTCGCCCTCGCCTGGCGGATGGTCTTCGGCGTGGTGGTCACGGCCACCGACCCGGAGTCGGTCCGCGCGGCGGTCGACCGGGCGTGCGCACTGCTCCCCCTGCCGTGACCCGCCCGGGGCTTCCGTACCGTGCCCGCATGCCTCTCCCCCTCCGCACCCCGACCGGGGCCACGCGATGACCGCCCGGCGCGTGCTCGTCACCGGGGGCGCCTCCGGCCTCGGTGCGGCGCTGGCCGCCCGCTACGCCGGCCGCGGCGACCGCGTGCTGGTCACCGACCTCGCCGCCTCCGCCGACGTCCCGGCCGGCGCGACCTACCAGCGGCTGGACATCACCTCCGAGGCCGACTGGGCCGCGGCGCTGGACCGCGTCCGCACCGACCTCGGCGGCCTCGACGTCCTGGTCAACAACGCCGGCATCGCCGCCGGCGGCCGGATCGACCGGCTGGGCGGCGAGCACTGGCGCCGGGTCCTCGACGTCAACGTGCTCGGTGCGGTGACGGGCTGCCGCACCTTCGTGCCGCTGTTCAAGGAGCAGGGCTCCGGCCACCTGGTGAACGTCGCCTCGGCAGCCGGGCTGGTGCACCCGCCGGCCATGACGTCCTACGACGCCGGGAAGGCCGCCGTCGTCGCCCTCTCCGAGAGCCTGCGGTGGGAGCTCGCCCCGTGGGGGGTCGACGTCTCGGTCGTGTGCCCGACGTTCTTCCGCACCAACCTCGCCGCCTCCCTCGGCGACGACGACCCGCTGATGAGCACCGTGGCCACCCGGCTCATCGAGCGCTCGAAGCTCGGCGCCGACGAGATCGCCGAGCGGGTCCTGGCCGCGGTCGACGCCAGGCGCTTCCTCGTGCTGCCCGACCGCAACGCCCGCGTCGCCTACTGGACCAAGCGGCTGGCCCGCCCGCTCTACGACCGACAGATGCTCGGCATGGGCGCCCGCATCCACCGCGCCGAGCGGGACGGGGAGAAGTCATGAGCACCGGCACGGTCCTCGTCACCGGCGCCAGCGCCGGGCTCGGCGCCGAGATGGCCCGGCAGTTCGCCGCCCTGGGCTACGACCTGGCGCTGTGCGCCCGCCGCACCGAGCGCCTGGACGCCCTGGCCGAGGAGATCCGCACGACGACCGGACGGCGGGTGGAGACCGCCGCCCTCGACGTCACCGACGCCGACGCCGTCCCGGCCGTCTTCGCCCGCTTCGCCGAGGCGTTCGGCACCATCGACCGGGTGGTCGTCAACGCCGGCCTCGGCAAGGGCGCCCCCCTGGGCACCGGCCGGGCCGACGCCAACCGGGAGACGGCGATGACCAACTTCGTCGGCGCCCTGGCGCAGACCGAGGCCGCCCTGGAGATCTTCCGCCGCCAGCGGCGCGGCCACCTGGTGCTCATCTCGTCGATGTCGGCGCTGCGCGGCATGCGGCGGTCGATGACCACCTACGCCGCCACGAAGGCCGGCGTGGCCGCGATCGCGGAGGGGCTGCGCTCCGAGAGCGTCCCCGGGCTGGACGTGTCGGTGGTCTACCCCGGCTACATCCGCTCGGAGATGAACGAGCACGTGCAGCAGCGCACGCGCTTCATGGTCGACACCCCGACCGGCGTGCGGGCCATGGTGCGGGCGATCGAGGCCCGGCGGGCCAAGGCCTACGTCCCGGCCTGGCCGTGGGTGCCGATCGGCGTCGCGATGCGGGTGCTGCCGCTGTCCGTCGTCCGCAGGCTGACCTGAGGCCGGCGCCGCTCAGCGCACCGACCGAATCGGCAGCACGGCGAGCGCCCCGGCGACGGCGACGACCATGGCGATCGGGAAGAGCGCGGCGTAGCTCAGCACGCTCACGATGAGCCCGGCGATCGCCGGGGCCAGCGCCTGCGGCAGCGTGACGGCGATGTTCAGCACGCCGAGGTAGCGGCCGTTGTCCTCCGTCGTCGGCAGCACCTCGGTGAGCAGCGCCTGGTCGACGGCCAGGTAGGAGCCGAAGCCGAGCCCGGCCAGGACGGCGAAGACGATGATGCCGGTCATCGTGGGCATCACCCACGGGGCGACCAGCCCGGCGGCGATGAGCAGCCCGGCGGCGACGGCGACCGGCTTGCGCCGCCCCATGCGGTCGCTGAGCGGCCCGCCCACCACGGTGCTCACCAGCGTGGAGAGCAGGCTGACCACGGAGATCAGCGGGATGGCGTCGACCGCGTCGTCCCCGAGGCCGATGTGGTCCTGGAGCACGTAGAGCTGGAACGTCGTGGTGATGTAGTAGCCGGTCAGCGTGAGCAGCCGGCCGAGGAAGCCCCACGCGAAGTCGGGGTGCTGGCGGGGGCTGACCCAGAAGGTCCTGAGGAACGCCGTCCACTGCAGCGGCGGCCGCGGCTCACCGCGGTTGTCGTGGTCGGGGTTGAACAGCGCGAACCCGCCGGCGGCCAGGACGATCACGACGGCGAGCACGGAGTAGCCGACGGCGGGGGTGCCGGAGAGCACCGCCCCGAGCCCCATGCCGCCGGTGATCCCGACCAGGACGCCCAGGCCGCCCGAGGCGGAGAAGAGGCCGCGCACGCCCCGGGGCACCCGGTCGGGCATGACCGCCGCCTTGGG
The DNA here is from genome assembly GCF_004571075.1 of Blastococcus sp. TF02A-35. GTDB lineage: Bacteria > Actinomycetota > Actinomycetes > Mycobacteriales > Geodermatophilaceae > Blastococcus. The sequence goes on from NZ_SPQP01000028.1 coordinate 44,720, forward strand.
GCTGAAGTAGATGTTCAGTGAGACCATGACCAGCAGGTACAGGGCACCGATCCCCACCAGGCCGGTCATCCCGCCGAGCACCACCATGGCGCCGGCGGCCAGCAGGGCACCGGTGAAGATCCACGGCGCCCGGCGGCCCCAGCGGCTGCGCGTGCGGTCCGAGAGCAGCCCGGCGATGGGCTGGGCGACCATCCCGCCGACGGCGCCGACCGCGGTGACGATGGCGAGGTTGGCCGCCTTCTGCGCCGGGTCGACCGCCTCCACCTGCAGGGGCAGCAGGACGCTGTTGACCGCGCCGAGGGCGAGGTAGACGCCGAGGCTGGCGACGCCGTACCAGACCAGCAGCCGCCGGAGCGGTCCGGTGACGGGCACCCGCACGGTGCTCTGGGGGTCGTGCCCCTCGGGGCTCAGCCGCGGGACCGGCACCCGGGCGGTCACGGTCTCGGACGAGTGCGGGACGACCGACATGGATCTCCTCCCCGCGCAGCGGGCCGGGCCGGGCGGGCCACCCCGTCGTGACCGCCCGTAGCCGCTCGGCAGCGTAGGGCGGAGTGACCTGCGCCACAAGGGAGCCCTTCGCGGGGCTGCCACGGGCGGGTGGACTCCCTAGGCTCGTGGTGTGACCGCGACCACGTTGCCGTCGTACGCGAACGGCCCCTCGACGCTGCCGCTGCTCGGCGACACCATCGGCGCCAACCTGGACCGGACCGCCGCCCGGGTCGGTGCCCACGAGGCGCTGGTGGAGTGCGCGACCGGCCGCCGGTGGACCTACCCCGAGCTGGTCGCCGACGTCGACGCCTGCGCGCTCGGGCTCGACGCGCTGGGGGTGCAGAAGGGCGACCGGGTCGGCATCTGGGCGCCCAACTGCGCCGAGTGGGTGTTCGTCCAGTACGGGACGGCGAAGCTCGGGGCGGTCCTGGTGACCATCAACCCCGCCTACCGGACGCACGAGCTGGCCTACGTCCTGCGGCAGGCCGGCGTCTCCGTGCTCGTCGCCGCGCCGCAGTTCCGGACCAGCGACTACCGCGCCATGGTCGCCGAGGTGCGCGCCGACTGCCCGGACCTGCGCGAGGTCGTCTTCCTCGGCACCCCGGAGTGGGAGGCGCTGACGGCCGCCGGGCGCGCCGCCGACCGCGGGCTGCTCGCTCGCCGCGAGGCGGAGCTGTCGGCCGACGACCCGATCAACATCCAGTACACCTCCGGCACGACCGGCTTCCCCAAGGGCGCGACGCTCACCCACCACAACCTGCTCAACAACGCGTTCTTCGTGGGCGAGGGCTGCGGCTACACCGAGGCCGACCGCATCTGCATACCGGTCCCCTACTACCACTGCTTCGGCATGGGCATGGGCAACCTCGGCGCGACCTCGCACGGGGCGACGATGGTGGTCCCCGCGCCCGCCTTCGACCCCGCGCTGACGCTGAGGGCGGTGCAGGACGAGCGGTGCACCTCGCTGTACGGCGTCCCCACCATGTTCATCGCCGAGCTCGCCCTGCCCGACTTCGCCGACCACGACCTCTCGTCGCTGCGCACCGGGATCATGGCCGGCTCGCCCTGCCCGGTGGAGGTCATGAAGCGGGTGGTCGACGAGATGGGCATGACCGAGGTGACCATCTGCTACGGCATGACCGAGACCTCGCCGGTGTCCACCCAGACCGGCGCCGGGGACGACCTGGACCGGCGCACGACCACCGTCGGACGGGTGCACCCGCACCTCGAGGTGAAGGTCGTGGACCCGGAGACGGGGCTGACCGTGCCGCGCGGGACACCGGGCGAGTTCTGCACCCGCGGCTACTCGGTGATGCTGGGCTACTGGGACGAGCCGGGGAAGACGGCCGAGGTGGTCGACCGGGCGCGCTGGATGCACACCGGCGACCTCGCGGTGATGGACGACGCCGGCTACCTGAACATCGTCGGCCGGATCAAGGACATGGTCATCCGCGGCGGCGAGAACGTGTACCCGCGGGAGATCGAGGAGTTCCTGTTCAGCCATCCCGACGTGGTGGACGCGCAGGTGATCGGCGTGCCCGACGAGCGGTACGGCGAGGAGCTCATGGCGTGGGTGCGGCTGCGCGAGGGCGCGGCGCCGCTGACCGCCGAGGCGCTGCGCGAGTTCTGCAGCGGCCGGCTGGCGCACTACAAGGTGCCCCGGTACGTGAAGGTGGTGGACGAGTTCCCCATGACCGTGACCGGCAAGGTCCGCAAGGTCGAGATGCGGGAGGTGTCGGTCGAGGAGCTCGGCCTGCAGTCCGCCGCCGCCGTGCGCAACGCCTGAGCGCCGCCGGTCAGCCCGCGGGGGCGTCCAGGAAGCCGAGCACCACGTCGAGCACCAGCGAGGTGCGCGCCAGGCCGAAGAAGTGCGTCGTCCCGGGGAAGACCGCCAGCTGCGACGCCGGGACCCCGTCGAAGTCGCCGTTGACGTCCCCGCCGCGCAGCTGCAGGAAGCGGACGGCGTGCTCGAGCCTGACCATGTCGCAGTCGCCCACGGTGATCAGCGTCGGAGCGGCGATGCCCTCGATGTCGGCGTCGGACCACCGGGGAAGCCCCGGTCGAACGCGCCGAGCTTGTCGAGCAGGCCCTGCAGCTGGTCCGGGTGCGGCGACTTCGCGCGGTAGGCCTCCTCCATGGGGGTGCCGGCGATCATGTCGACGGTCATCTCGGCGACCGCCTCGTCGTTCTCGCCGCGGTCGCCGTCGGGGTGGAACGACGCCGAGGAGACGACGAGCTTGCGGACGCGCTCCGGGTGGTGGACCGCCAGGTGGAGGGCGACGGCGCCACCCACGCTGAAGCCGATCACGTCGGCCTGCGGGATGCCGAGGTGGTCGAGCAGCCCGAGGACGTCGGAGGCCAGGTGCTCGCTGCGCAGGGGCCGGTCGAGGTCGTTGGTCCGGCCGTGCCCCTGGAAGTCGGCGGCGACCACCCGGCGGCCGGCGGCCAGGCCCGGGATCAGCGCACCGAACTGCTGGTCGATGTCGAAATAGGCCGCCGTGCAGGCAGACCAGCGGCGTGCCGCCGGAGCCGTGCACCTCGTAGTACATCTGCAGGCCGTTCACGGGCGCGTACCCCGACTCCGGTGTGGTCACCGGCCGAGCGTCGGGGGCCACCCCCCTCGCGGTCAACCCTCTCGCCGACGGCCGGGCGCAGCCGCGCCGGCGGCCCGGGCCACCGCCTAGGGTCGGCCGCATGGCCGCCCCCTTCCCCACCGTCGCCGAGCTGACCGCCGAGGAGGCGGAGCTGCAGTTCCGCTCCTTCACCAACGACGACGCCTGGGGGCTGGGCTGCGCGCTGGTCGCCGCGGCCCGCGAGGTGGCCGCACCGGTGGCCGTGGAGGTCACCCGCAACGGGCACCGGCTGTTCAGCGCCGCGCTGGCCGGGGCGACGCCGGACAACGCCTCGTGGATCGAGCGGAAGTCCCGGGTGGTGCACCGCTTCGGGCACAGCTCGCTGCTGGTCGGCCAGGCCAGCCGGGAGCGCGGCACGACCTTCGAGGCGGAGCTCGGTCTGGACCCGGCGCGCTACGCCGCGCACGGCGGCGCGTTCCCGCTGCTGGTCCGCGACGTCGGGCCGGTGGGCGTCGTCGCCGTCTCGGGGCTGCCCCAGCTCGAGGACCACCGGATGGTCGTCGCCGCGCTGCGCGCCAGGCTCGCGCGCCCCTGACCTGCACGGCCACAGATGTCTCCAACTGACCGACACGGTTTCGTCCGCTTCTTGCCAGTGCGCAGCCCGCGAAGGTCTCCGTAACGTCACGGACAGCAGTCGGGCCGTACCGGTCCGTCACCCAGACGCCGACCGAGGAGCTTCCCGTGCCTTCCTTCTCCCGCCCGTCCCTGACCCTCGTCCACGACGCCACCGCGGCCGCCCCGCGGCTGGCCTACGCCGAGCCCGCCTGGGAGGCCGCGCCCTCGTGGCAGCCCTCCGCCTGGGACGCCGCGCCCTCGTGGGACGCCACCCCCGGGTGGGAGCAGCCCGGCACGTGGGACGGTGCCGAGGAGTGGGACGACGCCGCCCCGCAGGCCGAGACCGTGTGGCCCGAGGCCGCGCCCGCGTCGGCCGAGGAGTGGCGCCTGGACGCCCTCTGCGCCGAGACCGACCCGGAGGCGTTCTTCCCGGAGAAGGGCGGCTCGACCCGCGACGCCAAGCGGGTCTGCTCCGGCTGCCCGGTGCGCGCCCAGTGCCTGGAGTTCGCCCTCGCCAACGACGAGCGGTTCGGCATCTGGGGCGGGCTGTCCGAGCGCGAGCGGCGCCGGGTGCGCGTGCAGCGCGCCGACTCGATCAGCGCCTGACCGCTTCCCGGGCGCTCGCCCGGGGAACACAGCAGGGCATGCCGGAGGGAACCCGCACCCGCGCTCCCGACGTGGGCGACGACGCCACGTCACCGCACCACATCCCGCTGCGGGGCTGGGCGCAGATCGCCCGGCGCGCCACCGCCCAGGTGCTGGGCGACCGGCTCCAGGTGCTGAGCGCCGGGATCGCCTTCTTCGCGCTCCTGTCGCTGGCCCCGATGCTCATCGCCGCGCTGTCGGTCTACGGGGCGGTCAACAGCCCGGACGCCGCGCTCCGCCAGCTCTCCGAGCTCACGGGACTGCTGCCCGACGAGCTCGACCCCGTCGTCGGCGACCAGCTCACCACCATCACCCAGGCCTCGGCCCAGCTGGTCACCTGGCGTGGGCTGGCCGGGCTGCTCGTCGCCCTGTGGACCGCGACGACCGCGGCCACCTACCTCGTCGACGCGCTCACCCTCGCCTACCGCGAGGAGGAGTCGCGGGGCCTCCTCCGCCGCAGCGCGATCGGGCTGGCCATCGTGGTCGGCGGCGCGCTGCTCGTCGGCGCGACCATCACGCTGTCCGGCCGGCTGGACGACGCCCTCGCGCAGGCGCCCGGTGCCGTCCGGACCGCGGCGAACCTGCTCGCCTGGCCGGTGCTCGCCGCGCTCATGGCCACGGTGCTCGCGGTCCTCTACCGCTACGCACCCGACCGGACCGACGCCCGCTGGCGGTGGATCAGCGGCGGCGCGACCCTCGCCACGCTGCTCTGGCTCGCCTCGACCGCCGTGCTGTTCCTGTACGTCCAGCACCTCGGCGGCTACAGCTCGACCTACGGGTCGCTCGCCGGCGTGGCGATCAGCATGTTCTGGCTGTGGCTCACCGTCCTGCTCGTGATCGTGGGGGCCGCGGTCAACGCCGAGGCCGAGCGGCAGACCGAGCGCGACTCGACCATGGGACCGGAGAAGCCCCTCGGCGAGCGCGGCGCCGTGGTCGCCGACAGCGCGCCGCCGTACGCGGACGACCCCTGACCGGAGCCGGCCGCCGCACCCGCGGGCATGGATCCGGCACGCTGCGTGTTGTCATGTGCAATGCACGGTCCGCCCGTCCCGGGGCGCCGACCACCCAGCCCGGCACAGCGAAGGATCCCCCCTGCCCGAGACCCAGCCCCAGCCCAGCACCGCCCGTCGTCGGGTGCGCTCGAACGACCGCCGCACCGCGGCCCGGGAGAACGACCGCGCCGCCGCCCGCGAGGAGAAGCTGGCCCAGCAGAGCTGGGTGGAGGGCGCGGCGCCCGAGCTGCCCGCCCGCACCACCGCTCCGGAGACCGTCGTCTTCCACCTCGGGCCGACCAACTCCGGCAAGACCTACGAGTCCCTGCAGGCCCTGGCGGCCACCGGCTCCGGCGTCTACGCCGCACCGCTGCGCCAGCTGGCCCACGAGGCCTACGCCAAGCTGTCCGCCCAGCTGCCCGAGGGCACCGTCGGCCTCTCCACCGGCGAGGAGGAGATCGACCCCTTCGCCCCCATCATCTGCTGCACCGTCGAGAAGGCGCCCCCGCGCGGCGAGATGCTCGTGCTCGACGAGGCCCACTGGGTCACCGACCCCGACCGCGGCCACCACTGGGCCCGGCTGCTGCTGACCGGCGAGTACCGGGAGATGCACCTCATCTCCGCCGCCGAGGCCTACCTCGTGCTCAAGCCGCTGGTCTCCGACGCCGAGCGCGTCGAGGTCGTCAACCACAAGCGGCTCTCCCGCCTCGACGTCCTGCGCGCGCCGGTCCGCCCCGAGGGCGTGCGACCGCAGACGCTCGTCGTCGCCTTCTCCCGCAAGGCCGTCTACGCCGCCGCCGCCGAGCTCGACCAGCACCGCCCGGGCAAGGTCGGCGTCCTCTACGGCGCGCTGCCGCCGGCCACCCGCCGCGAGGTGATCGAGAAGTTCACCAGCGGAGAGCTGGACGTGCTCGTCACCACCGACGTCATCGGCCACGGCATCAACGTGCCGGCCACGACCGTCCTCTTCGCCGAGACGACGAAGTTCGACGGCCAGGAGATGCGCCCGCTGCGCACCTGGGAGGCCGCCCAGATCGCCGGCCGCGCCGGCCGCTACGGCCTGACCGGCCACGGCACCGTCGGCATCCTCATCGGGGTCAGCGGCCTGAAGCCGATCGCCTCCCTGGTGGGCGCCGGTGCCGCCGTCGCGCGCGGCGACGAGATGAGCGACCTGCCCAAGCGGGCGCCGCGGCTCCGCCCGGAGCTGGAGGACCTCGGCGCCTTCGAGCCCGTGGACCTGCCCGAGGCGCTCACCCGCTGGATGGCCTGGGCACGCGCCGCCACCCGCGACCAGGCGATGACCGCCGACGACGTCACCAGCCTGGTGCTGCGCGTGCACGCCCTGCTCCCGCTGCTGCGCGGTCCGCTCGGGGCCGCCGGAGACCTGAGCACCGTGTGGCGCCTGGTGAACCTGGCGATCGACTACAACCCGCCGCGGCGCACCCGGTGGCTGGTCCTCGCCAAGGCCGCGCTGCAGCACGCCGTCGGCGTGCCGGTCCTGCCGGAGACCGTGCTGCCCGACGTCCCCCGGGGCGGCAGCGTCGAGGACTACGAGCAGGCCGCCGCCGCCGCCCGCGACGCCCAGACGCTGCTCCGCCAGTTCCCCGGCGTCGCCGGGCTGACCAGCGACGACGCCGCCTGGGTCGAGGAGGAGTGCGCCGAGATGATCACCGAGCTGCTCCCCGACGCGATCGCCCTGGGCCGCTCCGGGAAGTGCAGCGACTGCGGCCGCCCCATCGCGCCGTGGTTCACCACCTGCCGGCCGTGCAGCGCCCCCGCCGGGCGCGGGAGCGCGGGCGAGCGGGACCGGCGTCCCCTGCACCGTCTCGACGGTGAGCTCGACGTCGTCGACGCGGACGACGTCCCCTTCCTCGGGCAGCCGCTGGAGCCGCTCGGTGAGGAAGCCGGCCAGCGTCTCGTACCGGCCCTCGGGGACGGCG
>NZ_SPQP01000029.1 GCF_004571075.1 Blastococcus sp. TF02A-35
GGCCGCGGGCCGCGCGCTGGGTGGCCGGCAGGGTGGTCCGCGCGGGCGCTCCCGCCGCGGCTGAGCCGCGGGAGCGGCGGCAGCGGGGCTGCGGAAGGATCGCAGCCGACCGCAGCACCGACCGCCCGGAGGCACCGATGACCGCTCAGCTCCCACCGCTGCCCACCATGGTCGTCGGAAGCCTGCCGCAGCCGGACTGGCTGATCGACCGCGACCGGCTGAGCCACCAGTTCCCGCCCCGGGTCCGGGCGGCGGAGCTGTGGCGGGTGCCGGCGGAGCTCCTCGCCGAGGCGCAGGACGACGCCACGCTGGTGGCCATCCGCGCGCAGGAGGAGGCCGGGCTCGACGTCCTCACCGACGGCGAGATCCGCCGCGAGTCCTACTCCAACCACTTCGCCACCGCGCTCGAGGGGCTGGACCTCGACAACCCGGGCAGCGTGCGCAACCGGTCGGGCCTGGACATCCCGGTGCCCCGGGTCGTCGGCGAGATCCGGCGGCCGCGGCCGGTCCAGGTCGAGGACGTCCGGTTCCTCCGCGCGCACACCGACCGCGCCGTCAAGATCACCGTGCCGGGCCCGTTCACCATGGCGCAGCAGGCCCAGAACGACCACTACCCCGACGACCGCGCCCTCGCGCTGGCCTACGCCGACGTCGTCCGGGAGGAGATCGCCGACCTCTTCGCCGCGGGCGCCGACATCGTGCAGGTGGACGAGCCGTGGCTGCAGGCCCGTCCGGAGGTCGCCCGGAAGTACGGTGCCGAGGCGCTGACCCGGGCGATCGAGGGCGCCGCCGGGCCGGTGCACGTCCACCTCTGCTTCGGCTACGCCGCGATGGTCGCCGAGCGCCCCGAGGGCTACTCGTTCCTGCCCGAGCTCGCCGACACCCCCGCGCACACGGTCTCCGTGGAGACCGCGCAGTCGCACCTGGACCCGGCGTCGCTGCGGCCGCTGCGCGGCAAGGGCATCGCGCTCGGCGTCCTCGACCTCTCCACGCCCGAGGTGGAGTCGCCCGAGGTCGTCGCCGACCGGGTCCGCCGGGCCCTGGACGACGTCGACGTCGACAAGCTGGTGCTCTCCAGCGACTGCGGCCTCAAGTACCTGCCGCGCGCCGCCGCCGCGGGCAAGATGCGCTCGCTCGCGCAGGCCGCAGCCGTGCTCCGCGCCGAGCTGGGCTGACCCCGAGGAGTCCTGGGTGGAGTGTGGGTCGAGCCGCCCGGCCGACCGTTGAGCCGTGCCCTGGCGCGGCCTACCGGTCGGCGAAGCGGGTCAACCCGGTTCCCGTACCGGAGCCGAGCACCAGGACCCGGTCAGCCACAGCGCCGAGCTGGGCTGACTCAGGTCCCGCAGAAGGTGACGTAGGAGCCGAAGGCCTCCGGCGCGGCCTCGGCGTACCGCTCCAGGCCGGGGCGCTCGTCGAACGGCCGGGCCAGCACCTCGAGCAGCTGCCGGAGCGGGTCGAGGTCGTCGGCGGTGGCCGCGGTGAGCGCCTGCTCGACCAGGTGGTTGCGCGGGATGTAGACGGGGTTGGTGCGGTCCATGACCGCGGCGTCCGGCCCCACCCCCCGCCACCGCTCCAGCCAGGCGTCGAGCCCGGCCAGGTCGAGCACCAGCAGTCGGGCCGGCTCGGCGTCGCCGCGCGCGGCGTCGCCCAGCCGGCGGAAGAACGTGGTGTGGTCCACCTTGTTCTCCCGCATGAGGGCCTGCAGGTCGTCGACCAGCCCCGTGGCGACGGTGTCGTCCAGCCCCTCGGGCAGCCCCAGCTTGGCCCGCATGCCGGCCGTCCAGGCCGCGTTGTAGCGGCCGCGGAAGGTGCCCAGGGCCTCGGTCGCCATCGCGACGGCGGCCTCGGAGTCGTCGGCGAACAGCGGCAGCATCGCCTCGGCGAGCCGGGCCAGGTTCCACTCGGCGACGACCGGCTGGTTGCCGTAGGCGTAGCGGCCGGCGTGGTCGATGGAGCTGTAGACGGTCGCCGGGTCGAAGACGTCGAGGAAGGCGCAGGGCCCGTAGTCGATGGTCTCGCCGGAGATCGTCACGTTGTCGGTGTTCATGACGCCGTGCACGAAGCCGACGAGCATCCATCGGGCGACGAGCTCGGCCTGCACCTGGAGCACCTGCTCGTACAGCGCCAGGTAGGGCTGCTCGGCACCGGCGGCGGCCGGGTGGTGGCGGGCGATCGCGTGGTCGGCGAGCCGGCGCAGCAGGTCGACGTCGCCGGTGGAGGCGGCGTACTGGAAGCTGCCCACCCGCAGGTGGCTGCTCGCGACCCGGGCGAGGACGGCGCCGGGCAGGACGGTCTCGCGGCGGACGCCCCGGCCGGTGGCGACCACCGCGAGGGAGCGGGTGGTCGGGATGCCGAGGGCGTGCATCGCCTCGCTGACGACGTACTCGCGCAGCATCGGCCCGACGGCGGCCAGCCCGTCACCTCCGCGGGCAAGGGGGGTGCGGCCGGAGCCCTTGAGATGCAGGTCGCGCAGCCGGCCCTCGGCGTCGGTGAGCTCGCCCAGGAGCAGCGCCCGCCCGTCACCGAGGCGCGGGCTGTAGCCGCCGAACTGGTGGCCGGCGTAGACCTGCGCGACGGGCGTGGCGCCCGCGGGCACGGCCGCCCCCACCAGCAGCCGGACGCCGTCGACGCTGCGCAGCTCGGCCGGGTCGAGCCCCAGCTCGGTCGCCAGGGCGTCGTTGAGCACGAGCAGCCGGGGCTGCGGCGCCTCCTCGGCCTGCCAGCGCACGGCCAGCTCGGGCAGCTCGGTGGCGAAGCGGTCCCCGAGGGCCAGGGTCGGGCCGGGTGCGACGGTCACGCCTCCGAGCGTACGTACGGGGCGGCTTCCGCGCCGTCCCCGGACGAGGGCCGCCCGGCCCCTCCCCGGCCACCCCCTTGGAGGGAGGCCCCGATTGGATTGCGCGTAACTCAGCGTGGCGCTGCGAATACAGCGTGTACGAGACCGACCGCGGTCTCACCGATCGAGCCCCGGAGGGCACACCGTGCGCGCAACACCCGTCCGCTCAGCGTTCCGCGACGCCAGCATCAGGACCAAGATCGTGGCGGCCGTCGCCGTCGCCGTGGCCGTCGCCGTCGCCGTCGGCGTCCTGGGAGTGCGCAGCCTCTCGCACACCGCCGAGGCGACGCAGACCATGTACGACAAGCAGCTGGTCGGGACCGCCGAGGTCGAGTCGGTCCGCACGGAGTTCTACGCCCTGCGCCAGGCCGCCACCAACTACGCGGTGGCCACCGACGCCGCCGACCGGGAGCGCTACCTGGCCGCCCGCGAGACCGCCTACGCCGAGCTCGACGCCGCCGCCGACCGGTACCTGGCCACCAACCCCTCTCCCGCCGGCCGGGCGCTGGTCGCCTCGGTGCGCGAGGGCATCGCCGAGTACCGCCAGGGCATGGGGGCGCTCGACGCGCTGGCCGACGCCCGCGACCTGGACGGGTGGTCCGACGCGCGCGAGGCCACCATCACCCCGGTCGCCACCCGCGTGATGGCCGACATCGACCAGCTGGCCACCCAGCGGCGCGCGAACGCCACCGCCAGCGCCGAGGCCGCGATGGCCGAGTACGAGCGCACCCGCCTGGTCCTGGTCGTCGTGATCGCGCTCGGTGCGGCCGCCGCCCTGGGGCTCGGCGTGCTCGTCGCCCGCGGCATCACCGGCGGGCTGCGCCGGGTCCAGGCGACCGCGGAGGCCCTCGCCGAGGGCGACCTGACCCGCACCGCCGGCCTGGAGAGCCGCGACGAGCTGGGCCGGACGGCCGCGGCCCTGGACGGCGCGCTCGGCGAGCTCCGCTCCGTCATGGGCGCGGTGGCCGGCTCGGCCGACGCCGTCGCCGCCTCCTCGGAGGAGCTCAGCGCCTCCTCGGCGCAGATCGCGGCCGCCGCCGAGGAGACCGCCGCGCAGTCGGGCGTCGTCTCCGGCGCCGCCGAGGAGGTCAGCCGGCACGTGGCGACGGTCGCCGCGGGGGCCGAGCAGATGGGCGCCTCCATCCAGGAGATCAGCACCAGCGCGGCGCGCGCCGCGCAGGTGGCGGCCTCGGCCGTCGACGAGGCCCGCACCACGACGGCGATGGTCGAGAAGCTCGGCGTGTCCAGCCAGGAGATCGGCGTGGTCGTGGAGCTGATCACCTCCATCGCCAAGCAGACCAACCTGCTGGCCCTCAACGCCACCATCGAGGCGGCGCGCGCGGGCGAGGCCGGCAAGGGCTTCGCCGTGGTGGCCAGCGAGGTCAAGGAGCTGGCCCAGCAGACCGCGCTGGCGACCGAGCAGATCGCCCGGCAGGTGCAGGGCATCCAGGAGGAGACGACTAGCGCCGTCGACGCCATCGGCCGGATCAGCGAGGTGATCGGGACGATCAACGACTCGCAGCTGACGATCGCCAGCGCCGTGGAGGAGCAGACCGCGACCACCGACGAGATGTCCCGGTCGGTGCTGCAGGCCGCCGGCGGCTCGAGCGAGATCGCCGGCAACATCACCGGCGTCTCGACCGCGGCCCAGTCGACGACCGAGGCCCTGGGGCAGACCCGGGTCGCCGTCGAGGAGCTGGCCCGGATGGCCGCCGAGCTGCGCACGGGCGTCAGCCGGTTCACCTTCTGACCCGGCACGGCGGGGGCGCCGCGCGCGCCCTCGCCGTCAGCCGGCCAGCGCCGGGGCCACGCTCTCGGTCCAGACGTCGACGCCGAGGCGCACGACCAGCGCGGTGACCACGACGAGGAAGGCGATCCGGATGAACCGGCTGCCCCGGCTGGTCGCGGTCCGGGCGCCCAGGTAGCCGCCGAGCATGTTGGCCGCGCCGAGCATCAGCCCCAGCCCCCAGAACACCGAGCCGTGCGGCACGAAGAACAGCAGCGCACCGAGGTTGGTGGCGCAGTTGACGATCTTGGCCTTGGCGCTGGCGTTGAGGAAGTCGTAGCCCAGCAGCGAGACCATGGCGAAGACCAGGAACGACCCGGTGCCGGGGCCCAGGATGCCGTCGTAGAAGCCGATCACCAGGCCGAGGCCGGCGGCGATCCCGTGGTGCCTGCGGCCGGTGTGCCGCAGCGCCGTCACCTCACCCAGCGACGGCCGCAGCAGCGTGAAGGCGCCGATGCCCACCAGCGCCACCACGATGACCGGCTTGAAGACGCTCGCGGGGAGCAGGGCGGCCACGGAGGCGCCGGCGAAGCTGCTGACCAGCGCGACCAGCGCCATCGGCAGGGCGGTGCGCAGGTCCGGTCGCACGCGGCGGTAGTAGGTGAGGGCGCTGGTGCTGGTGCCGAACACCGAGCCGAGCTTGTTCGTCGCCAGCGCCTGCACCGGGGTCATCCCCGGCACGAGCAGCAGGGCCGGCAGCTGGATCAGGCCACCACCCCCCACGACGGCGTCGACGAACCCCGCGGTCAGCGCGGCGAGCAGGACCAGCAGCAGGGTCGCCGCCGTCAGCCCTTCGGGCAGCAGGTCGGTCATCCGCGGGCACGGGGAAGGGCGGCACGCACGACGGCGATCCTCCCCCACGCGCTCAGCCGGCCTCCGCCCAGGACCGGACGACGGCGACGTCGAGCGGGAAGTCGACCGGGAAGCCGCCGAACAGCAGCCGGCCCGCCTCGGCAGCGGCCCGGCGCACCTCCTCGGCCACCTGCTCGGCCAGGTGCTCGGGGGTGTGCACGAGGACCTCGTCGTGCAGGAAGAACACCAGGTGCGGCCGGTCCTCCAGCCGGCCCTCGCCGAGCGCCCACAGCCGGTTGCGCAGGTCGGCCAGCCAGCACAGGGCCCACTCGGCGGCGGTCCCCTGGACGACGAAGTTGCGGGTGAACCGGCCCCACGCGCGCCGCCGGCGGTCCTGCTCCTGCCGCGACCCGGTGGGCTCGGGCGGGTCACCGAGGTCGGCCGGCCGCTCCGCCCAGGCGCCACCGGGCACCGGCGACCCCCGGCCGAGCAGCGTGCGCACCACCTCGCCCCGCTCCCCCGCGCGGGCCGCCTCCTCGACCAGGGCGATGGCCTGTGGGTACCGCCGCGCCAGCCGCGGCATCATGCGCCCGCTCTCGCCGCGCGTCCCCCCGTACATCGCCCCGAGGATGCCGAGCTTGGCCTCGGCCCGGGTCGCGACCGTGCCGGCGCTCACCATGCCCTGGTAGAGGTCGGCGGCCCGGGCCGCCTCGGCCATCGCGAGGTCGCCGCTCATCGCCGCGAGGACCCGCGGCTCCAGCTGGGCGACGTCGGCGACGACGAACCGCCAGCCCTCGTCGGCGACAGCCGCCGGGCGCACCTGGACCGGCACCGACAGCGCCCCGCCCCCGGTGGACGCCCACCGGCCGGTGACGACGCCGCCGGGCAGGAACCAGGACCGGAACCGGCCCTCGCGCACCCAGCTGTCCAGCCAGGACCAGCCGTTGGCCGTGAGCAGCCGGGCCAGCTTCTTGTACTCCAGCAGCGGGGGGACGACGGGGTGCTCGAGCTGCGCCAGGGTCCACGAGCGGGTGTCCTCGACGGGCAGCCCGGCGGCCTGCAGCGCCCGGAGCACGTCGGCCGGGGAGTCCGGGTTGAGGGCCGGCGCCGCCAGGGCCGCGCGGACCTCGCCCGCCAGCCGCTCCAGGATGGCCGGCCGGTGCCCGGCCGGCGGGCGCGGGCCGAGCAGGCCGGTGAGCAGCCGTTCGTGCACGTCCACCCGCCAGGGCAGCCCGGCGTGCGTCATCTCCGCCGCGACCAGCCCGCCCGAGGACTCGGCGGCCAGCAGCAGCTCCAGCCGCCGGCGCTCCGGCGACGCGGCGACCGCCGCCTGCTGGCGCTCGAGCTCGGTGGGCGGGTCCAGCCGGTCGGCGGGGTCCTCGAGCGGGAAGAGGGCGGCCTCGGTCTCGGTCACCGGCTGGAGGGAGTCCCAGCCGGGCGTCGACGCGGCGGCGAGGAGCCGCTGGTCGACGAAGGGCGACCGCCGCAGGACGGCGTGGGCGAGCCGCAGGTCGGTGCACCGGGCGACCCGCACTCCCTCGGCGAGCAGGGCGGGGTACCAGCGGGTCGTGTCGTCCCACACCCAGCGCACGCCGGCGGGCTCGCGCTCCCGGACGAAGCCGGGGAGGCGCTCGGCGGGCAGGCGGTGGACCGCCGACGCCCCGTGCGCCTCCACCACGTCCCCGCGGCGCACGAGGACGATCCGTTCCACCGCCGCAGTCTCGCCGACGCCTCCGACACCCGCGCTGCCCGCCCGGAAGCGCAGACTGGCGGGCATGACCCCGGCACCGCGCGGAGTGGTCCGCCTGCTCAACACCGCCGGTGGACGGGTGCTCTGCCTCGCCGGGGACGTCGACGCGGCCACCGTCGACGCCTTCCTCCGGCGCTACGGCCGCGAGCCGATGCCGGTCGAGGGGGTCGACGCGGGCTCGGTGACCGGGCTGTCGATGCCCGCGGTCGACCTGGTGCTCGACCACCTCGACGCCGCCGAGCGCGCCGGCCGACGCGTCCGGGTGCGCCGCTCCCCCGCCGTGGAACGGCTGCTGGCCGGCACCGACCGCTAGCGTGCGCGCGTGCGCATGAAGCCCGGCCGCCCGGACCTCGGCCCGCGGGCCTCGCTCTTCGACGTCCCGCCGGCTGCCGACGACCTGGGCGTCACCTTCCTCGGGGTGTCCAGCCTGCTGTTCGACGACGGCGAGCACGCCGTGCTCACCGACGGCTTCTTCTCCCGCCCCTCGCTGCTGCGCGTCGGGCTGGGCCGGATCGCCCCCGACGCCGGCCGCATCGGCGCCGCACTGGGACGGCTGGGCCTGGACGACGAGGCCTCGCGGCTCCGCGCCGTCGTCCCGGTGCACACGCACTTCGACCACGCGCTGGACTCCGCGGTCGTGGCGCGGCGGACCGGCGCCGACCTCCTCGGCGGGGAGTCCGCGGCCCACGTCGGGCGCGGCGCCGGCCTGCCCGACGAGCGGATCACCGTCGTCGCACCAGGGGTGCCGGTGCGGCTCGGCACGTTCACCCTGACCTTCGTCGAGTCCGACCACTGCCCGCCCGACCGGTACCCCGGCCGGATCACCGCACCGGTCGTCCCGCCGGCGCGCGCCGGCGCCTACCGCTGCGGCGAGGCGTGGTCGATCCACGTCGCCCACGCCGGCGGGCGCACCGCGCTCGTCCAGGGCAGCGCCGGCTTCGTGCCCGGCGCCCTGGCCGGGATGCGGGCCGACGTCGCCTACCTCGGCGTCGGGCAGCTCGGCGTGCAGGACGAGGGCTACATCCGGGACTACTGGGCCGAGACCGTGGAGGCCGTCGGCGCCCGCACCGTGGTGCTGACCCACTGGGACGACTTCTTCCGCCCGCTCGACCGCCCGCTGCGTGCCCTCCCCTACGCCGGCGACGACCTCGACGTCACCCTCCGGGTGCTCGGGGAGCTGGCCGCGGAGCAGGGGGTCGGGCTGCACCTGCCCACGGCATGGCGCGCCGAGGACCCGTGGGACCCGCGGGTCTGACGGAACGGCACGCCGGTGTCCGAAATGAACCGGCACCTCGGTGGTATTTGCAACCGGTGAGAGGGCCAACGGCGGTCGCTCGAACCGCTGTTCCCCCGAAAGGCCCCCCGTGACCGTCACCGCACCCGCGCCCTCGACCGCGGACGCGCCCCCACGCCCGCCCCGCACCGCCGCCCTGGCGCTGATGCTGGGCGCCTTCGTGGCGCTGGGCCCGCTGACCATCGACATGTACCTGCCGGCGCTGCCGGAGATCCGCCGCCAGCTGGAGACGACGTCGGCCACGGTCCAGCTGACCCTGACCGGGACGCTCGTCGGCCTGGCCCTGGGGCAGCTGGTCATCGGGCCGCTGTCGGACGCGTTCGGCCGGAAGCGCCCGCTGCTGGCGGGCGCGGCCCTGCACGTGGTCGCCTCCCTGCTCGTGCTGGTCGCCCCCGGCATCGCCGCCCTGGGGGTGCTGCGGGTGCTGCAGGGCGTCGGCACGGCGGCCGCGAGCGTGGTGGCGCTGGCCATCGTGCGCGACCTCTTCGAGGGGCGCGCCGCGGCCACGATGCTGTCCCGGCTGTTCCTCGTCATGGGCGTCGCGCCCGTGCTCGCGCCGACGCTGGGCGGGGAGGTCCTGCGCTTCACCT
Source organism: Blastococcus sp. TF02A-35 (assembly GCF_004571075.1). Taxonomy (GTDB): domain Bacteria; phylum Actinomycetota; class Actinomycetes; order Mycobacteriales; family Geodermatophilaceae; genus Blastococcus. Next base: position 9,049 of record NZ_SPQP01000029.1, read on the forward strand.
CGTGGCGCGGGGTGTTCGCCGTGCTCGCCCTGTACGGCGTGGTCGTCCTCGTCGTCGGGTCCCTCGCGCTGCGCGAGACCCTGCCCGCCGAGCGCCGTCGCAGCTTCGGCGTCCGCAGCACCCTGCGCACCTACCGGATGCTGCTCCGCGACCGCGTCTACGTCGGTCTCATCCTCTCCGCGGGCCTCACGATGGCGGCCCTGTTCGCGTACGTCTCCGGCTCGTCGTTCGTCTACCAGCGGCAGTTCGGCCTCGACGAGCAGCAGTTCGGCCTCCTCTTCGGTGCCGGTGCGGTCTGGCTGATCGCGGCCACGCAGCTCAACCCGGTGCTGCTGCGGCGCTGGTCGCCGGCGCAGATCCTGATCACCGCCACCGTGGGCGGCACGGTCGCGGGCGCTGTGATGCTCGCGATCGCCGCGACCGGCACCGGCGGCCTCTTCGGCGTGGCCATCCCGCTCTGGGCGGTGCTCTTCGCCACCGGCCTCGCGCTGCCCAACGGTCCGGCGCTCGCGCTGGCGGGCTACGGGGAGTCGGCCGGCTCCGCCGCCGCGCTGCTCGGGGCGGTCCAGTTCGGGGTCGGCGCCGCCGTCTCGCCGCTCGTGGGCGTGCTGGGCAACGACGCCGTGGCCATGGGCGTCGCGATCCTGGGCTCGCTGGCCCTCGCCGTGCTCGTGCTCCTCGCCGTCCGGCCGTGGCGGCTGGCCGAGCCGCAGGACGGCGTCGTCACCGCCGTCGCCCACTGAGCCGGCCCTCCCCCCGCCCTAGGCTGGGCGGGTGGAGGTCTGGTTCAACCCGTCGTGCTCAAAGTCCCGCACCGCCCGTGACGAGCTGACCGGGGCCGGCGTCGAGGTCACCCTGCGGCGCTACCTCGACGAGCCGCCGACCGAGGCCGAGCTCCGGGACGTCCTGGCCGCGCTGCGCCTGCAGCCCTGGGACGTCACCCGGATGTCGGAGCCGCTGGCCCGGGAGCTCGGCCTGCGGGACCTGCCGCGGGACGCCGACGCCTGGGTCCGGGTGCTGGTGGAGCACCCCCGGCTCATCCAGCGTCCGATCGTGCTCTCCGGCGACGGGCGGGCCTGGGTCGCCCGGGACGGCGGGACGCTGGCCGAGGTCCTCGCCGCGGCCCGGGGCTGAGGCACGGGCGTCGCCCGGGGCCGACCGGGGTAGGGCCGGGTCGTGCCCCGCGAGATCGACCCCCGAGACCCGGACACCCTCTACGCCGAGGGGCCGGTCGCCGCCGAGCCCCCGGACGACGACCTGCCCGAGACCTCGCCCCTGCCCGACTCGGGCGGGACCGGCCCCGGGCCGGACGACCTCGACCGGCTGCTCTGACCCGCCGGCCGGCCCTGCCCCGGGGGCGTCAGCGGTAGTTCACGTGCGGGTGGTCCATGTGGTTGGCCGTGGCGCCGCCACGGTCCTCCATCATCTTCCAGGAGCCGTTGGCCGACGACAGCATCCGCTGCTCCCAGATGATGTACTCCACGCCCAGCTCGTCCCAGTGCGCGCGGTGGTACTCGACGATCGCGTCACCGAGGGCGGAGTTGGACAGGACCATGTAGTCCAGCGCGTTGCCCGACGGGTGGCCGTGCGGGTCGGCGGCGCTGGGCCGCGTGCCGCCCAGGGTGATCCGGTCGGCGCCCGGCACGTTGCTCACCACGGCGTTGGCGGCGGCCTGCACCCGCGGCGAGACCGGCCCGGCGGAGTTGCTGATCTTGGCGATGACGTCGACGGCGGTGGAGGCGGAGGCCGCCGCGGCGCCCGGTGCCGACTGCTGCCGGGCACCGGACTGCTGCTTCGCGGCCTGCGCGGCCGCCTCGGCCTCGGCGCGAGCCTTGGCCTCGGCCTCGGCGCGCGCCTTGGCCTCCTCCTCGGCCTTGACCCGGTCCAGCTCGGCCTGGTCCGCGGCCGCCTGGGCCTGCTGGGCCTGGGTCTCCTCGGCCTGGCGGCTGCTCCGGCTGGCGGTCAGCTGCTCCAGCGACTGCAGGTCCTGCGTGATGTCGGCCGGCGCGGTCTGGGCGCTGAGGCCGAGCTCCTGGGCCACGCTGACCGACTGCGAGGTGCCGGCCTCGGCCTGGGCCGGGGGCTCCACGCCGACGAGCACGTTGACCAGCACCGCGCCGGCGGCGGCGACGCCGAGGTAGAGGCCGGGACGGCGGACGGCGGTGGGCGGGGTCAGACGCGATCGGGTCGAGCGGCCGGACGTGGTGGTGCGGGGGTTCATGGGTGCGAGTGCTCCGTGGAGTGCGGGCGCGCCGGGTCCTTCGGGGGACGCAGGCGGCGGCGGGTGTGCGGGCATCGGCGGCCGGGCCGGGCCGGAGCGGGGGCACCTGGGAAGCGGCAGGGAGCCGGTCGAGCGGAGGTGCTCGGGGCGGTGCGCCCGCGGCGGCGCGGCGTCAGGGACGGCCGCGCGGGATCAGATCCGGGCGCACACCCGGGTCAGGCGGGGTCGAGCATCCGTGCAAGGGCACGCCATCCGGCGGCTCTCCGTTTCTTCCGATGCCGCCTACCGAGTTAGCTGACGGATTCGGGCTCAGAAGTGCCCTACCCGCCGCGGATGGTGCCCGCGGCGTGATTCACCCCAGTACTGCGATGGGTCCCCGGCTCGCCCGCAGTTCGAGAACGGCGCGCGACTCGGCGGCGTCCGCACGGACTCCCCGGCTGGGGACGTGGCGACCGAACGGACAGCGCCACGGTAGCCGTCGTTATGCAGTCGTGACAATCCGAAGCGGTGGATTCGTCGGCGTGGCGCGCGTCGCACCAGGCTCCCGGAGGCCCCGTCGTGTAGGGGCCGGAGAGCGGATGCGCAGGTCACCGGCGCGCCGGTGCGGCGCAGGTCACCCGAGGAAAACGCTCAAGCAAAGGTCCCGGACGCCCGATGAGGTGCTGTGACCACCGTGGCCGAGCGGCCGGACGAGGAGTACGGCTCCCCCGTGCCCGCGTCCGGGAGCCTCGCGCCCGGAGACCTGTGGGCCGCCGTCGCCGACCTGTCGGCCGCGGTCACCGACCTCGAGGTCGTCTCCCGGTTCGAGCGGGAGGACGTCGGGCCGCCCAGCGAACGAGCCGTCACCTGCGCCCGCGAGCTGGGACTCGTCGAGCTCGAGCTGCGCGCCACGCTGGTGCAGGCCGACATCGAGCGCAAGCGCGGGGACGTCGCCGAGGCAGGCCGTCGCGCCCAGGAGGTGCTCCGGTGGGCGGTCGAGAACGACGCCGCGCACCTGCAGGCCCGCGCCCACTTCCTGCTCGCCGGCGTGTTCCAGGAGCTCGGCGACCTGTCCCGCGCGCTCGAGCACGCCGTCCGCTCGGCCGAGCTGCTCGGCGAGGACGCCCGCCCGGAGCTGCGGATCGACCACCACGCCCGGCTGGCCGACTGCCTGGGGCTCAACGGGGACGTCGCCGCGCGGTCCCGGTACGACCACGTCCTCGCGCTCGCCGAGGACCTCGGTGACGTCGACCGCCAGGTCCTGGTGCTCAACAACCGCGCCTACTGCGAGACGATCTGCGGCCACTACGACGAGGCCCTCGTCTGGATCACCCGGCTGCAGGCCGTCTCCGCGCGGCACGACGTCCCGCTGCGCGTCGGGGAGCTCGACACCTTCGGCCGCGTGCTGATGGAGCTCGGCCGGCACGACGAGGCCGAGGCGGCGATGCTGCCCGGTCTGCACCCGGAGGTGCTCGACGCCTCCCGCGACGGCGACGCCGGCGCGGACTTCCTGCTGACGCTGGCCGAGCTGCGCCGCCGTCGCGGCCACCTGGCCGGCGCCCAGGAGGTCCTCGACGAGTGCGTCCGCCGCTGCGACCGGCACGGTCTGACGTCCATCCGCGTGCGTGCCCGGCGCGAGCAGGCGGAGCAGCACGCGGCGGGCGGCCGCTACCGCGCGGCCTTCGAGGAGCACAAGCTCTACGCCGACGAGCTGATGGAGCTCCAGTCGGCCGACCGCGACGCCCGGGCCCGCGCCCTGCAGGCGATGTACGAGACCGCCGAGGCGCGCCAGCAGAGCCTGCGGTACCGGGAGCTGTCGCTGCGCGACCCGCTGACCGGCCTGTACAACCGGCGCTTCGTCGACGACGAGCTGCCCCGCGTGCTGGCCGAGCCGGCCGCCGCCGACGGCCAGGTGACCGTCGCGCTGCTGGACCTCGACCACTTCAAGCGGATCAACGACGAGTGCTCGCACGACACCGGCGACCGCGTGCTGCGCGGCGTCGCCGACCTGCTGCAGGAGCTCGGGCCGCGTCCCGGGGACGCCCGCTGCACCGGGTCCTTCGTCGCGCGGCTCGGCGGCGAGGAGTTCCTGCTGGTGCTGGTCGGCCTCGCTCCCGCCGCGGCCGCGCAGCACCTCGACGACCTCCGCCGCGCGGTCGGCGACCACCCGTGGGCGCCGGTCACCGGCGGGCTGCCGGTGACCATCAGCATCGGGGCGGCCAGCACCGACGGCCTGCTCACCCCGACGCCGTCGGACATGCTCGCCCGCGCCGACGCCCGCCTCTACACCGCCAAGCGCCAGGGCCGCGACCGGGTGGTCAGCGAGACCGGCTGAGCACCCCGGACGCGGCCCCGAGGGGACGTCAGGCCGGCTGGACGCCGAAGACGGTGGCCAGGCGCTCGATCTTGCGGGCGCGCCCCAGCCGCGGCAGGTCGCTGCCGTCGCGGATGACCTGGCCGCGCGCGTCGAAGTCGGCGAGGAAGTCCCGCGCCCACGCCACGTCCGACGGCGTCGGGCTGATCACCTCGTTGATGACCGGCAGCTGGTCCATGTCCAGGCACAGCTTGCCGGTGAGGCCCAGCGACACGGTCACGGCGGTCTGCTCGCGGAGCACCGGGTGGCTGCTGCTCACCGTCGGGCCGTCGATCGGGCCGGGCAGCCCACCGATCCGGCTGGCCACGACCAGGCGGGAGCGGGGGTAGGCCATGGCCAGGTCGTCGGCGCTGGTGCCGGTGTCCCGCCGGTAGTCGCCGCTGCCGAACGCGAGCCGGAAGGCACCGCGCGCCCGGGCGATGTTGACCGACTCCTCGATGCCCAGCGCGGACTCCACCAGCGCCAGCACGGGGGTGGCGCCGCCGAGCCGGTCGAAGGTCTCGGTGACGTGCTCGGCGGCCTCGGTCTTGGCCAGCATGACGCCGAGCAGGCCGGGCGATCCGGCCAGGCCGGCGACGTCGTCGGCCCAGAACGGGCTGGCGTGGTCGTTGATCCGCACCCACGCCGTCTTCTCGCCGTCGGACAGCCAGCGCAGGACGCCCTCGCGGGCCTCGTCCTTGTGCGCCGGGTCGACGGCGTCCTCGATGTCGAGCACGACCTGGTCGGCGCGCGACTCGTGCGCGACGTCGAACAGCTCGGTGCGCGCACCGTTGACCAGCAACCAGGACCGGGCGTCGTCGGGCCCGACCGTTCTCCTTCTCGACACGCGCCCATCCTCGCCCCGATCGGCGCCCGGCGCCCGCAGGCCCCGCGCCGACCGGCGCAGGCCTTCCGGTCAGCGGGAGCGCCGGGCCAGCTGCTCCAGGGACACCGGGCCCACCAGCACCCCGACCGGGGTCCGCACCCACCAGGCGCCGGTCGCCCGCCGCTCCTCCCGGGTGCTGAACCGGTAGCGGTAGAGCCGCACCCGCACCCACCGCGGCGGAGCCTCCGGCGGGAAGGGCGAGGACCGCAGCAGCCGCAGCGTCGGCCGGTCCCCCTCCAGCAGCAGCCGCAGGAGCTCGGTCAGCCAGCGCCCGCCGTACCGGGGGTCGATGCCGACGAACCACATCATCCAGTCCAGCCGCAGGTGGTAGGGCGCGAACTGGGGTGGCCGCCGGCGGACGTCACCCGGCTTGCCGCGGAACTCGTACTCCTGCCAGGTCGCGTCCGGGCCGGCGTGCGGGTCGTCGGTCCCCTCGACCACCACCTCGTGCCGGGTGCGGGTCACCGAGCCGAACGCGCCGTAGGTGTTGACCAGCCGCAGCGGGTCGAAGCTGGCGTTCATCACCTGGCGACGGGAGAACAGGTTGCGGGCCGGCCGCCAGCTGAGCGCGAGGAGCCCCGCGGTGACGACGACGACCAGCACCTGGTGCCAGAGCGGGGCGGCGAGCTCCGCCGGCCGCTCCACCGGCAGCACCGCCTCCCACACGCGGCCGTCGACGACGGAGGTGGCCAGGACGAGGGTGAGCCAGTTTAGCCAGGCGAAGTTGCCGCTGATGACGAGGTAGCCTTGGGTCACGACGACCACCAGGGCGGCGGCGGTCGCCACCGGCTGCGGGAGGAAGAGGCCCCAGACCACCACGAGCTGGGTGGCGTGGTTGGCCAGCGCCTCGACCCGGTGCAGCCGCGGGCCCAGGTGGTGGAACCAGCGGCTCGCCGGGTTGGGCATCGGCTGGGTCTCGTGGTGGTACTCCAGGCAGGTCAGGTCGCGCCAGCACGGGTCGCCGCGCAGCTTGATCAGGCCGGCGCCGAACTCCAGCCGGAAGAGCAGCCAGCGCAGCAGCCAGAGGACCAGCACGGGCGGGGCGACGTCGGCCGGGCCGAGGAGGATGGCCAGGAAGCCTGCCTCCACCAGCAGCGACTCCCACCCGAAGCCGTACCAGGTCTGCCCGACGGTGACGATCGACAGGTAGAGCGCCCAGAGCAGCCCCCAGGCGAGCATCCAGCCCCAGAGCGGCAGCCGGTCCACCAGGCCGACGACGGCCGCGGCGGAGACCGCGATGCCCACCCAGCAGACGGCGGCGAAGAACCGGTCGGACCAGTGCAGGTGGAACAGGCTCGGCGAGCGGCGGAACGGCGTCCGGGCCAGGTACCGCGGGACGGGGAGCATGCCGGCGGTCCCGATCAGCGGCCGGAACTGCCGCAGGGCGGCGACGAAGGCGACCAGGTAGACCAGCGCGAGGCCGCGGGTGAACACCAGCCGGCTCGCCCAGTACCCGGGGTCCGACAGCCAGTCCACGTCCCCTCCCCCGTCGTGCGGCGCCGCCTGCCCGGTTCCCCCTCGCGCCGGTCGCTACGCCTCGACGGACCGCCCGGGCGAGCGATGCGTCCGCCGCCTCGTCAAGGGTTCCTCGACTCCTGCGGACAGGTCGCTGAGCTGCGGATTCGTGCTGCGGATGACACTGGCGACGACTAGGATGCGTACATGCGTTCGAACGCCGCGGAGGTCGTGGAGGCGGCTCTCGACGAGCTGTCCGCCCAGCGGCTGGACGGCATGTTCGGACCGCAGCTGCTGGAGCGGCTCGGGGAACTGCTGACGGCGCAGAACCGGCTGGCCGCGGAGGTGGCGCGCACGGTGCGGCAGTGCGAGCTGGCCGATGCCGCGGAGGTCGACGGCAAGGCCTCGATGAAGGCGTGGCTCCGTGGGCACGCCCGGTTCTCCGCGTCAGCGGCGAACGCTCTGGTCTCCTCCGGGCGCGCGCTGCAGCAGATGCCGGCCCTGGCCACCGCGGCCGCCGACGGTGAGGTGAGCGCCGGAGCGGTTGCGGCGATCGCACCGGTGGCAGCGCCCGGGAAGCTGGAGGCAGCGGCCGCGCTGGGCGTGGACCTCGCGGAGATCGACCTGCTGCTCACCGACGTCGCACGGAACCAGTTCCACCCCGCCCTCCGCCGAGCGGTCGCGCACTACCTGGACCGCCTGGACCCCGACGGGCCCGAGCCCGACCCCACCGAACAGCGCTCCCTCACCTTCTCCAAGCACCCGGACGGCACGGTCAGCGGTCGCTTCGACCTCGACGCCGTCGGCGGGGAGAAGGCTCAGGCGGTGATCGAGTCGCTCGTGCAGGCATGCCGTCCCGCCGGTGACACGAGGACCCGCGCCCAGCAGCAGGCCGACGCCTTCGTGCAGCTGTGCGACAACGCCCTCGCCGCCGGCCGGCTGCCGGTCCTGCGCACCTCCAAGCCGCACGTCGTGGTCACCATCCCGATCGACGACCTCGTGGACCCGGTGACCGGTCAGGGGGCTGCAGACCTCGGGTTCGGCGCCACGATCTCCGCCGCGCGGGCCCGCTGGCTGGCCTGCGACGGCACCGTCACCCGCATCGTTCTCGGCCCCGAGGGACAGCCGCTCGACCTCGGGCGCTCCCACCGCGTCGTGCCCCACCACCTGCGCCGGGCGGTCGAGGCCCGCGACGGAGGCTGCGTCTTCGCCGGCTGCGACGCTCCGTCGCACTGGTGCGACGTGCACCACCTCGTCCACTGGGCCGACGGCGGAGACACCTCGCTGGAGAACTCAGGCCTGCTCTGCGAACGGCACCACACCAAGGTCCACCACGGCTTCCGGGTCGAACGACAACCCGACGGCCGATGGCGCACCTGGCGCCCCGACGGCACCGAGATCCTGCTCCTCCCCCGTGTCGTCGTCGGGACGGCGAGCCCACGGGCGGGCTGACGACACGCGACGGTCGGTGCCGGCTGCCACGATGGCCGGGTGCTGCTCGCCGAGGTCGTCGCCGCGTCCACCGAGGTCGCGGCCGCCCGTGGACGGACGGCGAAGGCCGCGCTCATCGCCGACGCGCTCCGCCGCGCGGACGCGGCCGAGGTGCCGGCGGTCACCGCCTGGCTCTCCGGCGAGCCCCTGCAACGGCGGCTCGGGGTGGGCTGGCGCTCGCTCGCCGCGCTGACCGGCGGTGCCGCAGCGGCGGCGTCCCTTCCCGTGGCCGCCGTCGACGCCGCGTTCGCCGACCTCGCCGCCACGGCCGGGCCGGGGTCCGCGGCCCGGCGGGAGGAGCTGCTGCGCGGCCTCCTCGCGGCCGCCACCACCGAGGAGCAGCGGTTCCTGGTCCGGCTCGTCACCGGCGAGCTCCGCCAGGGCGCGCTCGAGGGCGTCGTGCTCGAGGCCGTGGCTGCGGCGTCCGGTGTCCCCGCCGCCGACGTCCGGCGGGCCTTCATGCTGTCGGGGAGCCTGGCCACCACCGCCGCGACCGCGCTCGCCGGCGGCGCGGCCGCGCTGGCCGCCGTCCGGCTGGAGGTGGGGCGGCCCGTGCGCCCGATGCTGGCCGGCCCCGGCTCCTCGCTCGACGCCGCGCTCGCCGACCTCGGCCCCGACGTGACCGTGGAGTTCAAGCTCGACGGGGCACGCATCCAGGTGCACCGGGACGGCGACGACGTGCGTGTCTGGACCCGGACGCTGCGCGAGGTGACCGGCGGGGTGCCCGAGCTGGTCGAGCGGGTGCGGGCGCTGCCGTGCCGCACCGCCGTCCTCGACGGCGAGACGCTCGCCCTGGACGACGACGGCCGGCCGCGGGCGTTCCAGGACACGATGAGCCGGTTCGGCAGCAGCGGGGACGACGACGCCGGCGTGCTGCTGAGCCCGTTCTTCTTCGACCTGCTGCACCTCGACGGCCGCGACCTGCTCGACGAGCCGCTGCACGTCCGCCTCGACGCCCTCGCCGGCCTGCTCGCCGACGACGCCTCCGCCCCGCTGCGCATGCCCGGTGCCCAGCGGCCGGACGCCGACCAGGCCGCCCGGGTGCTCGAGGACGCACTCGACGGCGGGCACGAGGGCGTCGTCGTCAAGGACCTCGCCGCGCCCTACGCCGCCGGCCGGCGGGGCAAGGCCTGGCAGAAGGTCAAGCCGGTGCACACCCTCGACCTCGTCGTCCTGGGCGCGGAGTGGGGCTACGGCCGCCGCACCGGGAAGCTCTCCAACATCCACCTCGGCGCCCGCGACCCCGACGGCGGCGAGCCGGTGATGGTCGGCAAGACGTTCAAGGGCATGACCGACGAGCTGCTGGACTGGCAGACCGCCACCTTCCCGGCGCACGCGCGGGAGGAGACGCCGTGGGGCGTGCTCCTGGAGCCGGGGCTGGTCGTCGAGATCGCCGTGGACGGCGCGCAGCGCAGCCCGCGCTACCCCGGCGGCGTGGCGCTGCGGTTCGCGCGCGTGCTCCGCTACCGGCCGGACAAGACGCCGGCCGAGGCCGACACGCTCGACGCGGTGCGGGCGCTGCTGGCCGGCACGCCCTAGGCCGTCGCGGCCGCCACCCGCGGCGCGACCTCGGTGCCCAGCAGCTCGATGCCGCGCAGCAGGTCGGCGTGCGCCAGGCGCGGGTTGGTCATCTGCAGGGCCACCCGGTCCACCCCGCCGAGCTGCTCGCCGATTCGCACCAGCTTCTCGGCCACCGTCTCCGGGTCGCCCATGAAGAAGGCGCCGTCGGGGCCGCTGGTCGCGTCGAACTGCGCCCGGCTCGGTGCGGCGAAGCCGCGCTCGCGGGAGACCTTGGTGAACATCTCGTGCCAGCCGGGGTAGATCGTGTCCGAGGCCGCCTGGGTGCTCTCGGCGACGAAGCCGAACACGTGCAGGCCCACCTGCAGCCGCTCCGGCGGGTGGCCGGCGTGCGCGCCGGCCCGGCGGTAGAGGTCGACCAGCGGCGCGAACTGCCGGGGCTCGCCGCCGATGATCGCCACCATCAGCGGCAGCCCCAGCAGGCCCGCCCGCACGAACGACTCCGGCGTCCCGCCGACGCCGACCCAGATCGGCAGCGGGTCCTGCAGGGGCCGGGGGTAGACGCCCTGGCCGGTGAGCGGCGGGCGGTGCTTCCCCGACCAGGTGACGTGCTCGGACTCCTGGATCCGCAGCAGCAGGTCCAGCTTCTCGGCGAACAGCTCGTCGTAGTCGGCCAGGCTCAGCCCGAACAGCGGGAACGCCTCGGTGAAGGAGCCACGGCCGACCACCAGGTCGATGCGCCCCTTGGAGATCAGGTCGAGGGTGGCGAACTGCTGGAAGACCCGGACCGGGTCCGCGGCGCTGAGGACGGCGACGGCGCTGCCGAGGCGGATCCGCGAGGTGCGGGCGGCCGCGGCGGCGAGGATGACCGGCGGCGCGGAGTCGTAGTACTCGCTGCGGTGGTGCTCGCCGATGCCGAAGGAGTAGAGGCCCACCCGGTCGGCGAGCTCGATCTCCTCGAGCAGGTGGGCCATCCGCTCCTCGGGGCCGACCACCCGGCCCGACGCCGGGTCGGTCACGGCCGAGACGAAGCTGTCGACGCCGAGGTGCATGGGGTCCCTCCCGAGGTCCGGTGCGGGTCGCCGGCCGGCGACCGCACGGGTCGTTCAACATTCAACCACCGAGCCGGCCCACCGGCTCGGTACGGCTCAGACCGCCGACACCTCGTAGGTGTGCCCGGCGGCTCGCAGCCGCTCGACCAGCACCTCCCCCAGCGCCGTCGCCGGCGTCAGCGACCCGGCCCGGTCGGGGAGCCGGTCGCCGTCCACGGCGAGGGCCAGCGCGGTCTCGCCCAGCATGACCGCGGTCGCGGCGTAGCCGGGGTCGCCCGGGCCGGCAGCGGTCGCCCGGTAGCGACGGCCGTCCTCGGCGGTCGCGTCGACCACCATCCGGAACCACCCCTTCTCCCGGGCCGCCTCGCCCGGCCCGGTGCCGGGCGCCGGCAGCACCCGGTCCAGCAGCGCGCGGGTCGGGGCCAGGCTCATGGCGGACACCGTGGCGACCAGGCCCGCGGTGATGGCGCCGGCGGTCACCGCACCCAGGGGGCCGCGGCCGGCCCCCATGACCTCGCCGTAGGCCAGGCCACGCCCGTAGGCCCAGCCCTGCAGGGCGTTGCTCCGCCGCACGATGCGGCTGTTGAACGGGGCCATGACGAACGGCGCCGTCCACCGCCCGTCCGGGGTCCGCGCGGGCAGGCCGGCGTCCCGCGGCTGCGGCGTGCCCGGCTCCGCCGCCCGGTCCGGGCTCAGCGCGAAGGGGTCGCCCACCACGCGGCGCAGCGCGGGGTCGGCCTGCAGGGCCTCCACCTGCGCCCGCATCGAGTCGATCGTGCCGCCGCTGAACCCGCCGCGCGCCGTGGCGACCAGCCGCACGTCCCGCAGGCCACCCGCGCCGTCGGCGGCCGCCCGGCCGGCCAGGAGGAACGTGCTCAGGTCCGAGGGGATGGAGTCGTAGCCGCAGGCGTGCACGATGCGCGCACCGGTCCCCGCCGCGACGGCGTCGCAGCGGTCGATCGCGTCCCGGACGAAGAGCACCTCACCGGTCAGGTCGGCGTAGTGGGTGCCGGCCCGCGCGCACGCCTCCACCACGGGCAGCCCGTACCTCGCGTACGGCCCCACGGTCGTCACCAGCACCCGGGTGCTCTCCGCGAGGGCCCGGAGCGACGCCGCGTCACCGGAGTCGGCCTCGACGAGCGCCCAGTCGCGGCCGGCCGGGGGCAGCTCCGCGCGCACCGCCTCCAGCCGGTCGCGGGAGCGGCCGGCCAGGGCGATCCGCAGCCCCGCCGGCGCGGAGCCGGCCAGGTAGCGGGCGAGCAGCCTCCCGACGAAGCCGGTGGCTCCGTAGAGGACGAGGTCATGGGTCCGTGCACCGTCAGCTGCCATGCGGCCATCCTGTCGCGTCCGACGCCTGCCGGCTGCCGGCGGACCCCTGCCACGGGCGGGTCACGGGCGGGTCACGGTCCGCCACGCGGGTCACTCGGCACCCACGGGTGCACAAGTCCGCGGCCCACCCTGCCGATTGAGGGCGCATGGCAGCTCGGCTCGCAACGGTGCGGTCCTCGGCGCGGCGACAGTTCGCCCCCGAGCAGGCGGCGTCGCCCTGGTGGCGTGACGCGGTCGTCTACCAGGTCTACCTCCGCTCGTTCGCCGACGCGAACGGCGACGGGATCGGCGACCTGGCCGGCCTGCGCGCCCGGCTCCCCTACCTGAACTGGCTGGGCGTCGACGCCCTGTGGATCAACCCGCACTACCCCTCGGGTGGCGCGGACGGCGGCTACGACATCAGCGACTACCGCGCGGTGGACCCCGACTACGGCGACGTCGCCGACCTCGAGGCCCTCGTGGAGGACGCCCGCGCGCTCGGCCTCAAGGTGCTGCTGGACGTCGTCCCGAACCACACCTCCGACCAGCACCCCTGGTTCCAGGCGGCGCTGGCCGACCCGGACTGCCCCGAGGCCTCCCGCTACCACTTCGCCCCGCCGTCGGAGGAGCCGCCGAACAACTGGCGCTCGCTCTTCGGCGGGCCGGCCTGGTCGCGCACCCCCGACGGCCGCTGGTACCTGCACCTGTTCGCCCCGGAGCAGCCCGACCTCAACTGGCGCGACCCCGCCGTCGCCGAGGACTTCGAGCGGACGCTGCGCTTCTGGCTCGACCGCGGCGTCAGCGGCTTCCGGATCGACGTCGCCTACGGGCTGTTCAAGGACCCGGGGCTGCGCGACAACCCGGGCGAGTACTCCCCCACCCTGTTCGGCCACGGGCCGGAGCAGGCGATGACCTGGAACCAGCCCGAGGTGCACGACGTGTGGCGCCGCTGGCGCTCGATCGTCGACGAGTACCCGGACACGATGCTCGTCGGCGAGGTGTGCCTGGCCGACCCGGAGGAGATCGCCCTCTATTCGCGGCCCGACGAGATGCACCAGGCCTTCTCCTTCCGGCTGCTGAAGTCCGGCTGGTCGGCCGAGTCCTTCGCCGACGGTGTGCGCAGCGCGCTGGACGCCTTCGGCAAGGTCGGCGCCCCGGTGTCGTGGGTGCTGGGCAACCACGACAAGGACCGCCAGGTGACCCGCTTCGGCGGCGGCGAGGTCGGTGACGCGCGTGCCCGCGCGGCCGCGCTGCTCATGCTGAGCCTGCCGGGCTCGGCCTACGTCTACGCCGGTGACGAGCTCGGCCTCCCGCAGGCCGTGGTCCCCGACGAGGCCAAGCGCGACCCGATCTTCTTCCGCAGCGGTGGCGAGCGCAGCGGCCGCGACGGCTGCCGCGTGCCGATGCCGTGGAACGCCACGCCGGGCGTCGGCTTCTCCCCCCGCGGGTCGGCCCAGCCCTGGCTGCCGATCCCCGCGGAGTGGCGCCGGTACGCCGTCTCCCGCCAGGCCCGCGACGACAGCTCGATGCTGCACCTGTACCGGCGCGCGCTCGCCGTCCGGGCCGAGCACCCGGCCCTGGGGGCCGGCGAGGCGTCGGTGAGCCGCCGCGGGGAGCTGCTGACCGTCCGCAGCACGGCGGAGGGCCGCTCGGTGCGCTGCGTGGTCAACATGGGCGAGCACACGGTGCTGGTCCGGACCGCCGGGACGCTGCTGCTCTCCAGCGCCCCGCAGGTGGCGCACACCGCCCGCCGGACGCTGGCGCTGCCCCCGAACACCGCGGTCTGGATCGCGGAGGACTGAGCCGGCTCAGCCGGGGCGGTTCGCCTTCCCGTCCAGGTGCAGCACCGTGGACTCGTCGCGGTGCGAGCCGGTGCTGCCCACGTGCTTGTCGCTGATGGCCGGCCCGTTCTTCAGGACGTGGAAGAAGGCCATCGCGTGCCCCCGCCCGATGCCGTAGTCGTCGGCCAGCCAGCCGGCGACGTCGCCGGCCTTGCTGGTCGGCCCGAAGCCGCGGGCGGCGGCCAGGTCGAGCAGCTCCAGCGGGGTCCTGCCGGTCGTGGTCTCGATCGCGTCGAGGTAGGCCTGGAACGACATGTCGGCTCCTTCGGTCGGTGGCGTCCGGGGATGGGGACCGCCCCCGGGCGGGGAACTCATCGGTGGGTCAGGCGCTGACCGCCTCGTGGGTGTTGACGCCCGGGATGCGCCGCACCGAGCCCCAGCCGAAGCGGGCCCAGACCACCAGCAGCGCGGCGCCCGTGGCCGCGCCCAGGCTGTCGCGCACGAGGTCCCCGTTCGTGTCGTCGTTGCCCTCGGAGAGGTCCGTGCCCAGCCACGCGTCGGACCGCCACTCGTAGATCTCCCAGATCGCGCCCACCGTGATGCCCAGCGCCGCGGTGACGACGGCGATCCCCACGTAGTGCCGCAGGTGCGTCTCCTGGCGCGGGTCCGGGACGACGTCGAGCCGGGCGAGGGCGATGTAGACGACCGGCGCGGTGAGCATCGGCAGGGTGAGGTGCACCAGGTCGTCGAAGCGGACGAACTGGTCGTACAGCCCCCAGACCTCGCCGAAGCCCTGCAGGGCCATCGCCAGGGTGACCGAGAGGTCGTAGACCCGCGGCAGGTTCACCGCCCGCGCGGCCAGCGTCACCGCCGCCATGACGGCGAGCACCGCTGCCGAGCCGCCGTCACCGGCGAACGCGTACCAGACCGCACCGCCCACGAGCACCAGCCGCAGGACGTCGATGCCGTCCCGGACGATCGGTGACCAGTCCCCCAGCACGAGTCGGCGCACGTCCACGCCGGGCGGCTACCCGCGCGGCCGCGGTTCACCCCCGCAGCTCGGAGGGCACCCGCGCCCGGGTCCCGGTGCGCCTGACAGGATCGGCGCGTGCCGTCCGCTCCCCCGGTGCCGGCCCCGCCGCGGGCCGCCCGCGCCGCCGTCGGCACCTGGTTCTTCGTCAACGCCGTCCTCTACACCAACGTCCTCCCGCGCCTGCCGGAGATCAAGGACGCCCTCGACCTCAGCAACGCCGCCCTGGGCACGGCCCTGGCCGGCGGCCCGGTGGGCGCCCTCGTCGCCGCGCTCTGGTCCGCGCCGCTGATCCGCCGGCTGGGCTCGGGGCGCGTCGCCGCCTACGGGCTGGTGGCGCTGGCCGCGGGCATGGCGGGGGTGGCCGCGGCGCCGTCCTGGCTCGCCCTGGCCGGCGTGCTGTTCGTCGCCGGCGGGGTCGACGCGGTGGTCGACGTCGCCCAGAACGCGCACGGCCTGCGGGTGCAGCGCCGGTACGACCGGTCGATCTTCAACGCCTTCCACGGGCTCTGGAGCATCGGCGCGGTCTCCGGCGCCCTGATCGGCTCGGCGGCCGCCGGCCTGGGCGTGCCCCTGGGCTGGCACCTCGCAGGCGTCGGGGCCTTCTTCGCGCTGGTCGCGCTGGTGTCGGCCCGGGCGATGCTGCCGGGTGCGGACGACGACGACCGCACGCCGGAGGAGCACGCCTCGGCGGGGAGGACGCGCATCCCGTGGTCCCGGACCGCGCTGCTGCTCGGCGCGCTGGGCCTGCTCGCCGCGGCCGGGGTCTTCGTGGAGGACGCCGGCGCCTCGTGGAGCGCGATCTACCTCCGCGAGGACCTCGGGGCCGGCGCGGCGGTGGCCGGGCTGGGCCTGGTGGCGCTGCAGACGACGATGACGCTGGGCCGGCTCACCGGCGACCGCGTCGTCGACCGCTTCGGCCAGCGGGCGGTCACCCGCGCGGGCGGGGTGCTCATCGCGGCCGGGATGGGCGCCGCGCTGGCGTTCCCGTCGGTGCCCTCGACACTGGCCGGCTTCGCCGTCGCGGGCCTGGGCGCGGCCACGATGGTGCCGGCGGCCTACGCCGCCGCGGACTCGCTGCCGGGCCTGCCCGCGGGCGCCGGCCTCGCGCTGATCAACTGGCTGCTGCGCGTGGGGCTGCTCGCCTCGCCGCCGCTGGTCGGCGTCATCGCCGACGCCGCCGGGCTGCGCACCGGCCTCCTCACGGTCGTGGCCGCCGGCACGGTCGCGGTGCTCGTCGCCGGGGTGCTCCAGGGCCGCCGCCGCTGACCCACCCGGTGCGAGCACCCGTCCGGGCGATGCCCCCGGCCGGGCGGTGAGCGGCATCATCTGCGCCGTGGCCGCCTCCCTGCCCGACCGCCCCCTCGCCGAGCTCTCCCTGGACGACCTGCTGGACCGGTACCGCGAGCTGGACCTCTCCGCGGGCGACGACGAGGCCGCCGACGACGCCCGCGCCGAGGAGGCCGACCGGATCGCGGCCGAGGTGCTGCGCCGGGACCCCGCGGACCGCGGCATGTGGTTCGACCGCGGGCTGGTCGCCAAGTGGCGGCGGGACTGGCCCGCAGCCTCCGCGCACAACGCCCGCTCGCTGGAGCTGGTCCCCGAGGACGAGCGGCGCGAGGAGCCGGCCGCCTGGAACCTCGGCATCGCCGCCACCGCGCGGCGTGACTGGGCCACCGCCCGCCGTGCCTGGGCCGCCTACGGCATCCCGGTCGGCGGCTCGGGCGAGGAGCCGGTCGACGACG
The DNA here is from genome assembly GCF_004571075.1 of Blastococcus sp. TF02A-35. Lineage (GTDB taxonomy): Bacteria > Actinomycetota > Actinomycetes > Mycobacteriales > Geodermatophilaceae > Blastococcus. The sequence goes on from NZ_SPQP01000029.1 coordinate 25,868, forward strand.
ACCTCGGCGCGGGCGCGGTCCGGCTCAACCCGCCGGTGCGCTACGTCGGGCAGCGCGACCTCGAGATCGACGGCCGGGTGCACGAGCCCGAGGTCGTGTGGGGGCTGCGCATCGACCCGGCGCGCATCCGCATCGCCAGCGTGCCCACGCCGGGGTCCGGGCACCGGTTCGGCGACGTCGTCCTGCACGACGGCGAGCCGCAGGGCACGCGGCGGTCCGACGGCGTCGAGTTCCCGGTCTTCGACGAGATCGAGCTGTGGGAGCGCTCGCCGGTCCCGACCTCCAGCGTCGTCGTCCGCGGCAGCGAGGAGGCCGTCGACGAGCTCCAGCACGCGCTCGACCGGGCGGGGCTGGCCGTCGAGGACTGGACCACCGGGGTGGGGGTGCTGTGCCGGGCCTGCTCCGACGGCGTCGTCGACGACCACGACCACCACCCGCACGACCACCACCCGCACGACCACGACCCGCACGACCACGACCCGGAGGCCGACGGCGGCCGTCGGCTGGGCGTCGCCGAGGACCCGGAGGTGGCCCTGCGCGTCGTGCACGCCTGGCTCGACGCCGCGCCCGGGCGCGAGAGCGACGACGTGGTGGTCGAGCTGGAGTAGCCGGCCTCAGGTGGCCGACCAGTACCCGACGCCGGACACGCGCGCCTTGCCCACCCCGAGGTCGCGGCGCAGGTGCCGGACCAGCGCGCGGGTGGTCGCGGCCTCGCAGGCCACCCAGAACCAGTCCCGCTCCGGGTCGAGCGCCCCCGGCGGCGTCCACGCAGCCAGGACCGCCGCGCGGAGGGCCTCGCCCGGTGGCCCGGCCCGGTCCACCCACACGACCTCGTGGCGGTCCCGGGCGCGGACGGGCAGGTCGCGGTCGGACGGGTGCCCGGCCTCCAGCCACACCCGCACCGGGGCGGCCGGGTGGGCGTCCAGCAGCGAGTTGACCGCCGGCAGCGAGGCGGTGTCGCCGACCAGGTGCGCCACCCGCGTGCCGGGGGGCGCGGACTCGGCCCGGGTCCCCTGCACGGTCGCGTCGATGGTGGCCCCGGGCCGCGCGGCCAGCGACCAGTGCGCGGCCGGGCCGTCGTGCAGGGCGAACTCCAGGTCGAAGGTCCCCCCGGCCGGGTCGGGGTCCACGAGCGTGTAGGCCCGCTGGTGCGGCCGGCCGTCGTGCTCGAACCACAGCCGGACCCACATCGCCGGGTGCGGAGGGCACGCCGCGAGCAGCCCGCCGTCCTCGACGCGCACCCGCTGGTACTGCTCGCCGACGCGCTCGCTGCCCCGCACGGTGAGGACGAAGTCCTTGCCGCGCAGCGCCCTCAGCACCACGCCCTCCCAGCCGTGCTGCACCGCCGTGCCCCTCTCGACCTCGCCGCCAGGACCCCCGAGCGGCGGTCGCAGGAGCTGTGTAGTGTCCGCCGCTGTTAGGTGAGGCTAACCTACGAGAAGGGCCATCCGTGACAGAGCACCCGCCGACCGCACACCTGTTCTCGGGCGCGACGGTCGACCACTACGCCGCGGTCGTCACCGCCGCCCTGGGCGCACTCACCGACCGCGTCCGCGTCGTCCGCCGGCCGCGGTCCGGCGCCCCGCAGGAGGACCTGGCGGACCTCGTCGACGGCGTCGACCTCGACGCCCCGCTCGGCGACACGTTCTCCGCGCTGAAGGAGACCTCGCGGCTCTACCTGGAGCACGCGGTCTGGTTCCACGAGCCCGGCTACGTCGCCCACCTCAACTGCCCGGTGGCCATCCCGGCCCTGGCCGCCGACCTGCTCGCCTCGGCCGTCAACACCTCCGTGGACACCTACGACCAGTCGACGACGGCGACGCTGATGGAGCGCCGGCTCGTCGCCTGGGCCGCCGGCCGGGCCGGGCTCGGCCCCCGCGCGGACGGGGTCTTCACCAGCGGCGGCACCCAGTCCAACCTGCACGCGCTGCTGCTCGCCCGCGACGAGGCGCTCGCCGCGCTGCCCGGCGGCGCCCTGCCCGAGGGTGCCCGGCTGCGCGTCCTGGCCACCGACCAGGCGCACTTCAGCGTCCTGAAGGCCGCCCGCCTGCTCGGCCTGGGCGGCGACGCGGTCGTGACGGTGCCGACCGACGGCCGGCACCGGATGGACCCGGCGGCGCTGCGCCGGACGGTGGCCGCGGTCCGCGCGGCCGGCGACGTCGTCATGGCGGTCTCCACGACGGCGGGCACGACCGACCTCGGCCGCATCGACCCGCTCGCCGCCGTCGCCGACGTCTGCGCCGCGACCGGCACCTGGCTGCACGTCGACGCCGCGTACGGCGGCGGCCTGCTGGTCTCCCGCCGGCACCGCCACCTGCTCGACGGGATCGAGCGCGCCGACTCGGTGACCGTGGACTTCCACAAGACCTTCTTCCAGCCCGTCGCCTCCTCGGCGCTGCTGGTCCGCGACGGCGCCACGCTGCGCCACGGCACCCACCACGCCGACTACCTGAACCCGCGCGGCGAGCGCGCGCCCAACCAGGTCGACCGTAGCCTGCAGACGACCCGGCGCTTCGACGCGCTCAAGCTGTGGGTGACCCTGCGCGCGATGGGCGCCGACGCCGTCGGCGAGGCCTTCGACGCCTGCCTCGACCTCGCCGGCCAGGTGCACGCCGAGCTCGCCGCGGACCCGGACTTCGAGGTGCACAGCGCGCCGGTGCTGAGCACCGTCCTCTTCCGCTACCGGCCGGGAGGCCCCGCCGGCCCGCTCGGCCCGGCCGACGCCGACCGCCTCGTGGCCGGCATCCGCGAGCGGCTGTTCGACGAGGGCGAGGCCGTCGTCGCCCGCACCGTCGTCGACGGCCGGCCCTGGCTGAAGTTCACCCTGCTGAACCCGGCCACCACGCGCGAGCACGTCCGGGCGGTGCTGGACCTGGTCCGCGAGGCCGGGGACGACCTGCTCGCCGGCGCCCGCGCCCGCGAGGAGGTGCTGGCATGAGCGAGGTGCACGACTTCGTCGCCGTCGGGATCGGGCCGTTCAACCTCGGGCTCGCCGCGCTCAGCGCCCCGGTGGACGGGCTGTCCGGCGTCTTCCTCGACGGCGCCGAGGAGTTCTCCTGGCACCCCGGGATGCTCATCGAGGGGACGACGCTGCAGGTCCCGTTCCTCGCCGACCTGGTGACCATGGCCGACCCGACGTCGCCGTACTCCTACCTCGCGTACCTCAAGGCGACCGGCCGGCTGTACCCCTTCTACATCCGCGAGGACTTCCACCCGCTGCGGGCGGAGTACGACGCCTACTGCCGGTGGGTGGCCGCGCAGCTGCCGGCGCTGCGGTGGGGCCGCCACGTCGAGCGCGTCGAGCACGCCGACGGCGTCTACCGGGTGACCGCCCGCGTCGTCGCGACCGGTGCGGAGGAGGTCCACCTCGGCCGGCGGCTGGTGCTCGGCGTCGGGACGGTGCCGTCGGTCCCCGCCCCGCTGCGCGACCTGCCGGGCCCGGCGTGGCACACCGCGCAGTACCTCCAGCACAAGGAGGAGCTGCAGACCCTCGGGCACGTCACCGTCGTCGGCAGCGGCCAGAGCGCGGCGGAGGTCTACCTCGACCTGCTGGAGGACGCCGACCGGTTCGGCTACCGGGTCGACTGGGTGACCCGGGCCCCCCGGTTCTTCCCCATGGAGGTCACCAAGCTGACCCTGGAGATGACCTCGCCGGAGTACGCCCGCTACCACCACGCCCTGCCCATGGAGCGCCGCGACGTCCTCGCCCGCGAGCAGCGGCACCTGTTCAAGGGCATCAGCGCCGACCTCGTCGACGCCATCTACGACACCCTCTACCGGAAGGGACGGCGAGGCGAGGTCCCGACGTCGCTGCTCACCGGCGTCGAGGTGACCGGTGCCCGCTGGGACGCCGGGCGGCGCGAGTACGCCCTGGAGCTGCACCACGAGGAGCAGGGCCGCACGGTCGCGCGCACCACGCGGGGCCTGGTGCTGGCCACCGGCTACCGCGCGGAGGTGCCGGCGTTCCTCGACCCGGTGCGCGACCGCATCCGGTGGGACGCGCGCGGCCGGTACGACGTCGCCTTCGACCACTCCGTCGACGTCGCCGGCCGGGAGGTCTACGTGCAGAACGCCGAGGAGCACACCCACAGCCTCATCGCGCCGGACCTCGGCATGGGGGCCTACCGGAATTCGGTCATCATCAACTCGATGGCCGGCCGGGAGGTCTACCCGGTCGAGGAGCGCATCGCCTACCAGTCGTTCGGCGTGGCCGAGGGCACCGACCTCGCGGCCGGCCCGCTCGTGGCCACCGGAGCCGCCCGGTGAGCGCCGTCGCCCCGCCCTGGGCGGCCCGCACCCCGGTCGGGCTGCTGACCCTCGAGCCGCTCGACGTCGGCCGCGACCTCGACCTGCTGCACGCCTGGGTGACCCACCCCCGCTCGGCCTACTGGCTCATGCAGGGCGCCTCGCCCGCCGGCGTCCGCGACGCCTACGCAGCCATCGACGCGGACCCGCACCACGACGCCTGGCTCGGCCGGGTCGACGGCGTCCCGACCTTCCTCGCCGAGACCTACGACCCGCGGCACCGGGAGCTCGCCGGCGTGTGGGAGGCGGCCCCCGGCGACGTCGGCATGCACCTGCTGGTCGCGCCGCCGGCGGAGGGTGCCGCCCCGGTCGCCGGCCTCACCTCGGCGGTGATGGCCGCGGTCGTCCGCTTCTGCCTGGACCGCCCCGGCGCCCGGCGGGTCGTCGTCGAGCCCGACGCGCGCAACGACGCCATCCGGGCCAAGAACCGGGCCGCGGGGTTCGTGGAGCACGGGCCGCTGGACCTCGGCCACAAGACGGCGGTGCTCAGCACCTGCACGCCCGAGGCGTTCGCCGCCAGCGAGCTGGGCGGGGTGCTCGCATGACCGCGACCCTGCCCGAGCTGGACGGCTTCCCCGCCGCGGCGCACCTGGAGCCGGCGGCGATGGCCCGGGCGCACCGGCACGTCGTCACCAAGGCGCTGGCGGAGTTCGCCCACGAGCGGCTGGTCTCCCCGGAGCCGGCCGACGGGCCGGCCGACGCCCTCGGCCGCACCCGGTGGCGGCTGTCCACCGCGGGGGGCGTGCGCTACGGGTTCGCCGCCCGGGTGCTGCCGCTGGAGCACTGGGACGTCGACCCCGCCTCGGTGACCCGGAGCGTCGACGGCGCCGACGCGCCGCTGGACGCGCTGGCCCTCGTGGACGAGCTGCAGGCCGAGCTGGGCATCCCCGACGCCCTGCTCGCCACCTACCTCGAGGAGGTCAGCGCGACGCTGGCCGGCGTGGCGTGGAAGCTGCACCACCGCCGCACCGACGCCCGGGAGCTGGCCCGCGCCGACCTGCAGACCGTCGAGCGCTCGATGACCGAGGGGCACCCCGCCTTCGTCGCCAACAACGGGCGGATCGGCTTCGGGCTGGGCGACACCGCCGCCTACGCCCCCGAGGCCGGCGCCCCGGTCCGGCTGGTGTGGGTCGCGGCCCGGCGGGAGCACACCCACCTCGCCTGCGGGGAGGGCGTGGACGAGCAGCGGCTCTACGCCGGCCAGCTGGGCGAGGACCTCCTCGACCGGTTCGCCGGCCGGCTGCGCTGGCTCGGCCTGGACCCGGCCGACTACCTCTACCTGCCCGTCCACCCGTGGCAGTGGGAGCACCGGCTGGCGGTCACCTTCGCCGCCGACGTCGGCCGGCGCGACCTGGTCCCGGTCGGCCTGAGCGAGGACCGGTACCAGGCGCAGCAGTCGATCCGGACCTTCTTCGACCTGGACCGGCCCGACCGGTACTACGTGAAGACGGCGCTGGCGATCCAGAACATGGGGTTCCTGCGCGGGCTCTCACCGGCCTACATGCGGCCGACCCCGGCGATCAACGACTGGGTCGCCTCCGTGGTCCGCACCGACCCCGAGCTCGGCGCCGCCGGCTTCGACGTGCTGCGGGAGCTGGCGTCGGTCGGCTACACCGGCGACGCCTACCACCGGATGGCCGCCCGCGGGATCCGCTCGCCGTACCAGCGGATGGTCGCCGCCCTCTGGCGGGAGAGCCCGGTGCCGCGGCTGGGACCGGACGAGCGGGCCATGACGATGGCGGCGCTGGTGCACCGCGACGCCGAGGGGCGCTCGCTGGTCGGCGGGCTGGTCGCCGACGCGGGGCTGCCCCCGCGGGAGTGGCTGCGCCGGTACCTCGACGCCTACCTCCGCCCCGTGGTCCACTGCCTGCTCGCCCACGACCTCGCCTTCATGCCGCACGGGGAGAACCTGATCGTCGTGCTGCGGGGCTCGGCGCCGGCGCGGGTGCTCATGAAGGACGTCGGCGAGGAGGTGGCCGTGTTCGGGGACCGCCCGCTGCCCCCGGAGATCGAGCGGATCCGGGTCCACGAGCCCGACGACGTGCGGCTGCTGTCGGTCTTCACCGACGTCTTCGACGGGTTCCTGCGCTACCTGGCCGGCGTGCTGGACACCGACGGGCTGCTGCCCGCCGACGAGTTCTGGCGCTGCGTGGCCGACTGCCTGCTCGCGCACCGCGAGGCGCACCCGGAGCTGCACGAGCGGTTCGACCTCTTCACGCCGGAGTTCGCGCACTCGTGCCTGAACCGGCTGCAGCTGCGCAACACGCTGCAGATGGTCGACCTGACCGACCAGGCGTCGTCGCTGCAGTACGCCGGGACGCTGGCCAACCCGGTGGCGCCGTTCGGGCCGGCGAGCGGCCGGTGACCGTGCACCGCGACGCCTGGGGGGTGCCCACGGTCCGGGCCGGGTCGCTCGACGAGCTGGCCCGCGCCCAGGGCCGGGTCACCGCGGTCGACCGCGCCTGGCAGCTGGAGGCCGAGCGGTGGCGCAGCGAGGCGACGCTGGCGGCGCACGTCGGCGCCGCGGGCCTCGCGTGGGACACCTTCGCCGCCCGCGCCCGCCTCGACGACACCGCGCGCCGCTGCTACGCGGCACTGGACCCGGCGACGCGGCGGTGGGTCGGCTCCTACGTCGAGGGCGTGCGGGAGGGCATGGCCGAGGGCGTCGCGCGGTCGCCGGAGCTGCAGGCGCTCGGCGGCACCTCCGGCGAGTGGCAGCCGTGGACCCCGCTGGGCGTCTTCCTGGCCAACCACGTGCTCTTCGGAACGGTGGGCAGCAAGGTGTGGCGCGGCCACCTGCTGCGCTCCTTCGGGCCGGGCCTCGGGGCGGAGCTCGCCGTCGCGCTCGGCCTCGGGCCGCCGGAGGGCAGCAACGCCGTCGCCGTGACCGGGTCCCGGACGGCGTCGGGCCTCCCGCTGGTCGCCGGTGACCCGCACCGGGTGATCGAGCGGCCGGGCGTCTACCAGCAGGTGCACCTGGTCGCCGACGGCGTCGACGTCGTCGGCCTCGCCTTCCCCGGGGTCCCCGGCGTCGCGCACTTCGGGCACACCGGCACGGTCGCCTGGGCGGTCACCAACGCCATGGCCGACTACCAGGACCTCTACCGGGAGCGGCTCCGCCGCGACGGCGACGCCGTCCTGGCCCAGGGGCCCGACGGCTGGGAGCCGGCGGCGGTCTCCTCGGTGCGGCTGGAGGTGCGCGACGGCGAGCCGGTGACGGTGGAGCTGGTCGAGACCGCACGGGGCCCGGTCGTCGTGCCCACGTGGTCGGCGGACGAGGCGCTGTCGCTGCGGGCACCGAGCCGGGTCGACGCCGCCCTCGGGTTCGAGGCGCTGCCGCGGCTCCTTCGGGCGCGCACCGCCGGCGACGTCGAGGAGGCGCTGGCCTCCTGGGTCGAGCCGGTGAACGCGGTTCTGGTCGCCGACACCGCCGGAGACGTCCGCCAGCTGGTGGCCGGCCGCGTCCCCTCCCGGGCGGCCGCGAACGGCTGGCACCCGGTCCCGGCCTGGGAGGCGGAGTCGGCGTGGCGGGGCACCCACCCGGGTCCGGCCGGGCAGCAGGTCACCGACGACGCCCCCTGGGACGGCGTGGCGGTGACCGCCAACGACCGGCGGCCCGACGTCGCGCCGTTCGGCACCGTCTTCGCCCCGCCGCACCGCGCGGCCCGGCTGCGCGCCCTGCTCGGCGACCGCACCGGGCTGACCGTCGACGACCTCGCGGCGGTGCTGGTCGACACGGCGGCGCCGCCGACCGGCGCCCGCGACCTGCTCGCCACGTGCGGCCGGCCCGAGGACGGGTCGCCCGCCGCCCGGCTGTTCGACCTGGTCGAGGCCTGGGACGGGCGGATGGCCGCCGACAGCCCGGGAGCCGGGGCCTACGCCGCCTGGCGCTCGGCGCTGGTCCACCGGCTGGCCGGCCTGCCGCTGCTCGCCCCGCTGCACCTGCCCGCCCGGGCGCCGGAGGTCCTGGCGCCGTGGTTGTCGCCGGTCGAGCGGATCGGGACGGCGCTCGAGCGCCTGCTGCGCGTGCTGCCGGGCCACGGCGTCGACGTGGTGCAGGTGGCCCGGGAGGCGCTCGCCGACGCCGCGTCGGCGCCGACCCCGGAGTGGGGCGCCACGCACCGGCTGCGGACCGTCCACTCCCTCGACGGCACGCCCTGGGAGGGCACCGTCGCCCGGCCCGCCGACGGGACGCCGCTGAGCGGTGACACCGACTGCGTGCTCGCGACCGCGAGCCTGCCCGGCCTCACCGACCTGTCCTTCCGCGGCCCGGTCGCCCGCTACGTCTGGGACCTCGCCGACCGCGACGCCAGCCGCTGGGTGGTGCCGCTGGGCGCCGACGGGGTGCCGGGCCCGCACGCCGAGGACCAGGCACCGCTGTGGGCCCGTGGCGGCCTCGTCCCCGTCCCCGCAACCCCGGAGGAGCTCCCGTGACCGATGCCCGCCTCGTCGAGGGCACCCGCCCGTTCGGGGACGGCCGCACGCTCGGCGTGCGCCTGCTGGACCTTGACCGCGACGCCCCGCTGGTGCATTCGTGGGTGCGCGAGGAGCGGGCGCGGTTCTGGGGCATGACCGACCACACCGAGGAGCAGGTGCGGGAGATCTACGGGTTCGTCGACTCCCTCTCCACCCACCACGCCTACCTGCTCTCGCTGGACGGCGTGCCGGTGGCGCTGCTGCAGACCTACGAGCCGGCCGAGGACCCGGTCGCGGAGGCCTACCCCGCGCAGCCCGGCGACCTGGGCATCCACCTGCTCCTGGCTCCCGCGTCGAGCCACGAGCCGGGGTTCACCCCGCGGCTGATCGGCGCTCTCGGGCCGGTGCTGCTCGGCAACCCGGACGTGCAGCGGATCGTCGTCGAGCCGGACGCGGGCAACGAGCGGGCGCTGGGTCTGCTGGCGCGGCTCGGCTGCGAGCTGGGACCGGAGATCGACCTGCCGGAGAAGCGCGCCCAGCTGGCCTTCCTGCCCCGTGCGGCGCTCGAGCGGCTGACCGCCGCGCACGCCTGACGGGGCCGGTGTCGACGGCCGGAACTCGACGATGGCCGACAGCAGCACCGCTTCCTCGGAGAACGCGACGCCGGTCGCATCTCCGGACGAGCCCGCCCACTTCACCGTCCGCAACGGGGCCGACGGCGACCATAAGAAGGTCACGCTTCTTCTGTGGCCGGACGGCCGCGTCACCTGGGAGGACCTCCGCCGCGACGAGATCAGGGACCCTGACGACTACTGACCCACCACGTACGCCGCTGAACGAGGTCCCCATCCGGGGGCCTCGTTCGACGTTGAGGCATCCCGAGTCACACGTGCCCGCCCGCGCGGCCGCTGGCACCGGATCTCCACCAGGAGCGAGACAAGCCGCGACCTGTGGACAGCGTCCTGAGCTGGGGATTCATGATGCATCCGGCACTCGTGGCCGGTAGGATTCGTACATGCGTTCGACTGGTTCAGCGGCTCTGGGGGCGGCTCTCGACGAGCTGTCCGCCGAGCGGCTGGACGGGGCGTTCGGGCCGGCCCTGCTGGAGCGGCTCGGTGGTCTGCTGGTGCTGAAGAACCGGCTGGACGCCGAGGTGGCGCGCACGGTGCGGCAGTGCGAGCTGGCCGATGCCGCGGAGGTCGACGGCAATGCCTCGATGCAGTCCTGGCTGCGTGGGCACGCCCGGTTCTCCGCCTCTGCTGCGAACGCGCTGGTCCGCACCGGGCGGGCCCTGGAGCAGCTGCCGGTCCTCGCCGGAGCGGCCGCCGCCGGGGAGGTGAGCACGGAGGCGGTCGGCGCCATCGCACCGGTGGCCGACGCGAGGAACGTGACCGCCGCCCACGAGCAGGGCGTGGACATGGCCGACATCGACGAGCTGCTCACCGACGTCGCGCGCACCCAGTTCCACCCGCACCTACGCCGGGCGGTCGCGCACTACCTCGCCCGCCTGGACCCCGACGGTGCCGAGCCCGACCCCACCGACCAGCGGACGCTGACCCTGTCGAAGCACTCCGACGGCACCCTGTCCTTCCGGGGCGAGCTCGACGCCGTGGGTGGGGAGAAGCTCCAAGCCGCGATCGAGTCGATCCTGCAGGCCTCCCGCCCCGCCGGGGACACGAGAACCCGCGCCCAGCAGCAGGCCGACGCGCTCGTGCAGCTGTGCGACAACGCCCTCGCCGCCGGCCATCTGCCGGTCCTGCGCACCTCCAAGCCGCACGCCGTGGTCACCATCCCCATCGGAGACCTGGTCGACCCCGGCACCGGGCAGGGCGCCGCGACCCTCGGGTTCGGGGCCACCATCTCCGCCGCCCGCGCCCGCTGGCTGGCCTGCGACAGCACCGTCACCCGCATCGTGATCGGCCCCGAGGGCCAGCCCCTCGACCTCGGCCGCTCCCACCGCGTCGTCCCCCACCACCTGCGCCGCGCCGTCGAGGCCCGGGACGGCGGCTGCGTCTTCGCCGGCTGCGACGCCCCCAGCCACTGGTGCGACGTCCACCACCTCCTCCACTGGGCCGACGGCGGAGACACCTCGCTGGAGAACTCAGGACTGCTCTGCGAACGCCACCACACCAAGGTCCACCACGGCTTCCGGGTGGCACGACAACCCGACGGCCGATGGCGCACCTACCGGCCCGACGGCACCGAAGTCCTCGTCCTCCCCCGCCCCACCGACGAACAGGTGACCACCCGCGCGGGCTGACACGCCCGACCCGGGAATGCCCGGTCGCCGGCGACCCTTGCGAGGAGTCGTGCCCGTGCCGACCCTCTCCAGGACCCCAGCCTTCTGGACGGCGGCCGGCCTGCTGCTGCTCGTCCTCGCCGCCTCCGGCGTCCCGACCCCGCTGTACCGCGTCTACCAGGAGCAGTTCGGCTTCGGCCCCGGGATGCTCACGACGGTCTTCGGCATCTACGCCATGGCACTGCTCGCCGCCCTCCTGGTCGTCGGCGGGCTGTCCGACCACGTAGGCCGCCGGCCCGTGCTCGCCGGAGGGCTGCTCCTGCAGGCGGTCGCGATGGTCGCCCTCACCGGCACGCTCGGTGCCGCCCTGCTCGACACCCAGCGCCCCGACAAGCCGCTCGGCCCGCTGGTCAACAGCGCCGCCCCCGGGTTCGGCCTCTCCCTCGGCGTGGTCGGCGCCGGCATGGTCGTCGAGTTCGTCGCCACCCCCACCCGCTGGGTCTTCGCCGTCCTCGCCGTGGCCCTGGTGCTCGCCGCCGCCACGGTGCGACTGCTCCCGGAGACCTCGCCGCGGGCACCCGGCGCGCTGACCTCGCTGCGCCCCACCGTCCGCGTGCCCCGCTCCCAGCGCCCGGCCTTCCTCGCCGTGCTGCCCGTGATCGTCGCCGCCTGGGCGCTCGGCGGGCTCTACCTCTCCCTCGGCCCGTCGCTGGCCGCGTCGGTCTTCGGCATCGAGGACCACCTCGTCGGCAGCCTCCTCGTGCTCGCCATGCAGGGCTCGGCCGCGGTGGGCGCCGTGCTCGGCCGCAACCTCCCGCACGAGCGGGCGATGGTCGCCGGCGCCTCGGTCTTCGCCGTCGGCGTCACCGGCACCATCGCCGCGCTGCTCACCGTGCAGACCGTGGTCATGTTCGGCTCCGCCGTCGTCTCCGGGCTCGGCTTCGGGCTGGCCTTCCTCGGCGCGGTCGCGACCGCCAGCGCGGGCGTCGCCCCGGCGGACCGGGCCGGCCTGATGTCCAGCGTCTTCGTCGTCGGCTACCTGAGCTTCAGCCTCCCGGCGATCGTCGCGGGCGCCGTCACGGGCGCGGTCGGCCTGGAGACCGTCGCCGAGATCTACGCGGCCGTGCTGGTCGTGCTCGCCCTCACCGCGGTGGCCGGCGTGCGCCTCCGCCGCCGCGCGCGCCCGGTCGCCGAGCCGGAGGACGCCGGCGCGCTCGCCGCCTGACCCGGCTCAGGGCCGCTCCACCGCGTCCGCGAACGCGTGCACGCGCTCGCGGAGCTCCGCCCGGCGCTCCTGCGCGACCTCGTCGGGGTCCCGCTCGCGCAGCCACGGCGGGATCTCCGTCCCGGCCCGCACCGCGCAGGCCAGGTCGGCGCACATGTAGGTGCCCACGGTGTTGCCGTTGCGCCCCGCGGCGCCGGTGCGCCGGGCGGTGAACAGCGAGATCGCGTCCCCGGACTGCGCGGTGTGGCACAGCAGGCACATCGCCGGTGTCCGGCTGGACATCCGCGACTCGGCCGCGCGCAGCGCGACCCCTACGGGGCCGCCGTCCCGCTCGAGGACGAGGTAGCCGCGCAGCGGCGCCTTGGGGTCGCGCCAGCCCAGCAGCTCCAGCTCGGCCCACGGCGTGTCGGCGAAGTCGCGGGGCAGGGCGAGCCCGGAGGCCTCCCCGCGGGAGCAGTTCACGAAGGACCGGCGCAGCTGCTGCTCGGTCAGGGGTTCCACGGTGCTCGTGCTCCTCGGGTGGTGCGGTCGTCCGCCGGGCATGGTGCCCCAGGATCCTGAGTGCGGCGAACCATTTCCGGCCGCCTCCGCAGCGGCCCGGTCGCACGATAGGTTCGACCCGGCCCGTCCCCGACCGCCGGAGGCCGCTCGATGTCCGACGTGCTCCTCGTCCTGCTGATCGTGGTCCTGGTGGCCCTGGCTGTCCTCGCCGCGGTCATCCTCGTCCTCCGCCGGCGCAACCTCGCCGCGGCCGCCGGGCCCCGCCGCCGCGTCGACCCGCTCGCCGACGAGCCGGACGTCTACGACCCGCACAAGATCGGCGTCGGCGACGTGATCACCTACGCCGGGATCGACCACGTCGTCCGCGGCACGATCGTCCTGGAGGAGGGCGGCATGACCTGGAAGGAGCACCTGCTCGACGGGTCCACCGGCCGCCGCTGGCTCACCGTCGAGGACGACGAGGGCGACCTGGAGATGACCCTCTGGATGCGCCGCGAGGGCACCAACCTCGAGCCCGGCGGCGACGTGGTCCTCGACGACCGCGTGCACCGGCAGATCGAGCGCGGCCGCGCGAGCTACACCGCCGAGGGCACCACCGGCACGCCGCCCACCGGCACCGTCGACTACGCCGACTACGCGACGGCGGACAAGACCGGGCTGCTGGCCTTCGAGCGCTGGGCGCCGACCCAGTCGTGGGAGGTCTCCACCGGCCGCGCCGTCAGCCGCGGCGAGCTCACCGTCTACCACCGCACCGCCGAGACGCCGTGACCCTGCACCTGCTGACCGTGGAACCCCGCGACGTCGCCGCCGCCGCCCTCGGGCTGCTCCTCGACCGGCCGGCGCCGGCGGCCCTGGCCGAGCTGCGGCTCAGCCACGACGCCGGCGGCGAGATCGTCCTCGGCGTCCTCGGCGCCTCCCACGTCGTCACCGCCGTCGCCGGCGGGCGGCGGCTCACCGAGGAGATCTCCTGCGACGCCGTGGGAGCCGGCGGCGAGCCGCTCCCCCGCCACCGGCGGTCCGCCGGCTACGAGCTCAGCTCCGCCGTCACCCGCACCACCCGCGCCGAGCTGGACGCCACCGCCGACCGGCTCCGGGCCCGGGCCGCGACGGAGCCGGGCTGGCTGCTCGGCGCCTTCCCCGGCGGCGTGGGCGCGCTGACCGCGCTCACCGCCCGGCCCCTGGCCGCGGGCGGCTGGACGTGGGACACCTGGCACCTCTACCCCGACGGCGACACCGGCGAGGTCGTCACGACCAGCAGCAGGTGGGCCCCGTGAGCGCCGCCCGCCGCGTCGCCGCCCTCGCCGTGGCCGCCGTCGTCCTGCTCACCGGGTGCGGCAGCGGCACCCAGGTCCGGGACTTCCTCGAGGACACCTACCGGCAGACCTCCTCGGACGGCGACACCGCCACCTACTCCTCGCCCGACCCGGTCGGCACCACCACGGCCGCCATCGCCGACGCCGTGCGCCCCGCCGAGCGGCAGGCCGACGGCGGCAACGAGTACCTCCGCTACGACGACGACATCGTCATCGTCAGCCCGGCCACCGACGGCAGCACCGTGCGGGTGGAGGACCTCGACGGCCGGTACCGCGGCGGCTTCTTCGCCTTCCTCGGCCCGGGCTTCCGCCCCGGCTCGCCGGCCGGTGCCGGCGGCGACGGCGGCCCGGGCGACGGCAAGTGACCCACCCGACCCCCTCCCCCCAGATGCCAGGAGAGACCCCGACGTGACCACGACATGGCAGGCGCTGGAGTTCGGCAGCGTGGACGGCGGGGCGCTCGGCGACGGCGTCCTCGCGACGCTGCTCTACTTCGCCATCGGCTTCGCCGTGCTGGCGCTGGGCTTCCTCGCCCTCGACCTGCTCACCCCGGGCAACCTGCGGACCCAGGTCTACACCGACCACAACCCGAACGCGGCGGTCCTCTTGGGCGCGAACCACCTCGCCCTGGCGATCATCGTGGTCACCTCGATCATGACCAGCGACGACAGCCTCGGCCAGGGGCTGGTCGACTCCGCGGTCTACGGCGTGCTGGGCGTGGTCCTGCAGGCGGTGGCGCTGCGGCTGCTGGACGCCTTCGTCCCCGGCCACCTGCGCGACGTGGTCAACACCCCGCACATGACCGGCACCGCGTGGGCGATCGCCGCCAGCCTGGTGGCGATCGCCGCGGTGAACGCCGCCGCCCTGTCCTGACCGGCATGACCACCGCCGCGCAGGTGCCGGCCGTGGGGGTCCGCGCCCGGCCCCTGCTGCTCGCCGCCGTCGCGGTCTGCGCGGCCTGCGGGCTGATCTACGAGCTGGTGCTGCTCACGCTGTCGGCGAGCCTCGTCGGCGGCGGCATCACCCAGACCTCGCTGATCGTGGCCGGCTTCGTGGCCGCGCTCGGCGCCGGCGCGCTGCTGGTCAAGCCGTTCCTGCACCGCCCGGCGGCCACCTTCGTCGCCGTCGAGATCCTGCTCGGCGTCGTCGGGGGCCTGAGCGCGGTCACCCTCTACGTGTCGTTCTCCTTCTACGGCACCAGCAGCGCCGTGCTGCTGGTGGCGACGGCCGTCATCGGCGTGCTGGTCGGGGCCGAGGTCCCGCTGCTCATGACGCTGCTGCAGACCGGCCGGGCGGGCATCGACGCCGAGGGCTCGGGCAAGCTGCTCGCCGACCTCAACGCCGCCGACTACGCCGGGGCGCTGGTCGGCGGGCTGGTCTGGCCGTTCGTCCTGCTCCCGCTGGCCGGGCAGGTCCGCGGCGCGGCGCTGACCGGCGTGGTGAACCTGGTCGCCGCCGCGGTGGTCGCCTCGCTGCTGCTGCGGTCGCAGCTGGGGATCCGCGCCCGGCGCGCGGCCACCGGCGCGCTGCTGGTGGCCGCCGCCGTGCTGGGCGTCCTGCTGCTGCGCGCCGAGGACATCGAGACCACCGCCCGCCAGCGCCTCTACGACGACCCGGTGGTCGCCGTGGAGCGGTCCCGGTACCAGGAGATCGTGCTGACCGAGCGCTCCGGCGACGTCCGGCTCTACCTCGACGGGGACCTGCAGTTCTCCAGCCGCGACGAGCACCGCTACACCGAGTCGCTGGTCCACCCGGCGCTGGCCCGCGACCCCGCGCGGGTGCTGGTCCTCGGCGGCGGCGACGGGCTGGCCGCCCGCGAGGTGCTGCGCCACCCCTCGGTGCGCGAGGTCGTGCAGGTCGAGCTCGACCCCGACGTGGTCGAGCTCGCCCGCACCCGGCTCGCCGCGCTCAACGGCGGCGCGCTGGACGACCCGCGGGTCGAGGTGGTCATCGCCGACGCCTTCAGCTGGCTGCGGACCCCCGCGGCCACCGGCTTCGACGCGGTCGTCGTCGACATGCCCGACCCGGACACCCCGGTGCTCGGGCGGCTCTACTCCCAGGAGTTCTACGGCCTGGTCTCCGCCGCGCTGGCCCCGGGCGGCCTGGTCACCGTCCAGGCCGGCAGCCCGTACTCCACCCCGGCCGCGTTCTGGCGCACCGTCTCCACGCTCGACGCGGCGGGCCTGGCGACGACGCCGTACCACGTGCACGTGCCGAGCTTCGGCGACTGGGGCTTCGCGCTGGCCCGGGCCGGGAGCGAGCCGCCGGCCGCGGCTATGTCGCCGTCGGCACCGGCCACGAGGTTCCTCGACGCCGCCGTCCTGGAGTCCTCGACCGTCTTCCCCGCCGACCGGCCGCGGCAGCGGCTCACCCCCTCGACCCTCGACCGGCCGCTGGTCGTCGAGGACATGCGCGCCGGGTACTCCGGCTGACGCCTAGTAGCGTTTCCGGGGTGACCGCCGCAGCGACCCCGCCCCGTGAAGCGACCGGGACCGCGGTCGCGGAGGCCGCCCGGCGGCGCACGTTCGCCGTCATCAGCCACCCCGACGCCGGCAAGTCCACGCTCACCGAGGCGCTCGCGCTGCACGCCCGCGTCATCGGCCAGGCCGGCGCGGTGCACGGCAAGGCCGGCCGCCGGGGCACCGTGTCGGACTGGATGGAGATGGAGCGCGACCGCGGCATCTCCATCACCTCCGCGGCGCTGCAGTTCGGCTACCGCGACGCCGTCATCAACCTGCTCGACACCCCCGGGCACGCAGACTTCTCCGAGGACACCTACCGGGTGCTGACGGCGGTCGACGCCGCGGTGATGCTGGTGGACGCCGCCAAGGGCCTCGAGGCGCAGACGATGAAGCTGTTCGCCGTCTGCAAGCACCGCGGCATCCCGATCGTCACCGTCATCAACAAGTGGGACCGCCCGGGCAAGGACGCCCTCGAGCTGATGGACGAGATCGCCGACCGCACCGGCCTCACGCCCACCCCGCTCACCTGGCCGGTGGGTATCGCCGGCGACTTCCGCGGCGTGCTGGACCGGCGCACCGGCGACTTCCGCCGCTTCACCCGCACCGCCGGCGGCGCCACCATCGCCCCCGAGGAGCTGCTGTCCGCCGACGAGGCGACCGCGCAGGAGGGCGAGGTCTGGCTGCAGGCGCAGGAGGAGGCCGAGCTGCTCACCGAGTCCGGCCAGAACCACGACCAGGAGTCCTTCCTGGGCGGCGTGAGCACGCCGGTCCTGTTCGCCTCGGCCGTGTCGAACTTCGGCGTCGGCGCGCTGCTGGACACCCTGGTCGACCTGGCGCCGGCCCCGGTGGGCCGGCCCGACGCCGAGGGCGCGGTGCGCGACCTCGACGCCCCGTTCAGCGCGTTCGTCTTCAAGGTCCAGTCCGGCATGGACGCCGCGCACCGCGACCGGCTCGCCTACATCCGGATCTGCTCCGGCGTCTTCGAGCGCGGCATGGTGGTCACCCACGGCCGCACCAAGCGCCCGTTCGCCACCAAGTACGCCCAGCAGGTGTTCGGCCGCGAGCGCGAGGTCGTCGACCTCGCCTACCCCGGCGACGTCGTGGGCCTGGTCAACGCCTCCGCGCTGGGGGTCGGCGACAGCCTCTACAGCGAGAAGCCGGTCACCTACCCGCCGCTGACCACCTTCGCGCCCGAGCACTTCGCCGTCGTGCGCAGCAAGGACACCGCCAAGCACAAGCAGTTCCGCAAGGGCATCGAGCAGCTGGACTCCGAGGGCGTGGTGCAGGTGCTGCGCTCCGACCGCCGGGGGGACGGCTCCCCCGTGCTCGCCGTCGTCGGGCCGATGCAGTTCGAGGTGGCGACGCACCGCATGGAGCACGAGTTCAACGCGGCGGTGCACCTGGACCGGCTGCCCTACAGCATCGCTATGCGCACCGACGAGGCGTCGGTGCCGCTGATCGCCGCCTCCGGCGGCACCGAGGTGGTCCAGCGGTCCAGCGGCGAGCTGCTGGCGCTGTTCACCGACAAGTGGGCGCTGCGGATGCTGCAGCAGCGGCACTCCACGATCACCCTCGAGCCGCTGGTGGCCGCGCAGCTGGCCTGACCGCTCAGTCCAGCAGCGCCCGGTAGACCTCCCGGGCGTGGTCGAAGACGAGGAAGTGCCCCTCGCCGGCCAGCCAGTGCGCCGAGCAGTCCGGGAGCATCGTGCTGAGCACCTGGCCGAGGACGAGCGGCACCTGCCAGTCCTGCGTCCCGTGCCAGATGTGCACCCGCTGCCGCACCGCGGAGAGCGGGAAGCCCCAGGGGCGCAGCAGCAGGGCCCGGTCCTCGGCGAGCGCGGCGGTGCCGTTGCGCAGCCCCTCGGCGAAGGTGGTGGCCAGGACCCGCCGCACCGCCGGCCGGCCGATCACCCGCCGGTCGGCCGCGTTCAGCCGGAACTGCAGGTAGCGCGGGATCAGCTCGGGGCGCAGCCCCAGCGGCGCGAAGACCGGCCGCAGCACCGTCGCCAGCTGGGCGGGCCGGTGCAGGCCTACCCGCACCCGGGAGGGCACCCACCGCGGCCACGGCCAGGGGACGTCGGGCGGCGGCGCCCCGCCGAGGATCCCCACGGCCCGCATCCGCTCGCCGAACACGTGCGCGCAGGCCAGCGCGTACGCCGCGCCGCCGGAGAGGCTGAGCGTCGCGAACCGCTCGACCCCGAGGCGGTCGAGCAGCTGCCGCACGTCGTCGGGCCAGTCCATGACCCGGCGGCCGGGCTGCGGGTCCGACCGCCCGAAGCCGGGCCGGTCGGGGACGACGAGGCGCACACCCCACCGGCGGTAGTCCTCGGCGTCCTCGACGTGCCGCTCCAGCCGCGAGCTCGGCGAGCCGTGGCAGCCCAGGACCGGCATCCCGTCGGGGTCCCCGTACTCGGCGTAGGCCATCGTCCGGCCGTCGCCCAGCTCGATGGTGCTCTCCCGCGGGCCCGCTCCCGGCTGCATGCGGGGTCCCTACCCGGCTAGCGTGCCGGGCATGGCTGTCGACCCGCGCGGAGCGGACCTGAAGCGGTACCTGCAGGAGGACCCGGGAGGGCCGGTGGTGATGCTGAACCTGCTGCGGTTCGCCGAGGGGGGCCGCGAGCTGTACGCGCAGTACGCCGACGCCCTGAGCAGCACGTTCCTGGCCCGCTACGGCGGTGAGGTGCTCTACGCCGGCGACGGCTCGACCTCGCTCGTGGCCGAGGACGGCCAGGCGTGGGACGCCGTGCTGCTCGTGCGCTACCCCTCGCGGGAGGCGTTCAGCCGGATGGTCGCCGACCCCGAGTACCAGCAGGTCACCGAGCTGCGCACCCGCGCGCTGTCGGAGGCGGTGCTGCAGGCCACCACCGCCTGGTGACCCGGTCGTGAACCCTGGGCGGCTGCGGACGGGGGCCGCTGCACTGCTGACCGCGGTGGCCGCCACCGCCTGCGGCTCGCCGGCCGAGCCGGTGCCCGGCGAGGAGGCCGCCACCGTCTCCCCGGGACAGCAGGTGTGGTGCGCCGGCTCCGGTCCCGCCGTCGTCCTCGTGAACGGCATCGGGGACGGTGCGTCCGCGCGCCAGTGGCTTGACGTGCACCGCGAGCTGGCCGACCGGGCCCGGGTCTGCCGCTACGACCGGCCGGGGACCGGGGACAGCGCCGCACCGGGGAGAGCCGGGCGGGGCGCCGAGGAGCTCGACGCAGAGCTGGACGCGGTGGTGCGGCACGCGGCCGGCGCGGACGACGTCGTCCTCGTCGCGCACTCCTTCGGCGGGTACCTCGCGCGGATCCACGCCGACCGCCACCCCGAGCGGGTTGCGGGGCTGGTCCTCGTCGACGCGCTGGACCCCTCCGTCGGCGTCGTCCGGGGCACGGGCGCGGAGGACCTCGGCAGCGTGCCCATGGCCGGGGAGCGGCTGGACCTGGGCGACCTGGAGCGCGCAGCGGCCTCGGTCGACGCGCTGCCGGGCGACCCGCCGGTGGTGGTGCTGCGCCGCGGGCAGGGCAGCTCGCCGGCGTGGGACGCCGGCCAGGCGGCCCTGGCTGCCCTCTCGGCACGGTCCCGGACGGTCGAGGTGGACGCCGGGCACCAGATCCCCTCGGAGGACCCGGAGGCGGTTGTCGCCGCCGTCCACGAGGTGCTGGAGGAGACCGGCTGAGGTGGGCTCAGTGCCCCCTGAACGCCTCCTCCAGCCACCAGGAGGGGGCGTTCCGGGCGACCTTGGCGTCCACCAGCAGCGGCGCCGAGCGGGGGCCGGCCAGCCAGGCCGCGACGCCGGCGAGGTCGGCGGTCCCGCGCACGGTCACCGCCTCGTACCCGTGGCCGCGGCCGATGGCGGCGAAGTCGGTCTCGGGGAACCGGACGGTGCCCAGCGCGTGCCCGTCCGGGCCGAAGTGGTGCACCTCGGCGCCGTACGCCGCGTCGTCGTAGACGACGACCACCATGGGCAGCCCCAGGCGCACGACGGTCTCCAGCTCGGAGGCCCCCATCAGCGCGCCGCCGTCGCCCAGAGCGGCGACCGGCAGCCGGTCGGGCCGCGCCAGGGCCGCGCCGATCGCGGTCGACAGGCCCAGGCCCACGGACTGGAAGGCCTGGGTGAAGCAGAACCCGTGCTCGTCGGGCACGTCGAGGAACATGCTCGGGTAGCCCATGAAGTTGCCGGAGTCCACGGCGACCACCCGCTCGGCGGGCAGCAGGTCGTCCAGCGCCGCGGTCAGGGTGCGGGGGTCGATGACACCGTCGCCACCCGCGTCGTCGTAGGGCTCGTCCCGCCAGCGCCCGCGGGCCGCGATCGCCTCCCGCACCTCGGGGACCCGGTAGCCCTCCGCGGTGCCCGGCAGCAGCGCCGCGGCCGCCCCGGCCACCGCGCGCACGTCGCCGACCACGCCCAGCGCGATCTCGCGCTGGGCGCCCAGCGCCTCCGGCTCGTCGTCGACCTGCACCACGACGGCGTCGGGGGCGATCAGCCGACCGTGCCTCATCGTCCACATGTTGAGCTGGCAGCCCCAGCCCACGACCAGGTCGGCGCCGGAGATCAGCTCGGCGGCCAGCGGGGTGGCGAACCCGCCGGAGACGTCGAGGTCCCACGGGCTGCCGCGGAACAGCCCCTTGGCGACCGCGGAGGTGGCCAGCAGCGCGCCGCAGCGGTCCGCGAGCGCCACCAGCTCCGCGCGGGCCGCCCTCGCCCCGCGGCCGGCGACGAAGACCGGGCGCCGGGCCGCGCGCAGTGCCGCGACCAGCTCGCCGACCTCCACCGGGCCCGCGGCGACCGCGCCG